>JADGPR010000001.1 GCA_017882335.1 Bacteroidales bacterium | reverse complement strand
TAAATAATGCTGCCCCAAACCGGAATTTTTATATCGTAGAATATACTTCTTCAGGAGATGTTGTTTGGGCGACAGGTATTGGCGGCAGTAATGATGATGCGGGATATTCTATTTGTACTGATCCTGAGGGAAATTTGATTGCAGGCGGATATTTTACCAGTCCTTCTCTTGCTTTTGGAGAAACAACATTGACAAATTCCTTCCTGGGAACCAATGATCTGTTTGTTGCTAAATTAGAAAGTACAACAAGTCCTATTTTAACAACCGGTACGGAATCTGATCAGAATATGATTATTTATCCTAATCCGTTCATCACTTCGGCAACAATTAATTTTGACCCCGTGTTGAATAATGCCGAAATGAATATCTATAATCTGTTCGGACAAAAAATCAGAATGGTAAATCCTGTTTCGGATGGCAAAATACAAATAGCAAGGGGTAATCTGACAAGTGGGATTTATTTTGTTAAGATAACACAGGATAACAAAGTGATTGCAACCGGAAAATTAGTAATTACTGATTAACATTACGGTTTGTTACATTCCATCAATACAATTGTACGCCCATTCAATCCTCGATCCTCCATCCTCAGTTCACTGTCCTCCCTTACTCCGTAAACACCACTTCCCGGTACCGGTCAGCATTCCAGTGATCCATTAAGGCCTTAAATTCTGCGTATTCTGAGGGTTGGATCAGTCTTTTTTCCAGCTTTAGGGATTTGTGTATGACCACTTTTTCGCCTTTCGTTTTCACTTCAAAAGAGAAAACTCCGGTATTGTTTTTCAGTTCCTTTTTCTCATTCGGTATGAAGGGTTTCATCTTATCCGGAAGCAAATAAGTAAAGTCGTCGCTTTCTTCCATCACTGATGCGATTTCCAGCGGCGTGGTGCGGTCTTTGGGCAACAGGTGGATGCCCAGGCTTTCAATGCCATTTGTCAGGAATGGTAACTGGAGAAAATAATAATCCGAATCGTTGCGAAAAGGTTTATCTTTTTGAACGGCTATTACAACAGAGGATTGGTCCATTCCCATTTTTGTAATACCGGGATCCTTCAGATCGGAAGAGGATAATCCGCCTCCGATAAGGGATTTTGCCTTATTCTTGTCCCTGAGCAATATCAGATAAGGATTTGCCCCGTTATCTTCCGAAAAGGAAACATCTCCCGATAATTGGTTTTTCTCATTCACTGTAAATGTTCCGGCCAGCCTGATTTTATTTTTTAATGATGTTGATTTTTCGATACGGATATCCCTTTGGCGTAATTCTACGAAAACCCTTTCGGGTGAACAGAGGAACAAATTCTGGGAATTCAGGGTGTTTGCTGATAAATAAACCGGCCCGGTTCCGGGTACTTCTGCCTTCACCAGGATATCCTCAATATCCAACAGCGATCCGATGGATTCATTATACATGCTATTCCTGATCATGAATACGGGATTTGCCTCCACGCCGGCTTCTTTCAATAATGCAACGAAGAGTACTGCTTTTTCAATAGGTGTTCCTCCATTACTGTTCCAGGTTTCCTGTGCCGTCCTGATGGTAAAACCGGTATATCTCAGCGGAACCGGATACAGCCGGAGTTCAGTTACCACTTTTTCCTGGAGTTTCAGAATAACATCTGCTTTTTCTTTGTTTTCTGCGGATATGGCTGCAACCATATTCTTCATCTCAGTATTTAAACCATAAGAAAATGCTGCCTGTTTCTGGAATTCCTTGTACAGGTCAGACTTGTCTTTCGCGGTACTGAAAAGGATGCGGGGGTAAAGATCGTTGCCGCCTTTCTGCAAGTCTTCGGTGGAGATTGCCGGGACATTCGTAAATTTCCAGGTGTAAACCTGAAAGCCGCCCTCTTTGGTAATAACCGGTGTTGCTGTACTGTTCAGGATCGAAAAATTCAGTTTGCTTTCCGAATGAATCCGGATAATAAAGGTCAGTTCTTTTACCGGTTCCACCTCACACAGCAAATCATTTCCCATCAGGCAGGGATAAAACCCTTTCTTTGAATGCAGCACGTAATCAATGTTCAGAACGGCATTGCGTTCTGTACCCGCATGCGTGATCACCATCTCGCGCAGCTTGTTGTATGCAGGAGCATTGGCGGCAAACCCGGGAAGGACTTCATTGAAGGCATTCGCAGGAGAAGGATTTTTCTTGCCGTCAGCCATGATCGTATAAACTTCATTCACCCTCAGGCTTTGAAAATCGGGATGATAAACAATGAAAGTTTCCCCGTAAAGATTATGAAATGACCGGTAGGTCTGCAATTTCTGCTTTTTCATGTACCGGTAATCTATGCTGCCATCGGGGTTGAGCGTGTATTCTTTTTTTAGCTGCAGGTAAACGGCATCGTAGTTTTCATCCTGGGCGAAAACGAAGTCGGAATTCAGAAGGCAGAAAACGGAAAAGAAAAGAAAGGAAATTATCTTTTTCATAAAATCATTTTTAACGTATAGAGGAATTAGTTTTGAAGACGGAAAACAACGGGATCATCTGCAAAAGAACCCTGTGAAGTCACTGCATCACGGAATTCAGTCCAGTTTTTTGCGTCATAAATGCGTTTTCCGAGGACGATCTTTTCGTTCAATGTCAGCATATGGTCTTTCCAATCGTATCCGCCTTGAAAGGAACAAAAATCGCCTGTGTTATTTTTAGCTTCCGGCAGGTAAACACTTTTTGAATTTCCCGGAAGTTGGATGGATTCATTGAGTTCAACCGATCGTGAACAACGGTCGCGGAAGGGAAATTTTCGTTCTTTCATCCACGTTTCAAAGAACAGGTGCGGCTGGTAATTTTTAAACACATTGGAAGCCATGACCGGCGTAAAAAGGACCTGGTCACCGGAAACAAGCGCATATTCAGGGATCCTGTATTCAACGGTGATCCGGATAGGGCCGGATTTGTAATCAATGGGGTCGGTATATTCTATACGTGTGACCTCGGCCAGGGGCGATATTTTCAGGATCTCCTTTTCCACATTCTGGTTCCATTGTGTTTTGTTGGAATTCCGGAACATCCCGCGGATCCCGGCATCGGTCTGGCCTTCCGCAGAGACCGTAAGGATCCCGGTCAGGGTTCCGTCTGCCGACAAGGATGACTTCCCTTCGATCTTCAGGAAATGGTTCTCGGGTGCTGAAAGCGGGGTGGTGGCCAGGTCAGCGCCTCCGGGAACGCCCATCAGGTATTGTTGCTGCTGCTCGGCGCTCGACCACAATTCCCTGACAAAAGGAACCCAGGTCGGGTCCAGCAGATGGTATTTTCCGTCTTTCAGTTTTACAACGGTCACGCTGTGGTTGAACTGATCGGCAGGAATGTAATCGATCCTCGAACCGGCCATGGTCATGGCGGGATACGATTTGAAACCGGCTGCACGTAACATGGTGATCAGCATACCGGCTTTATCCTTGCAAACGCCACAACGGTCACTGAAGGTCATCGCTCCTTTATGCAACGTATAACCTTCGCCGCAACCCATGGAAATACCGGAATAACGAACCTCATCGGCTACCCAGTGGGTCAGAAGGGAAACGGAATCCATTTCATTCTTCGCACTTTTGAGGATCTCGTTCACCTTGGCCTGGATATCGGGGGTAACATCAAAACTGCCGAAATCTTCATTAACCTTGTAGAACCAGCGGGATTTTGCAAACCAGTCGGGGCTTGTGGAAAGAAGTAACTTGGTCGCAACATCCGATGCTGCAACACCATGTGGCTCGGGTTTAAAAGGAACGATATCTTTCTTGGTAAAAGTATAAACGTTTTTATCCTCCCGGAACAATACCGACGACTGCACTTCTCCATTGTAAACCTGATATTGCAGGGGTTTGTCTTTGGGCACCTCTATCTGGTATACCCGGATCTTTACCGGGTTCCCGCTCCAGAACTCGACAATGTCGTAATAATGGCCTTTCATGGGAGGGATGTATTTCCTGTCATCGTCCTCTCCTTGTTCCAGCAAAGCATAGGTGAACCCTTTCTTGAATTGAACCACCTCCACAGCATCCCCGGGGTCGAGCCTTCCGATTTCGATCATTTTTTCCCTTGCGCCCCAGTAGATCATCCTTGCAGGTGCGGGGTAATCCATCACATTCAGCATGTCGAGGTTGCGGATGGTTCCGTCTTTTTTATAGATCACCACTTTTTTGATGTCGACATAAGCCGAAAGCGGATCGTACCCGAATTTTACCACGCTCTGGTCAAAGGCTCCTTTGGCATTCAGGATTTTGGTCAGGGTATGGGTCCAGACATAACTCAGTCCCGATTCTTTGACATCTACCCGTGTGGTGTCGAAAACCACCAGCAGGTTATCATTCGGATAAACGGTTGCATCTCCGGCCGACCGGATCAGGTCCTGCATAGGATCGATGGCGCCAAAACAAAATTGCGCTAGGAAAATCAATGTTGCGAAAAAAAATCCTCTTATCATAAATTGAATATTTAGTATTTAACCTATTCGCTGTTCGCCATTCGCTATTCACTTCTTCTCCCCCTCTCTCTTGGGAGAGGGGGCTGGGGGGTGAGGCTTTTCAATGCCCTATCATCTTGAGCATGTTGAGTTCTTTTTCTTCCAGGAATCTCCACTCGCCGCGGGGAAGGTTCTTTTTGGTGAGGCCCGCATAATAAACACGGTCGAGTTTCACCACCTTGTAACCGAGCTTCTCAAAGATTCTTCTCACAACGCGGTTCTGTCCGGTATGCAGTTCAAGACCGATTTCTTTTTTGTCCTTCCCGTCCCCTACAAACTCAATGGCATCCGCTTTCACGATTCCATCTTCCAACTCCATTCCCGCAAGAATACTCTTCATATCACCTACCGAAACATTCTTATCGAGGCCAACATGATAGATCTTTTTGATTCCGTATCTCGGGTGCGAAAGCCGTTTTGCAATTTCTCCATCGTTGGTGAAAAGAAGAAGACCTGTGGTATTCCGGTCAAGCCGCCCAACCGGGTAAATGCGTTCCTTGCAGGCACGTGCAATGAGGTTCATCACGGTTTTCCGGTTTTCCGGGTCATCGGTTGTTGTGATAAAACCTTTGGGTTTATTCAGGAGCACATACCTGAGTTTTTCACGTGAAAGCGCCTGGTCGCCATAGGAGATTTTATCTGTACGGGAAACTTTCGTCCCCAGTTCCGTTACAACCTTCCCGTTTACCTGTACGGCGCCGGCTTCGATCAGTTTATCCGCTTCACGGCGGGAACAGATGCCAGCATTTGCGATATAACGGTTCAGCCGGATCAGATCACTTTCGGGTTCTTCGCCGGGACGGGGTTTTCTTTTCATTGCAGAAGGTCTTGAATCCGATGTTCTCCGTTTGGCGGCGAAGGAAAAGTCCCGTTTTTCCCGCACGTTTTCATCTTTATCTCTCCTTTTGGAATAAGAAGGTCTTGTTGAGGAATAAGGCCGCTTTTCCCGCGGAGCCTCATTTTCATCTCTTTTCCTGGGAGTGGAAGGTCGTGCTGAAGAAGAAAGCCGCTTTTCTCGCGGAGCTTCATCTTCATTTCTTCTATGGGGAGCAGAGGGTCCTGTTGAGGAATAAGACCGCTTTTCCCGCGGAGCCTTATTTTCATCTCTTTTCCGGGGAGAGGAAGGTCGCGTTGAAGAATAAGGCCGCTTTTCCCGTGGGGGCTCTTCCTCATCTCTTCTCCGGGAATAGGAAGGTCGTGTTTCTGAAGATTTCCTTTTTCGGGAATCCGGTGTTTGTTTTCCCTTCCGGCTGCCTTCCGATTTTCTGTAATTGTCCATGTTCTTCCTTACTGATTATTGATTCTCCGACTCAAACGGTGGTTTGATCTTTACGCCGTCGTATTTCGTTTCCACGCCATTCCGGTAAGTGATCACCAGGAAAGGGGTTCCGTCATATTCGTATTTGATCCAGTCGCCTTCTTTTTTTCCCATCAGGTAATAACCTTCATCTTTTACCTTTCCATTATCCCAATAATAGATGTATTTTCCGTCAGGATTATCTTCTACAAAACTACCGGAAAAAGAAAGGATACTATCTGTTTTGGCATTGGTTGAAGTCAATTGATAACTTACCCATTTCCCGTTTTTCAATCCATCCCTGTAAGGGCCGCGTTCAAGATAATCACCGATGGTGGTAAACCAGGGGCCATCTTCCAGGTCTTTGATGTATTCCCCTTCTTCCACGATCTTCCCCTTTTCGTCATATTCGGTGTGCATTCCGTCCTTTAACCCGTTATCATATTCCTCTTCCCGCATCAGCTGCCCGGAGTCATAATACCACTTCCAGGTTCCGTGGAATTTTCCCGAACTTGTGAATTTTCCGGTTTGTTCCGTCTTTCCATCCGGATAATAGAATTTCCATTCTCCAACCTGTTTTCCGTCCTTGTAATCGCCTTCTGCCTTGAGTTTGCCGTCGGGATAAAGGTCTTTCCAATGCCCGTCGCGACTGCCATCTTCTTTCACAATTCCTTCACCAATAACAGTTCCCATATCATAAACCAGCGACCGGATGATCTGCCCGAGCGGATTGTATTCCCGGTAAATTCCCTCCGGGGTTCCGTTACGGTAAGTTCCGCTGGCCTTGATCTTTCCGTCGGAATAATATTCATTCTGTATATCCAGCTTCTGGATCTCCTGGGCTTCTGCCTGTTTCACATCTTTCACATACTTATCCACACTGATCAGGTCGCCGTTTTCTGCATATTCTTTAAAATAACCCTCCTTCAGATCATCCTGGTAATTTCCTTCCACATGGATATTTCCATTTCCATAAAATATATACCACCGTCCCTGTTTCCAATTATTATGGTCCCGCCTGTTGATCTTTAACCTGTCGATAACAAAGCCTCGTTTGTATTCGATGAGTGTGATGATGTTTCCATCGTTTGAATATTCCTTGGCAAGTCCCTGTTCCAAACCCTTAACAAAAGGAATTTCCATTTTCAGCTTGCCATCGGGATAATAATAACGGGTATATCCGTCTTTGATATCATTTTTAAACATCTCCCGGATCATCTCTTTTTCGAGGTAGGTCGTTTTGATCCCGTTTTTCTTATCGTTCCTGTAATTTACATCGAGGATGCGTTGTCCTTTTTCATTGTAAAAGATCCAGAGGCTGTCGAGCTCGGAATTTTTCCGGTTTCCTTCCGATTTTAATTTCCCGTTCTCAAAATAAGATTTCCAGTAACCATCTGGTTCCCCTTTTTTCATCGTGCCTTCACTGGAAATAACCCCGCTCTTGTAATAAAATTTCTGGTATCCGTTCCGGATCACTGTAGTATCTTGAGAAAATGAAAAATGAGCAATGAAGAATGAGCAATAAAGCAATATGAGAAATCTGAGATTGATATTGATCTTTCGCATGTAGGAATGGTTATTTTGATAATTCAAGCATACGGAGTATCGGCTTTCTTGCTTTATCCATCAGTTCGGCAGATAAAACAATTTCCGGTGATTCGTTTTTCAGGCAATTTAACAATTTTGGCAATGTATTCAGCTTCATGTAAGGACAATCATTACACGAACAGGTTTCATCGGTAGGAACAACATAGAATTTTTTATCCGGTGATGATTTCTGCATCTGGTGTAGAATGCCTGTTTCGGTGGCCACGATGAACTCTTTCGCAGGATCTCTTTGGGTAAAATTCAGCAGTGCCGTGGTGGATCCGATGAAATCGGCCATCTGAAGTATTACTGCCTTACATTCAGGGTGGGCGATCAGTTTTGCATCAGG
This sequence comes from Bacteroidales bacterium, assembly GCA_017882335.1. Taxonomy (GTDB): domain Bacteria; phylum Bacteroidota; class Bacteroidia; order Bacteroidales; family FEN-979; genus FEN-979. Next base: position 118,681 of record JADGPR010000001.1, on the reverse strand, counting down.
ATGATCAGCCTTTAGCTGAATGACGGCTTCTGTTTTTATGATGTCGTGTACTTCACAACTTCCTTCCCATAAAACCATATTCCTACCCGTGATCATATTTACATAATTTCCAAGGTTCTTATCCGGTGCAAAAATTATCTTTGCATCCTTTGGTAGTGATTCTACGATCTTTACTGCATTACTCGAAGTACAGATGATATCCGAAAGCGCTTTTACTTCAGCAGAACAGTTGATATAAGAGATCACAATATGACTGGGATATTTTTCCTTGAATTTATTGAATTCACCTGCCGGACAGGAATCAGCCAATGAACAGCCGGCTTCCAGGTCGGGCAACAATACTTTTTTAGCAGGATTAAGAATTTTAGCCGTTTCTGCCATAAAATGAACACCGGCAAAAACAATAATATCGGCATTCGTATTAAAGGCTTCCTGGGATAAACCGAGACTGTCGCCCACAAAATCAGCCAGATCCTGTATTTCTGGTACCTGATAAAAATGCGCCAGTATGATCGCGTTCTTTTTTTCCCTGAGCCGGTTTATTTCCTGAATAACTTCATGGTTCTTATCTGTATTTTGACCTTTAATATGAATTTCGGAATTCATAATAATAATAATAATTTTTTAAAATTTTATATTTCTTATAATGATAGGTGTTGATGTTGTTGATTTTATTTTACTTAATAATTTTTATTTCACAATACTCTTATTCAATGAACATCTTAACTAAAGATACAAAGTTGTATTATTCTTAAAACTAATAAATTACCAGGTTAATAACATACTGTTAATAATTTTGTTTGTTAATAAGATATTCATTTTTTATCCTTTATTTTTATTGTATAAAATGTTAATACTTTCTTTTCAAAAGTAAAATTTTCCTGTTTGAAGATAAGTTTTTGAGTGAGGAAAAGAGTTATAAGTAATTTTTAACAAAGTTACGCAGTTATAAACAATCCTTTGTTAAAATTTTAAGAATTTGATTTATAGATAGGTATTAGAAAGTAAATTTCTTTGACCGGTTCAATCTTTTATCAAACATAACATCTAAAAAATAAAAAAAAATTCAAAAAAGAAATGAAAAGAGCTGGTTCTTAAATTCATGAACTCATTCTGTGTATTGGATAGCAAATTCATCCCGCTCGAAATTATGATTACATTTGTAAATAAATTTGTTAACAATGTTTGATTTTAGCCAGGATATTCCTATAGGATGTGATCATGCCGGATTCAGCTTAAAGGCATATCTTCTGCCGAGTTTGTCATCCGCCGGATACCGGTTCAAGGATTTTGGTACATTTTCGGACGAAAGTGTCGATTATCCTGATTTTATTCATCCATTGGCAAAAGCGATAAACGAAGGAATCTATCAAAGAGGGATTATTATCTGTGGAAGCGGTAATGGAGTGTCAATCGTTGCCAATAAATACCCGCAGGTTCGTTCGGCGATATGCTGGACGAATTCAATTGCACGGTTATCCCGATTACATAACAATGCAAACATCATAGCACTGCCGGCCCGTTTCATTTCCCCTGAAGAAGCATTGAACCTTGTGAAAATATTTTTTACAACGGATTTCGAAGGAGGAAGACATGAGCGAAGAGTTCTGAAGATACCTATCCCTGGCGAAAAATAAAAACATTCCGTATGTCGAGTATCCTTGATAAATTTCTTGCCGATGCTGAAAAGCGTTCATTTGACCCGGAGCACCGCAGGCGGCTGGATTTTAATATTGGCAGGTACGACGAAAAAGTAATTACTGGAAAGCTACAATATTTCGACCTTGAACTCGCACGCCGGCGTGTAGCGATGCGGAAACATAAAGTCCTGAGCAACCTCGACCGCTACCTCGTTGAATTTGAGAGCAACTTTGAAAAACGAGGAGGAAAAGTCATCTGGGCCCCATCGGAAAAAGATGCCCAAAAAGAAATCCTGTCCATCATTAAAAAAGCCGATGCCCACCTCATTGTCAAACAAAAAACTATGCTCTCCGAGGAGCTCGAGATCAACGAGTTTCTTCAGAAACATAAGCGCGAAGTTATAGAAACAGACCTCGGTGAGTTCATCGTACAGTTGGCCGGTGAAAAACCCTATCACATTCTCACCCCGGCAATGCATAAGTCGAAAGAAGATGTAGCCCAGCTCTTCCATGAAAAATTCGGAACCCCTTTGCACAGCACCCCTGAAGACATTGCCCGGTTTGTAAGGGAACAGCTGAGGATCAAGTTCATTCGTGCCGATGTCGGGATTACCGGCGGAAATTTCCTGGTAGCAGATGCGGGCGCCTTGGTACTTACCGAAAATGAAGGAAACGGATTGCTTTGCTATGCCTTCCCGAAGATCCACATTGCAATTGTCGGGATTGAAAAGATTATTCCTTCCCTTGATGACCTCGATCTGTTTCTTCCCTTGCTGGCTACCTATGGTACCGGGCAGCAAATCACCGCGTACAACAACATCATTTTTGGACCGAAAATGAATGGTGAACCCGACGGACCAGAAGAAATGTACGTCATTCTTATCGACAACCGGCGGACGGAAGTACTCAAACACAGGGAACAACGCCAGGCCCTGGCTTGCATCCGTTGCGGGGCCTGCCTGAATGCCTGCCCGATATACCGGAGTATTGGCGGCTATACCTATGGAGCTGTTTATTCGGGGCCGATCGGCTCGGTGATCTCTCCGCATTTCCTGGGTATGAAAGACTACAACCACTTAAGTTATGCCAGTTCCCTCTGCGGAAAATGTACCGAAGTTTGCTCCATGCACATTCCTCTGCATGAACTGCTATTGTATAACCGGAATGAAGCGGTAAAAAAGGGATTTGCGAAATCGTCCTGGAAATTCATTATGAAGGGCTTGAAAATGGTGATGCTGAGAAGATGGATGATTGACAAGACGGGTGCCGGTGTAAAAAACAGGGCATTCAGGATGTACTTCAGGAAAAAGTGGGGTCCCCGCAGAGAGCTGCCGAAATTTGCCGAGAAGAATTTCAAACAGATGTGGCTCGAAAAACACCAGGATAACTGACGGTCAGAATCTCCGGATGATACTTATAATGGATCCAAGATACCCGGAGCCGAATAAATTCAAATGAATCAGTAAAGGATACAACTTAAAGATATCCAAACGATCCTGCCACCCTTTTTCCAAAGGATATTCCTCTTGGTACGAAACATAAAAGTGTTCATCAAATCCTCCGAAAAGCGTAGTCATGGCAATATCAACCTCACGGTGGCCATAATAAGCCGCCGGATCGATCAGGCACGCCTTGCCATCCGGCGCAACCATGTAATTTCCTCCCCAGAGATCGCCATGAAGCATAGCGGGTGGCTCAAAAGGTAACAATTCATCGAGACGGGAATACAGTCGTTCAAATGCGGTAAGGTCAGAAGAAGAAAAATACCCGCTCGCCTGTGAAATCTGTTTTTTCAGGCGTTCCTCCACGAAAAAGGAGTTCCAGTCGGTATGTTTTGTATTGCTTTGCGGAAGAGAGCCCATGTAGTTATCCATATCGTGGCCGAAATATCCTGCAGTATGCCTGTGCAGCCGGGCCAGCGATCGTCCGAAATCCTGCATGAAGAAAGGGCTCTTTCTGCCCTGATCAATGAATTCCAGTAAAATGTAAGCAAACGATCCTGCTTCACCCGTGCAAAAAACACCAGGTATGTGAATCTCCCCGGCGCTTTTTAACAAAGCAAGCCCGTCGGCCTCACTGGTAAACATTTCCGGAAACCGGTCACGCAGGTTATATTTGATGCAGAAATCACCGATGCTGGTTTGAAGCCTGTGAACATGGTTGATGCAACCTCCGGATAGAGAAGAAGCTTTAAGGATGTCAATGGAAACATCCTGTGTACGGGAAAAAAAATCGATCAGGGAATCTGCGATCTCCTGCGGGATCATTTTAATGCGTGGTTTGATGCCTTACATCAGGCTTCCGGAAAAGAAAATGATCAAAACCGATCAGTAAACTGCCTGCAAGAATAATCATCAGGGGAATGGAAATGGTTTTGATATTTGATACCAGGGGTTTGAATCCTGAAAACAACGAACCAAGATAGGGAAAAAGGTTCTTTGCAAAGTATTCTTTCCCGGGAATATAATCCGTAAACGGAAGGTCGGAGGTCATGAGGAATACCACAGAGGCCAGTAAAAGAAGAATATAAGGCCAGGATGACAGGAGGATAAGATAGAATGGCTTTTTCACCGGGGCAACTTCGGGCGCCTGAAGTATCTGTTCCATCACATTCCCTGTAAAATCATCCCCGGGATTCTCCCAGGACTGGTTCCTGAAAAGGTCCTTTAATAAATCATCCGATAAAAAATCTTCTTTTTCCATTGCAACTGCAAAGATACGATTGTTTCAGTTTTTAATTTCTTTTTATCAGCCCGTTCATCTCCTCATATAACTTTTTCCGTATCCGGTGGAGCCTTACCTTGACATTTGAAACCGATAAACCTGTGATATCGCTGATGTCGTCAATTGAGTTTTCATTTTTATAGAACAGGGTGATCAGCAGGGTATCTTCCGGCGGCAAACGCAGCAGCGCCTTCTCAAGAATAAGCTGCCGTTGATTCTCCTCCAGATCATTCATGTTACGGCCGATCCCCTCCGTCGAATAATTGGTAATGACCGTTTCTTCTATCGCAACCATTTCAACTCTTTTTTTCCGTGTCTTCGATATCGCCGCATTGTAAGCGATCCGGTAAAGCCATGTGGAGAACTTCGATTTCCCTTCAAAAGTGTCCAGCGACTGGTAGGCCTTGAGAAAAACATCCTGTGAGATCTCCTCCGCGTCTTCCCGGTTGCTTATGATCTTCAGGACGATCGAAAAAACCAGGTTTTTATGTTTTGCTACCAGTGATGCATAGGCCGCAACGTCTCCGCTTAACACTCTCCGGATGTATTCGCTGTCGTCCTGAAACTTCATTTTGTGACTTAGACGTTAATAAGGTGACGGGGTTACATAAAACGAAAAATATCCCTGATAATTCAATGTTAAAGTTAAAAATAATGACGGCATAAAAGCAATTATTCTTGCAGACATTCAGTATTTTTTATATGTTTGTATTGTAATATTTAAAATTGTTCCGAAAAAATATACCCTATGTACACAAATACTTTTTTGAAACGGACATTACGGATAATGCCTGTTTTTGCAGTCTTTTTGGGATTCTTTCTGGTCTCCCTGCACCTTTTCTCCCAGAATGGGGATGATCCCAACCTCGATCAGCTTCCCCGTTCAATGTTGAATAACTTATTGGCGCCAAAAAACATTTCCGTTGCATCGACCGTCATCACGATCAACAACTGGGATAATTTTAACCTGGGAGTTGATTTTGGAGAAAGTAATATGACCGCCAATCCCGCCATCCCAACCTGGTATTTCACCGCGTACAATGTCAATACGGCGCATCATTCGGAAGACGGACTTAATTGGTTATCGGAAGTTCCCGCTTTTGGTTCAACGATGCAGGGCGATCCGGTGGTTGCTTACGACAGCCTGGGAAACCTTTTCTATGAGAACATGTATGGGGGTTCCATCCTCGGAGTAAAAGTTATTAAATCTTCCGATAATGGTGTCACCTGGGGGCCCGGGATTATTGCTCTTGCAGGGAATGACAAATGCTGGCTTGCCTGCGACCAGACCAGTGGCCCCAATGCAAACAATGTATATGCATGTATGACCAACAACGGATCAGGAAACTTTTCCAGGAGCACGGATCACGGAGCGACCTTCACCAGCACCTTTGCCCCGCCCACCCAGAGTGTTCCCGGGATGATGGTTTGCGTGGGCCCTGATAACAACATTCAGGGCGGATCGGTATATGTGGTCACAAATTCCGGAACTTCGTTCGCCTCTACCTATACTTTTTACCGCTCCCACGACGGAGGGCTTACCTTTACCCAGATGTCGGCACATCAATTTCCCAATTATGTGGGAACAGATGTGAATGGAAGAAACTCGGTATCCGGAATGCGGACCCGTCCTTACCCGATGATCGCTGCTGATAACAGTTACGGTACTCACCGTGGAAGATTATACCTTGTTTATGCGTCCAACGATCCTCCCGGAGATGGAAATAAACCGGATATCTGGAGCCGCTATTCCGATGACGGGGGAACCACGTGGTCGGCAGCAAAAATAGTGAACGATGATGCCGGCACACAAACCAATAACCAATGGCACCCCGCCATCTGGTGTGACAAGAACAATGGGCGACTGTATGTTCAGTGGATGGACACACGGGATACGCCTTCACACGACAGCGCATATATCTATGCTTCCTATTCTGCTGATGGAGGTGCAAATTTTGTCGCCAACCAGAGAATCTCAAATCAGAAAATGAAAATTGATTGCCCGACCTGCGGAGGAGGAGGAACTCCTCGTTACCAGGGTGATTATAACGGGATCTATTCAAATAAAAAAGTCGGCATGGCCGGATGGACCGATTTCAGGAACGGAAGTTTTATGAGCGCTACTGCCTATTTTCCCGATTTCGCCATGGCCATCGATCATTCCATAGATACACTTTATACCGCTTTCGACAGCACCCTCTTCAACATTTCAATTCCGGAAGTAAAACTCTATACAGATACGGTTCTTCTTTCGGGGACGATCAATCCGCTACCAGGTTCAGGAACACTTACGATTTCATTTCCGTACGGGAACAGTATAACCGCTTTCCCGGGTTCCCTGCTGGCAAAAATTAAATTGACAGGCTCTGTTCCGATAGGGGATTACCAGGCGCAATTTTTTGCAAAAAGTCCGAATGGCACACCTGTACACCAGCGAAATGCAACGATCCGTGTCCTGGCAGGAAATGCAATTTACGTTGATGCAACGGCAACACCGGCTTCGATCTGTGCGGGAGCTTCCTCTCAACTTTTGGCAACAATGGTGGGGGGAACAAGTCCCTATACTTTTTCGTGGACACCCATCACGGGACTGAATAACCCGAACATTCCCAATCCTGTTGCGTCTCCCACCGGAACCACCTGGTACCGGGTTAATGTAGTCGATGCTGCTTCTCACACGGGCAGCGACAGCACTCTCGTCAGCATCATTCCGACGCCAAATTCTCCCGGGGCTATCAACGGGCCTGCAATTGTCTGTCACGATTCTAGTGCCGCTTACAGCATTCAGAATGTTACAGGCGCTACCACTTATTCCTGGATGGTACCGGCTGGAGCACTGATTTTGAGCGGACAAAATACAACGTCTATCACCATTCAATGGGGGAACACCGGCGGAAGTATATCCGTGATTGCCGGTAATCAATGCGGGAACAGCAATCCAAGTGTCCTGGCTATAACTATTACAGGACCCCCGTCGCAACCGGCCACCATCCAGGGACCCGCACTGGTATGCAATGCCACTATGACAAGCTACTCGATCGACCCGGTTCCGGATGCTACTTCTTATTTATGGACGGTACCGGTGGGTGCAACGATCGTAACCGGTCAGAATACGGATTCTATTTCTGTTCTATGGGGCTCCAATGCCGGAGATATCAGTATTGTTGCCATTAATAACTGCGGAGAAAGTACCCCTCAGACCCGTTCAATCAGTTTGGAAACAATACCCGGGCCTGCAGGTATCATCGCTGGCAACGATACGGTTTGTTCAAATAATGAGAGCTATACGTATACTGTTCCGGCCATCCCCGGAGCAACTTCTTATACCTGGTTCGTTCCCACGGGAACATCAATCATTTCCGGAACAGGAACCAATTCTGTAATTATAACCATCAGCCCGGCAGCGGTTTCAGGCCCGATTACCGTTCAGGGAAGTAATACCTGTGGTTCAGGAACTGACGGTGTAAAAAACATCACGGTAAAAATCTGTGCCGGTATTTCTGAAAACAGACCAGAAACCGGAATCTCGGTTTATCCCAACCCAGCAGGAGGAGAATTGAACATTGCCATTGCCAATGGAGAAAAACAAATGGACCTTCAAATTGTTGATGTCAGGGGGCAAACAGTGTACAGAGAATCACTGGAAAACATCCCAATTGAATTTACATATAAGATTGATGTTTCAACGTTTTCAAGAGGGGTGTATTTTGTGGAACTGGTCAATAGTAAACGATTTGTGATCAAAAAGGTCATTTTAAAATAAAAAAGAAAGAAGGGTTGTAACCTCAACATTGTTAGTGCGTCAAAAGGGGCAAAAAGAATCACTAACCCCTAAAACCCAAAATAATGGAACCTGGAATTTTAGTCCCGATAGCGTTTTTCACAATGATCTTTGGTATTGTGTACCTCGCTATCAGAAAAAAAGAACGTATGCTTTTGATTCAAAGAGGTGCCGATGCATCCGCTTTTGAATCAAAAAGAAACGAAACTGCCACCCTGAAGTGGGGATTGCTTTTCCTTGGTATTGGTATTGGCATCCTCCTTGGAAGGGTTTTTGCCGCCTATACCTGCCTCGGTGAAGAAGCATCCTATTTTTCAATGATCTGTCTCTTCGGAGGCTTAAGCCTGGTGATCTATCATTTTCTTGCCAGGAAGACGGAAAAACAGAATTTACCGCCGAAAGAGTAATCCCGTGACGATTTTCTACTTCCTCAATTGGAAGGTTTTAATGGCCAGGTATACCGGCCCTTCTTTTTTCAGGATGCTTTCAAAAAGAATGAACCGATCCACAATTATTTCCTGCGATGAGATCTCTTTGTTCTGATCAATGATCTGCTGAAACAATTTTTTATCCTTCAAAATTTTTATTCTCCCCAGGGTTAAATGCGGTACCAGGTTTTGCCGGTCGGGCCCAGAACCAATGACATTCATTTTGTCGTGAAAGACCTTCATGATAAAGGCCAGGTCAGCATAAGGCTCGATTCCCACCCATACTATCCGCGGATCATACGAGCTTCCAAAAACACCCAGTTTCTGAAGTGAAAAAGAAAAAACGTTGATGTCTGCCGCCACCCCTTCCAGCACCCTGTTGATTTCAGGGATCCTTCCCTCCGCTGTTTCCCCGAAGAATTTCAATGTGACATGGATGTTGTGTTCTTCCACCCACTTGATCCGTTCGTGCTGCAACTGGTTTTTAAGTTCGTGAATTTGGTCAAGGAATGCTTTGTCCGGGTTGATCTTAATAGCGGCGAAGAGACGTTTCATAAAACCTATGAGTTTTAAGGCGATGGGAACGCTATTAATGCAAAGAATTAACCACAATAGGCACATTAGTTCACATTAGTCTACTTATATTTTCTATTGTGGCCTACTGTGACTATTGTGGTTAAAATAAATTTAAAATAAAAGTACACATTTCTCTATGCCCGTTGTAGCGAAAAACAAAACGGGTAATTAATGAAAATATTTTATACTTTTGCCACTCTTTCCGGGGTATTAGCTCAGTTGGCTAGAGCGTTAGACTGGCAGTCTAAAGGTCAGGGGTTCGACTCCCCTATACTCCACAAGCGCTTCGCTCACTGCTCATTATCTTTTGCTATCGTCCACATTATGACAGCCCGCTGTTATGAGCATGGGTTTAATACTTCACTATCTTAAATATAAACTTTTCCCGACTTTCAATAAATAAAAAATACATCCCCGAATTCAATTCTTTGGTACCAATAATATTATTTTCACCACTCAATACCGCTGTATAAACTAATAGGCCTAATGTGTTGTATACTTTAATGAGATAGTCCATTCTACCTGTTTTATTTTTTATGATTAATTCATTTGTAAATGGATTAGGGTAAACATCAAATTCTCTATTGATCATTTCTCTCGGTCCTATAATCGAATTAGGTCCATATATGATGTCATTACAAATTGCTTTTTTATCAGATACCTGATATCGATAATTAGCCTCTATCAATGGAGTTTGGGTTTGCCAGTTATTATTTTTTATTGGTGGTACAGAAGAAATATATTCATAAAATGAATTAAAAACATAACCAAACATTGTTGTATCATTGGGCTCATTTGTGCCAATTGGTATCACATTTCCTTTTATCATATTGCCATATTCGAAATGGTTACTCCCCTGCAAAGCATAAAACCCTAAAAAGGGAGATGAAGTATTAGTTACCTGGTTGCCTATAAAATTTTGTCCGTTTGAAGCCGGAGAAGTATTCATAAAAATACCATACAACTCTGCTCTGTTTCTATAATAAGTATTGAAAGGGCCATTAATACCATGACTATTGTCAATGACTATATTCTGAACGACATTGCTTTCCAAAAGATTCATATAAACATAATTACCGTGTAAAACTAAATCTCCTGCCGAATTTGAAGGAAGAGAGGTTTCTGTCCAATATGGATCTATAGAGTAATTGTATGCCAAAACATTCCCGTTTGCACCCGATTGTAAGATCATAGAATGTCTCAGGTGTTCGAAATTATTTTGATGAATAAAACAATCGCCTGAAGTGGACTCAAGCATAATGCCATATCCTTTTCCGCCCGAACCATAAGAAAATGCATTATTAAAGAAACTATTTTCAACAGTTATGCGAATTGAGTTTAGAATGTCGATGTGGGCGAAATTGCAATAATAACTTTCAATACCGCTTATACTACAATCGGCCGCACTATTTACGTAAATATTTGAGGATTGAGATGTAGTAGTATCTACACGCTCTATTTTTATGCATTTTATATGTACCTGATGTCGGGGTATAAGTTTATAGATTACAGGTAAATTATTTCCAATATATGACCTTCTAAAAGGTTTGTTAAGTAGTAAACTATCACCATTAATCTGCAGAATTTGAAATATCTGGCCAGTGGAATGATAAGCCCATGAATCATTTACCAATAAACTGTCATCAAATGGTACTAATCTTATAAAATCGCCTTCAGAGAATATCTGCGGTTGGTTCACAAATAGTTTTTGTTGACCTTGAATCAATGGATAGGTTATTGTGTAATTTGTATTTATTTCACTTCCGGTTATTTTTATTCCGTGATTATTATTTCCCGGTGAAAGCTTGAACCGGGCTAAAGGGCCCAGCGATAACGAATCAATTTCTCCTTGAATAAGGATTGAATCAGGAAGTTCAATGGTTTGCTCAAACAAATAGGTGCCTTTGGAGACAAATATTTCACCCGGACCATTTAGTGCATTTATCGCTTGGTGAAGTGCGCTATCACAAGCAACAAACCCACTTGTATCTGCTCCAAACGAAGTGAGGGCTACACTTTGCTGAAAATTGAATGACGCTGAACTGCCAGGAGATTTCCAATCAGTAATTCGGAATGAAGGTATGTTTTGAGAAAATAAATAAATATTTTGTGTCAAAACTATTGTTAAGATTATGAGGTATTTGTTTATAGTCATTTGTTTAGTTTATTTATCTAGGACACCTCGAAAAACCAGTTTCGGCACGTTTGTTATACTGAATCTTGGGAGGTTTGTGAAAGCAAAAATGCTTAGATTCAGTTATACTGAGCGGTTGAGTTTGCATTTTTTTGCAAACCCGAACAGCCGAAGTATAACAATATAAAGTTACAACAGAGTTTTCCAAAAACCTAATTTTTTGTTTCTTCATAGATTCAGGTCTGCAATTACTCATTACTCATTTTCGTCATTATTCATTGGTCATTGCTCATTATTTCTGGCTCAAGTTATATACATGATATTCAGTGAATTCCAGCGGATACCCATCCATGCTTCAGCGGGACCGTATATAATTCACAACGGAACCGTATCGGTTTTGCAACCGATGCTTATCCGTTTTATAATGGATGCTTATCCGTTTTGCAACGGGTTCTTTTTAATGAATAATGAGTAATTCTTTAATTTGATAATTCTGTAATTATTCATTGCTCATTAATCGTCTTTCATCCAAAAAGTAATACCATTTCCCTGAAAAGGTTCCCCAAAATATTTTAACGTATTATTACGTTATTTCAAAATATAACGTATATTTGCGTCAAATAAAAAGCCAAAAGCCATGAAAACGATTCAAAACATCCTGATTCTGTTTCTTCTATTTACAGGATTGATGCGGGTAAATGCCCAGACTTCAACCGAGATCGAAAAAGCCAACAAATCATGTAAGCCGGTCTTTCTTGTAGCATATAATGCCAGTGGAGCCGATGCGGATAAAGCTATTTCCATAGCAAATAGCGCCAAAAAAACCCTTAAGGCCTCTTCATTAGTTATTAAATTGAATACTTCAGATGCCACCAATAGTGACCTGGTTTCACGGTATCGCCTGGCTGGTGCTCCATTGCCCCTGATCCTTGTTTTGGATAAAAATGGTACCACAAGCGGTGGACTTGCATTAAAGGACGCAACACCTGAAAAACTAATTGATATGATCCCGACGCCGAAATCCTCGGAACTGATCAAATCGCTTGCTGAAGGGAAGTCGGTTTATATTGTGGTTTACAAAGAGTCAATGACTTCAAAGAAAAGCATTATTGAAAATTGCGCTGTCGCTTGCAGTAAAATGGATAATAAAACGGTAACGTTGATGGTTGCAATGGATGATAAAAATGAGACAAAATTATTGCAAAGCCTTAAATGCAACTTGAACGCAAAAGAACCGGTGACCTATGTTATCAATAAGGCAGGACAGGTTATCGGGCAGTATAATGGCCTTACAGATGTGAATACCCTTGTAAGTACAGCAAAAAAGGCACCTGCAAGCGGTTGTTGCCCGGGTGGTGCCAAAACCGGTGGTTGCAAATAAGACTTCATTCCATGACGATTTTAAAACTCGTTTTCATCGAATTATGGAAACGGAAATCCCAGTTGATTACTGGATTATTGGCCATCACGCTGGGAATTGCCGTGATCGTTGCCATTCAAAGCGTTTCCGTTGTTTCCGAACAAAATGTTGCCAGAAATCTTGACAACCTCGGTGCTAATATACTGGTGTTGCCTCAAGGGGCAAGCATAGATGACTATTATACTTCCGATATCGATGCCCCTACGTTACCTATGGATTATGTGGAACGAATCCTTACTTCCACTATTGCAGGTGTCGATAATATGTCACCAAAGCTGACGCGTAGGGTCAAAGTGGGAGATCAATCTGTTGTCCTTACCGGAATTCTTCCCAAAAGTGAGATTGCATCCAAACCCTTATGGCAGTCATCTGGATTATTAGGTGCAGAATTAAAGACGGCTTGTGCACCCAGCCAATCGGCAAATAAATCGCATGGGCTGGAGGATGAAAAGCTGAAACGGAAAGCCATCGATACCCTGAATAGCAAGGATTGCCTCGCCGGGTCTCAGGTTGCAAAGCGGTTAAAGCTTTCAGCAAATGGCCGGATTAACATTATGGGAAAGGAATTCAACATAGTTAAAATTCTTCCCGAGACCGGTACCGTTGATGATGATCGCATTTTTGCCAATCTCCGCGATGTTCAGCAACTTTTAGGGATCGAAAACCAAGTGTCTGCCATTGAGATCATGGGTTGCTGCAACGCAATTTCAGAAGGATTGCTTGGAAAACTGCGCAATATCCTTCCTGACACCCGGATAACAACTATTGGCCAGATCGTTTCAACCCAAATTGAGACCAATCAATTGATGAAAAAGATAACTCTGATTATGCTGATCATTATCTTTTTTGTGGGAGGTATTTCGATTGGCAATTACATCTGGGCAAATGTCAATGAGCGAAAACGGGAGATCGGAATTCTCAGAATGATGGGAGCTGAGCGTTCAACAATCTATAAGATGTTTCTTTTAAAGGCACTGATCCTAGGAGTTGCAGGAGGGATCCTTGGATATCTGTTAGGCACACTTGCCGGAGTCATTTTAGGCCCCTATCTGGCCGGTATTGTAGTTAAGCCTGTCTATATTTACCTCTTATGGTCGGTACTGTTATCCGTAACTATTTCATTGGCAGGTTCATTGTTCCCAACCTACCTGGCTGCTAAATTTGACCCGCATACTAACCTACAGGAGGATTGAACCATGATATTACAAGGAGAAAATATCTTAAAACAGTACCATCATAAGGGGGAGACGATCAATGCCCTCGATCATGTGTCATTCAAAGTTAATAAGGGTGATTTTGTAACTGTAACAGGCCCGTCAGGATCAGGGAAGAGCACTTTGCTATTGGCGCTCTTTGGTTTAATCAGGCTTACCTCAGGTAACATTATTTTCGATGGCAAGAGGATTGATAATATCGGTGATCGGCAGCTCACCGATATTCGGAAAAAATCGATCGGGTATATTTTACAGAGTTTTGCCCTTATTCCATATCTGACAACTATCCAGAATGTGATGATTCCATTGGCACTTGAAAAGATACCTGGAAAAGAGCAGGCTAAACGGGCTCGTGAAATTCTTGATTATGTTGGTTTATCCGACAGGATGGAACATCTTCCACGAGAACTATCAGCTGGGCAACAACAAAGAATTGCAATTGCCCGGTCGATAATTCATAGGCCCCAGATCATCATGGCTGACGAACCAACAGGAAACCTCGATCCGACATTGTCTCTTGAAATATTGGAATTTCTTAAAAAGATAAACCGGGAGAATAAAATCACCATCATCATGGTAACCCATAGCTCGGTGGCAGCAGGGTATGGAACAATGAAATTACACCTCAATGAAGGTAAAATTGTGACATCCGGTAATTAAAACATTGATCATAAAATTAACTTTGTAAAAATAAGCATCATGGCATACGCAAAAACCGATCTGTTTGATCCAAAATTGAATTCAACGGCTGTCTTATTCAAAGCTCTGGCTCATCCCGCAAGATTAGCAATTTTACAGTACCTGGCTGAAACAAAGATTTGTATTACCGGAGATATCTCTGATGAATTACCACTGAGCCGAACCACCGTTAATCAACATTTGAAAGAGTTAAAGAATGCCGGACTGATCCAGGGACATGTGGACGGAGTAAAGGTTAATTATTGCCTGAATCCCGGGAAAATCAAAGAATTTGAAAAGGCAGCTAATTGCTTTATTCAGAAAATAAATATTGATAGTGATTATAAGTGCGGTTAATAATTTGAAAGCAAACATATCATAAAAAATCAAGGGATATTTCGTGTCAATCAAAGAGACAAAATAATGAGCAATGAGTAATTACAGAATTCAATAATTACAGAATTATTCATTACTCATTATAAACCTAAGCCCATGAAGATTCTTGTTTTATGCACTGGCAATTCATGCCGCAGCCAGATGGCAGAAGGGTTCCTGAGATCCTTCGATTCGCGGCTGGGGATATTTTCTGCCGGAACAAATCCGGCGCCACACGCCAATTCCTATGCAATAGCTGTTATGAAAGAGGTGGGAATCGATATTTCAAAGAATGAACCCCAAAGTGTTGACCTTTTCCTATCCGATTCATTCGATTATGTAATCACGGTTTGTGACGATGCCAAAGAAAGCTGCCCTTGGTTTTCCGGCAATGTTCGTCACAGGATGCATATCGGGTTTGAGGATCCGGCAAGAGCAGGCGGCACAGAAGAAGAAATTTTCGGGGAGTACAGGAAAATCCGCGACCAGATCAAAGAAGAATTTTTTAAATTTTACAAAGCACTATGAACAACCTGTTTCAAAACTGCAAATTGCAGATCAACGGGATATTTTATGTACTGCCTGCAGAGGTGATTCCGCTGCTTCAACAGGGTGCTGTCCTTGTAGATCTTCGTGAAGAGGTGGAAACAGATATCAAATCATTTGGGGTTGAACAGGTAATCTATTTGTCCCACTATGAATTTGATGAAAAATGGAATACCCTTCCCCTGGAAAAACCCCTGATCCTGGCTGACTCAGTTGGAATATGGAGCAAAAAAGCAGCAGCCACCCTTCAGTCAAGGGGATATGTACAGGTAGCCAGCCTGGCAGGGGGATTTAATGAATGGAATAAGGATGGATTCCCGGTAACAGCGGGAAAATGCCAGCCGCTCAACGGACCTTGTCTTTGTATGATCAAACCACACGAAAAGAAATGACGAATTAGGAATTACGAATTACGAATTGAAAATAATCTGACACTTAAAACTTAACACTTAAAATTTTATAAATGGAAGAAAACCACAATGACAACCTACCAGCTGAAGGAAAAAATAAAAAACAGGATTGCGGATGCGACGACGGCCGTTGTCAGCCAAAAAAGAAAAATATCTTTTCGAAATTGATATTCGCATTAATCCTTCTGGCTGCCGTGGCGATTATCGGAATTAAACTAGTCGGCCGCTCAGGCAATGCTTCCGATAAACAATCGGTCGCTGCACCAGGAAAAGTTTCTGTCTGCGATACAGCGAAGACCAAAACCTGCGATACGACCAAGAGTTCATCCTGCTGTCCTAAAAAATAAGCCTTATGAACATATGGATTCACCAGGTTTTAAGCAACGAACATGCAACCATCACCGTCCTGATCGCGGTATTCCTGATGGGTATGATCAGCGTGGTCACCTGCGGATGTAATTTCGCCATCCTGGGTGTCGTCGCGGGTTATTCCGGCGCAAGTTCTTCAACGGATAAATCTAAAACAATGTGGCTGAGGGGAATCGCATTCCTGCTCGGCGGTATTATCTCGATGGCGACTATCGGAGCGTTATTCGGGTATGCCAGTGCATTGATCAGCAATTCCTTCGGAAACTACTGGAAAATAGCGGCCGGCCTGATCGCCATCCTCTTTGGATTGTATTCCTTGAAATTACTGCCATTCAATCTTCCCGGTTTATCCATCAAAACAAACCATACCCGGCAAGGAGTTTTTTCGGCGATCCTTTTTGGGCTTGCCATAGGAGGATTATCCACCGCATTGAACTCATGCTGTAATCCCATTTTTCCGGTCATTCTTGCCGCTTCCTTCGTGAAGGGAAGTGCATTGTGGGGTTTGATGATGCTGACAGCCTTTGCTTCCGGCTACGGATTACCGCTGGCAGCAGCAATAGTTGGATTCGGCCTGGGACTGGCTAAGATTTCAAAAACCTTATCCATCGTAGGAACCATTGTTACATATATCGGAGGTATCACCCTTTTAGTTCTGGGATTTTATCTGCTGATAACCATTTAAACAATGAAAACCAAGATCAAACCGCACGAATAATAATGAATACGCGCTTTCTTACAGGTAATACCTTCGGCACTATACCGCAGATCTCCACAATATGGAGCAGGCGGGATCTGTGGGAAACAATTAAAGTCCGTTGGTCAGTTGGCCGGATGGACTATAAAATAGAACCGGGGATTTACGCGGTGGGAAATCCCCGAGAAAGTTCATCCGTTTTTGTGACGGCCAATTTCAAACTGACCTTCGATCATGTACGTCGTGGGCTAAACGGCATGGATGCGTGGTTACTGGTTCTCGATACCAAAGGGATCAATGTTTGGTGTGCCGCCGGCAAAGGAACTTTTTCGACAAATGAACTGATCCGCCAGATCAACCTTGTCGGTCTTGAAAAAACCGTGAACCATCACAAAGTTATTGTTCCCCAATTGGGAGCCGTAGGGGTTTCCGCTCATGAGATCAAAAAAAACACAGATTTTTCTGTTATCTACGGACCTGTCAGGGCAGAAGATATCCATGATTTTATGGAAGCCGGAATGAGAGCGACAAAAGAAATGCGGGCCGTGAGATTTTCTACCTGGGACCGGATGAAACTGATCCCGGTCGAACTGGCATACGGTAAATACTATCTGGTTTTAATACCGGCTATGTTTGTTATTCTTTCAGGACTGAATCCAAAAGGATATTCTATCGACCTGGCTTATAGCAATGGACTGCGGTCGGTTTTCAACCTGCTCATCGCCTATGTTGCCGGATGCGGAATTACCCCTCTTTTATTGCCCTGGATACCATTTCGCAGGTTCGCACTTAAAGGACTGCTCACCGGCTGGCTGGCTGCATTCATCCTGGCCTGTTTCCATTTTCTCGGGAACTCGAACCTTGAAATCATTTCCTGGTTTTTGATGATCGGGAGCGTATCTTCATTTTTTGCGATGACGTTCACCGGAACCTCAACATTTACTTCACTTTCAGGGGTTCAGAAAGAAATGAAAACAGCTGTTCCAATGCAGATCGGGATGGCAGCGTTGGGCATCATTGCCTGGATTGTGTCAAAATTTATCGCCTTATGAACGGATTGGTATATCTTAAAAATGTTGTTACCCTTGAGTTGGATCAGGAGAAATGCAATGGTTGCCGGATGTGCATCATTGTTTGTCCCCATGCTGTTTTTGCAATAGAAAACAAAAGAGCTGTGATTCTGGATAAAGATCTTTGCATGGAGTGCGGCGCCTGTGAGAAAAATTGCCCTGAAAATGCCATTTCCGTTCGATCCGGTGTTGGATGTGCAGCGGGCATAATCAACGGAATATTGAATGGAACCGAACCAAGCTGTGATTGCTCCGGGCCGGGTAGCAGTTGTTGTTAATTTTATTTTGTCACTCTGTGAATATTTTTTTCATAGTTGAGCCGCAAAATGGGCCAATTGAATACAAAATCGAATATTTTTAATCGTAAATCGTAAATCGTAAATCGTAATTCGTAATTTATTGATATGGTTCTTGAAAAAAGAAGACTAAAGACCCTTGACCGCTTTCTTACCCTATGGATATTTCTCGCCATGTTCATTGGAGTGTTTGCCGGTTATTTTTTTCCCGGAATCAAAGATTTCTGGGGGCAATTCCAGGTGGGTACCACAAATATTCCCATTGCCGTAGGACTGATCCTGATGATGTATCCACCATTGGCCAAGGTCAGGTATGAAGAGCTGGGCGATGTTTTTAAAGATGTGAAGATCTTGTCCTTTTCCCTGGTTCAGAACTGGATCATAGGCCCGCTACTTATGTTCCTGCTTGCGGTTATTTTTTTACGGAATTACCCGGAATATATGGCCGGACTGATCCTGATCGGCCTTGCACGCTGCATCGCCATGGTGATTGTCTGGAACGACCTGGCAAAGGGCGACCGCGAATACTGTGCGGGATTGGTAGCCTTTAACTCCATCTTCCAGGTGCTTTTCTTCTCACTCTATGCCTGGATCTTTCTCACCGTATTTCCTTCGTGGCTTGGGTTAAAGACATTCCGGGTCGATATTACCATCGTACAGATCGCGAAAAGCGTTTTCATTTACCTGGGAATCCCATTTCTTGCCGGCATCATCAGCCGTTTCACCCTGGTCAGGTTAAAAGGGAAAGATTGGTACGAGCGGAAATTTATTCCCCGGATAAGCCCTGTAACCCTGATTGCGTTGCTTTTTACCATTATCGTAATGTTTTCCCTTAAGGGTGAATATATTGTAAAGATTCCATTCGATGTAGTCAGGATTGCCATTCCGCTGGTCATCTATTTTGTTGTGATGTTCATTGTTTCTTTTTATATCGGGAAGAAGATCGGGGCTGGTTACGAGAAAACAGCAACACTTTCATTCACCGCGGCCAGCAACAATTTTGAGCTCGCTATTGCCGTTGCCGTGGCGGTTTTCGGTCTGAATTCGGGTGAAGCTTTTGCTGCTGTGATCGGGCCACTCGTAGAAGTTCCGGTGCTGATCAGCCTCGTGAGCCTGGCGTTCTGGTTTAAGAAGAAGTATTTCGAAACGCGAAACGCGTGACAAAATTTTCGCTACCTGCCTGCCGGTAGGCAGGTTTCCCCATTTCGCCACTTCGCTATTTCGAAACAACCATGATCTTGAATGATCCGGGAACAACGTTCCGCTTGCCATTATCCATGGTCACCTCCGCTGAAGGCAGGTATATTCTTTTAGTTGTTTCATCGTAAGTAATGGTACGTGCACTTTTCCTGGTTGCAAGGGTCTGCACGACCTTGTAATCGTTAGGGCCGTTCTGGTGTACCACGGTAAGGGTTCCTTCACCATTGGATGAGATTGCGTTGTGATCCCCAGGAATGAAGATGAGGCCATCGCATCCTTCGCCCATGGGCAAGGTGGCAATAATCTTCCCGCTGGCAGCATCCATTACAACAATTTGTTTCGAATCGCTGCAGGCCGAAAACAGGCGATTGTTTTTGATGTCAATGTCAAGTCCCGATGGCTCTTTTCCCGGTTCAAGGGGCCATTCAGCATCGATTTTCAAAGTAAGAGCATCAAACTTCACCACAGTTGATTTATCTTCAATGTTGCAGAAGATCTTTCCTTTTCCGTTTGTGACAGCGGCTTCAGGTTTTCCTGATACAAACAACGTCCCAACAACATTGTTTGTTTTTGCATCAATAGCAGTTACCGAGTGACCCCTGCCATTGAAGGTGAAGATCCGGTTGCTGTATGCATCATAGAGAATCGCATCAGGGTTCTTGCCGGTAATAACTTTATCAAGCACTTTTAATGTCTTCAGGTCGAATACAATGACCGAATCAAGCCGGCCGGCCGTGATAAAACCTTTGTTCAAATCAGGAACACAGGCAATACCATGAACGCCAGTCGTATTGGGTATCTGTCCAACGTGTTTTTCTGTTTTCAGATCAACCACATCCACACAGGTACTATGTGAGATAAACAATCGCTGGCTTGGTTTATCAACTGTCAGATAATCCCAGCCACCGGGTCCTTCCACCGGAATTGTCTTTATTACCTTGTATTCAGTGGATTTGTTTTGTGCGAAAGAAAATTGCATTGCCATCAGCCACACGCAAATGATAACAAAAGAAAGTTTTTTCATGGTTCGGTTTTTTTAATTTGAATTACCCTGGACTTTGAGCAGAGGAATTAGTCAGCAAAATAAATCCAGGGCTTTAGCCCGAAACAAAGGTATCAAAGATCTGATTGAAAAAAGAAAGACACAAGCTGGAGTGAGGATAAAATGTATTAACCAAAAAACAAATTATTCAGAAATTGCCATAATCTTGTGTCTTTCATATCTTGATGCATGAATGCATGCTTTGTTTGATCATTTTTTCAGGATTCCGTTAAACAGCATTTTCATTAACTTATCCACAATCTGTTCAATATCCTGTTCTTTCTTTCCGGTAATGAACAACGGGATCTCAAAACCCTTCATTGAAGTTACAATGGCAATGGCAGCGAGAGAAGGATCTTCGATACTGAAATCGCCTTTTTCAACCCCTTCCTCAAGAATTCCCTTTACGGTAGCGATCTCTTCCTGATCATACTTGTGCCGGATGCGTTCAATGAATTCAAATTGCGATAAATATTCATTTTTAACCGCATTATAGAAATTGATCATACTCTCGAATCCCTTCATGCGGGTTATAATATATGCTTTTAATTTTCCTTTGTGATGCTTTTTCCGGTTCACCGCTTTCTGCAGCTTTGTTTTCAGGAGGATCACCTCTTGTTCAAGGACAGCCTGGAAGATCTCTTCCTTATTCCGGAAATAATAATAAATAGAGCTTTTGCCTTTACCCAGAGCCAGTGCGATGTCATCCATAGTGGTCTTTTTGTACCCATATTTGCTGAAGATGTCGCTGGCGGCATTTACAATGGATGCCCTCGTGTTATCCTTTTGAATCAAGGCTTTAAAATTTTAATTCGACGATTTGACTAAAATCGTCTAAAGATACAAAAGATTTGTATGAGTTGACCAGTTTTGTTTTTTTATGATGTGTGGTTTGAATCGTGACGCGTAACGCATAACGCATCACGAGATTCTTGTTCCAGACTTTTTTTCTCCGTTTCTGCTTGTAATTCAAAAAATCCAAATAACTTTGTCTGAACACTTTAACAACTTTCAATCATTATGGAGCCTACTCATATTGAACATCTTGGAATTGCGGTAAAGAGCCTTGTTGAAAGCATTCCCTGGTTTGAAAACCTTCTTGGGATCAAATGTTATGCGATCGAAGAAGTAAAAGACCAGAAAGTCAGGACTGCCTTTTTCAAAATCGGACAAACTAAGATCGAATTACTCGAATCGACGGATCCGGAAGGCCCAATCGGGAAATTCCTGGAGAAAAAGGGGGAAGGCATCCATCATTTGGCTTTTGCTTTTGATAATGTTGACCAGGCATTAAAATCCGCAGAAGAAAAAGGACTAATACTCATCGATGAAGTTTCCCGGAAGGGGGCAGAAGGAATGAACATCGGGTTTCTCCATCCCAAATCTACCCATGGCGTACTGATCGAATTCTGCAGTAAATAAAATCATTTATAACAGAAAGATGCTCATCATTGGAATTGCAGGAGGTTCAGGTTCGGGGAAATCGACCGTGGTCAACCAGATCATTCGTCATTTACCAAAGGATGCAGTATCGGTGATCCCGCAGGATGCTTACTATCGTGATAACGGACATCTTTCGGCGGAAGAACGTGCCCGTATTAACTTTGACCATCCTTCTTCCATTGAATTCAACCTGCTGATCAAACACCTGGACATGCTGAAAACCGGTTCTTCGGTCGAAATGCCAGTCTATTCCTATGTAACATGTGCCAGGTCGAATGAAACCATACCGGTTGTTCCCAAAGAGGTAATCATCGTGGAAGGGATTCTCATCCTGACCAATCCCCGCTTAAGGAAACGCATGGACATCAAAATCTATGTTGATGCCGATGGCGATGACCGCCTGATGAGGATTATCAGGCGTGACATCGAAGAAAGGGGAAGATCGTTTCAACAGGTGCTTCAGCACTACGATAAATTTGTTAAGCCCATGCACCTCCAGTTCATTGAACCTACCAAACGCTATGCAGACATCATCATTCCGCAGGGGGGCCAGAATCATGTGGCAATCGATGTCCTGGCGTCCCGGATAAAGATGTATCTCCATAAATAAGAGTTAGGCATTAGCCATTGGCCATTAGGGTAATTGAAAATTTTGTCACATGTAACGCGTTACGCGTCCCGAAAATTGTATTAAGTTTGACCCACAAAACCTAATAAACATCCTATGGACACCAACAAATCACTTGATATCCTGAAAATGGCCATCCTCATGGAAAAAAGAGGATTTGCATTTTATACAACCGTGGCCGAACAAACCAGTGATCCAGAGATCAGCAACGTATTTAAAACTATGGCGGCCGAAGAATCCATTCATGTGAAATTTCTTTCTGAACAATTCCTGAGCTTCGAGAAAAATCAGGAATTCACCTGTCCTAATTTACAGGATCAGACAGCCGATGGTATCGCAAATATGGTTCTTTCCGGGGAGGTAAAGAATAGGATCGCCGCTGCAGGATTTGAAGCTGCGGCAATTTCTGCAGCGATCGATATGGAGAAAAAGGCCATTGATGTTTATTCAACGCAGGCAGAAACCGCCACGGATCCGAACGAAAAAATACTCTACAATTGGCTGTCCGACTGGGAAAAAGGCCACCTGAAAATACTGAATGATCTTGATAATGAACTGAAAGAAAAGATCTGGTACAATAACCAGTTCTGGCCATTTTAAGCCCCTGTCCGCATAGCCTCCACCGGATCCAGCCTGGATGCGGAAAACGCAGGGATGATGCCGGAAATCAACCCGATAATAGCCGAGACCCCGATACCCAGGAAAACATTTCCGGGAGTAATGATGAGATGGAAGGTGGTGCTCAGGGAAACGACAACTGCAAGGATAATAACGATCAGCAATCCCACAATTCCACCGATCAGCGACAGGAATATGGCTTCAAATAAAAACTGCAGCAGAATAAAATAATTTTTCGCGCCAAGCGCCTTCTGGATCCCGATAATGCTGGTTCTTTCTTTGACAGAAACAAACATGATATTCGCGATCCCAAATCCTCCCACCAAAAGTGAAAACCCGCCGATGATCCAGCCAACGGTTCCGATCATTGAAAATAAGCCGTCGAAACTTTTCGAAATAATACTGGTTTCGTTGATGGCAAAGTTGTCTTCTGCAGCAGGTTTCAGTTTCCGGATCGACCGCATGATCCCTGTGAGTTCATCAATCAATTGTTCGTTTGAAACAAGGGGTTTGGCTTTGACGATGATGCATGTCCCGACTTCATTCATGTCGACCATGTTCCGGCAATAAGAAATAGGCAACATTACAACCTTATCGTTCGAGTTTCCGAAGAAATCATCCCCCTCTTTTTTCGTCACCCCTATGACTTCTATATTTCTGCCAAATATTTTGATTTTCTGGCCTACCGCCATTGCTTCCTGGAACAGACCTGTTGCAATGTCGGCCCCGATGATGGCAACGTTCTTTCCGCTGTTTGACTCGATAGGTGAAAAATACCGGCCGTCAGCCAGTTCAAATTTCCATACCCGGTCAAAATCCTGTGAAACGCCCATCACACCCACATTGTCAACATAATTGCTGCGGAATTTTACGGTTTTGTTCACTTGTATAAAGAAAGCAGTTGCATCGGCAAGATTGCTGCGGGTCTGGATTTCACGCATATCGGCCAGGGAGGCTTCCGGGCGCTGGTAATATTTCCACCAGGGGTAATTGTTACCCATGGACCATGGCCATTTCTGAATATAGAGCACATTGCTGCCAAGAGTATCAATACTTTTCCGGATCGAAAGTTCCATGGAATCAAAAATGGTAAAAACGGAAATAATGCAGAAGATCCCGATAGCGATCCCTAAAAGGGAAAGGACCGTACGAACCCTGTTGACAATAATTGCTTGAAAAGCAAACAGGTAACTCTCACGAATAAGACGAAGAAGTTGAAACATATTGGAATGAAGCTAAAGATCTAAAATACAAACGTAAAAGTAATACAAATTGTTCTGAAACACGGAAGAAATCATTGTATCTTAGCCTAAAATTTGGTAACATTGCAAGGTGAATTCCCTTTCATGAAACGCCTATGGATGTCAGAATTCGTACCGCAATAATCTCTGTATTTTCAAAAGACCGGATCGACGAAATCGCCCGTCTGCTGAACAAACTTGGAATAAAAGTACTTTCCACAGGTGGAACTTATGATTATTTGCAAAAACAGGGATTAGACGTCATTTCTGTTGAATCCGTTACAGGTTATCCTTCCATTTTTGGCGGGAGGGTGAAAACCCTTCACCCGAAAGTCCTTGGTGGTATTCTCTACCGAAGAGAAGACCCACGGGACCTGCAGGAACTTGAAAAATACGGGATTCCCCCTGTTGACCTTGTCATCGTGGATCTGTATCCTTTCGAAAATACAGTTGCAACTACGAAGGATGAAGATGAAATCATAGAAAAGATAGACATCGGCGGTATTTCACTCATACGGGCTGCGGCCAAGAATTTCCGGGATGTGGTGATCGTTCCTTCTGCATCACATTATAACCACCTGATCGAGCTTCTTCAAAAAAAGGAAGGCATTACCAGTCTGGAAGACCGGAAATATTTTGCAACACAGGCATTCAATGTTTCTTCACATTACGATACAAAAATCTTTGAGTATTTCAACAAGGAACAAAACATACCGGCATTCAAAAAAAGCATCATTCAGTCATTTCCACTGCGGTATGGAGAAAACCCCCACCAGCAGGCACTCTTTTACGGAAATCTGGACGAGGTCTTCAACCAGCTTCACGGGAAAGTAATTTCGTACAACAACATCGTGGATATTGATGCGGCTATTGCCCTGAGCAAAGAATTCTGCGAACCCACTTTTGTCGTCATCAAACACACCAATGCCTGCGGGGTTGCCAGCCGAACCAACCTGAAAAAAGCCTGGTACGATGCCCTCGCCTGCGATCCCATTTCTGCCTTCGGCGGGGTGATCATTGCAAACAGACCGATTGATACCGGCGTTGCAGAAGAACTGAACAAGCTTTTTTTTGAGATCCTGATTGCATCCGAATATGACGAAAAAGCGCTGGAAATACTGAAATCAAAGAAAAATAGAATACTTTTGCAGAAGAAATCCGTTGATTTTTCTGAGGTTCAGTTTAAATCGATCCTGAACGGGGCACTTGAGCAGGAAAAGGATCTGAAAACGGAGATGGAATCTGATTTTCACTTGGTTTCGAAAAAGGCTCCAACAGATACAGAGGTTTCCGACCTGATTTTTGCCAATAAGATTGTCAAACATCAGAAATCCAATACCATTGTGCTGGTCAGGGGAAAACAGTTGATCGGTTCAGGAACCGGCCAGACATCCAGGGTGGATGCATTGAAACAGGCAATTCAGAAAGCACATGATTTCGGGTTTGAACTGAAAGGCGCTGTAATGGCTTCCGACGCATTTTTCCCTTTTGCCGATTCGGTTGAGATCGCATGCAGGGAAGGTATTTCTGCCGTGGTGCAACCGGGTGGGTCGATCAAGGACGCAGATTCGATCAGCTTTTGCGATGAGCACGAAATGTCAATGGTTTTCACCGGAATCAGGCACTTTAAACATTAAAAACAGTTGAAATGGGCTTGTTTACAAAAGAAATAGCAATCGATCTTGGTACCGCCAATACCATCATCATCTATAATGATAAAGTTGTTGTTGATGAACCATCCATTGTGGCCATCGAACGCAGCTCTGGAAAGATCATCGCCGTGGGCAAAAAAGCCCAGATGATGCATGGTAAGACCCACGAAAACATCAAAACCATCCGTCCCCTCCGGGGCGGTGTGATCGCTGATTTTCATGCAGCAGAGCACATGATCCGGGAAATGATCAAGATGATCGACCTCCGGAAATCCTGGTTTCCCCCCGCCTTGAAAATGGTCATTTGCATTCCTTCCGGCATTACTGAAGTAGAAGAACGTGCCGTAAAAGATTCGGCAGAACAGGCAGGGGCAAAAGAGGTCAGGCTGATTCACGAACCCATGGCTGCTGCCATAGGCATCGGAATCGATGTGCTGGAACCGATCGGGAATATGGTCATCGACATCGGTGGCGGCACAAGCGAAATCGCCGTGATTGCACTGGGCGGGATCGTCAACAATAAATCCATCCGGATTGCAGGGGATGAATTTAATTCCGATATCGAAGAATATATGCGGAAACAGCACAACCTCAATATCGGAGAACGTACAGCAGAACGGATCAAGATAGAAGTTGGCGCTGCCCTTGCCGACATCGACAATCCTCCGCCCGAATACGCCGTTCATGGCCGCGATATGCTCACCGGTATTCCCAAGGAAGTGATCATAAATCATGCAGAAATTGCCCATGCCCTCGATAAATCCATCATGAAGATCGAAGCAGCCGTGTTGAATGCACTCGAAATGACCCCTCCCGAACTGGCAGCTGACATCTTTGAAACCGGAATCTACCTTGCCGGCGGCGGTTCGCTTTTGCGGGGACTGGATAAACGAATTCAACTCAGGACGAAACTAAAGGTACATGTGGCAGAAGACCCGCTGAGGGCAGTAGCAAGAGGTACCGGGATCGCTTTAAAAAATTTCGACAAATTCACCTTCCTCATTAAGTAAAGGAAGTTATGCGTTACCTGCTCTATTTCCTCCAGAAACAGTATATCTATTTCCTTTTCCTGGCATTGGAGGCAATATCACTGCTGCTTCTTTTTAATAACAACGAGTACCAGAACAATGCCGTGACAACCGTTTCAAACAGGTTTGCAGGCGCCTTGCTGAATATGTCAAGTAATGTTTCCGAATATTTTTCCCTCCGGAGGGTCAACCGTATTCTTGCAGAAGATAACGCCAAACTCCATTCCAACCGTTCGGAAGCATTTTATAAGTCCGATACCAGTTCGTTTTACCAGAACGACTCCCTGTATAAACTGGAATACAGATACATCAGTGCAAGGGTAATCAATAACTCAACGAACAAACGAAACAATTTTCTCATGCTCAATAAAGGCCACCGTCAGGGCATCGAAAATCACATGGGCGTTATCATGGGCAATCGCATCGTGGGCCAGGTCGTGAGCGTATCTGATCATTTTTGCTGGGTGATGTCATTACTGAATAAAGATAGCCGGATCTCCGGGAAGTTCAAGAAGAACAACCAGCTGGTCAACATTGAATGGGGTGGAGGAAATTACCAGATTGGAGAGGTAAAGGAAATTCCGAAACACGTGGTGATCCACAAAGGAGACACCATCATAACCAGCGGGAATTCTGATATTTTTCCGGAAGGATTGATGATTGGAACCATCGATCATTTCACCATCGCACAGGAAGAAAATTTTAATTATGCCACCATCCGATTTGCCACAGATTTCAATAGTCTGAGCTTCGTGGAAGTGCTTATCGATATGATGCGAAAAGAAAAAGAGGACCTGAAAAACTCATTCAAAAGCAGTGAACGATAAACCTAAGGGGAATTCATAATGACCATCATCTTTCTGAAAAATATCGGACGTTTTGTATTCCTGATCCTCTTCCAGGTCCTGATCCTGAATAACATCCAGTTCGGCGGCTATATCAATCCCTATTTTTACATCTATTTTATCCTGTTGCTTCCCTTCGAGACTCCACGCTGGTTGCTGCTGCTATCGGCATTCCTGCTGGGTATTTTGCTCGATGCATTTACCAATACGTTTGGCTTGAATGCCTCCGCCTGCGTGCTGATGGCTTTTGTAAGGCCTTTTGTGATCTCGGCCATTTCAACCGGGACCGAATTCATGGTCGGCCATTCACCCTCCTTGAAAAACCAGGGTTTAAAATGGTTTGCCTACTATTCGATCATCCTGGTGTTGGTTCATCATTTTGCACTCTTCTACCTGGAAATTTTCCGTTTCACTGAATTCTTCCAGACCCTTCTCCGGGTTCTGCTGAGTAGTGCCTTTACCTTACTAATCGTATTTATTGCGGAATATCTGTCATACCCAACAGAAAAATAAGTCACCACTGCACCATGGCAACACCGCAACACCGCATCAGCTCACCAGCTTATACAGCCACCTTATCTCTTCTTCCCATAAAGAGTCGTCCGGCGTTTCGAGGATAAGGGGCATATTGTCGAACCGGGGATCATTCATGATTCTGCGGAAAACACCTTCTCCCATTACCCCTTTTTTCAGGCTTTCATGACGGTCGACATGCGTTCCCAGTTCTTTTTTTGAATCGTTCAGATGAAGCCCTTTCAGATGGGATAACCCGACAATGGTTTCAAACTCCTTCAGCGTCGCCTCGTATCCTTTTTCTGTTTTGATGTCGTAGCCTGCTGTATATGTATGACAGGTGTCGAGGCAAACCCCCACACGGCTTTTATCCTGCACCAGCCTGATAATGGCACCAAGATGCTCAAACCGGTGCCCGACGGCGCTACCCTGGCCGGCCGTGTTTTCAATGACTGCAGTAACCCCTTTGGTCTTATCCAGCGTAAGGTTTATGGATTCGGCGATCAGCTTCTGGCAGTCCTCTAATGAATGTAGGTTCATATGCGCCCCGGGATGGAAATTGAGCATTTTTAATCCGAGCAATTCACATCGTATCATCTCGTCAAGAAAAGATTTCCTGGATTTCGCCAGCATCTCTTTTTCCGGGTTTCCCAGGTTGATCAGGTAGCTGTCGTGGGGAAGTATATACTTCGGTAAATAACCGTACTTCGCACAATTCGCTTTAAACAGGCTGATATTATCCTCTGTCAGCGGTCCTGCTACCCACTGCCGCTGGTTCTTCGTGAAAAGGGCAAACGCTTTTGCGCCGATTGCGTTTGCATTGACAGGTGCATTTTCAACACCACCCGAGGCGCTGACATGGGCTCCGACGTATTTCATAAGCTTATTTTTCTTCAAAGATAGCAAAGAGATAAACTGTTATCAAATCAAAAAATGAAGTTTGCAAATATCAATCCCCCAAATCCTGGGTTTGTTAATTACTATTTATAGTTTTGAGGAAAAGAAATGAAAAAGTTAGGTAATATTGCTGAATGCTATTGACGCAGTTACTTAGTCTAACCTGATATTCAAAGTTTAACAAATAGGGTTTTAGTTATAGATCTTAATACCAGGCCAATGAAGGCGAAGCAAAAATCTGATTCGCCGATGAAATTGCTAAGGAATGTATGCCTGTGAAATATCAATCAACACCTTCAAATATTGGTTTGATTAGAAGTGGACAACATAATTCAATGTTCATGAAAACACCATTGACTCTTTTCAGGTATATCTGCTTCCTTCTTTTCATCGGAGGCCAAATGAACGGGTTTTCACAGCAACAAGTGATGAAATTTGGGAAAGTCTCAATCGATGAGCTGAAAATGAATAAATATGAGCGAGATTCCGGGGCTGCTGCCCTGGTTTTGTTCGACAAAGGCCAAACTTCTTTCAATTATATTCAAGGTGAAGGTTTCCGGATGGAATTCACGCGTCATCTGCGAATAAAGATCTTCAAGAAAAACGGATATAACTATGCTGATTTCTCGATTCCTCTTTATAAAGATAATGATAAACGTGAAAAGTTGATAGCGTTAAAGGGAAGAACATACAATCTGGTAGATGGCAAAATTGTGGAAGATAAACTGGCCGATAAATCCATTTATGAAGAAGAAAAGGATAAAAACCACCTTGTTACAAAATTTGCCCTTCCGAACATCCGCGAGGGTTCTGTTTTCGAGATTTCTTATACAACCCTTTCCGATTTTTACTTTAACCTTCAATCATGGCGATTTCAAAGTGGGATTCCGACCTGCTGGAGTGAGTATCGGGTATCCATTCCCGAGTATTATGTTTACAACCGGTTTGCCCGGGGGTTCGTGCCTTTTGTAATAAACGAAGACAAGGTTGAACTGACTTCGGTTACCTTGAAGTTTAAAGAGGAGAATAGTAACAAGTATGTTGCGTCTTCATCATTCTATACGGAAAATGTTAACTTTCAGAATATGACCTTCCATTGGGCATGTAAAGACATTCCTGCTTTTATTGAGGAACCCTTTATGACAACCTCCGATAACTTTATCGAAAGCATTGAATTTGAACTGGCTTCCATAGAGATTCCCAGAGAACCTGTGCAAAATATTACCGCGACATGGGAAAAAATAACGGAAGACCTTTTGAAAGACAAGGATTTTGGCGTCCAATTGGGGAAAAGCAGTTTGGTTGAGGATGAAGTGAAGATCATTAATAATGTGGCCCGTACGCCGGAAGAAAAAATGCGGATGGCTTACGATTATGTAAAAAATGTGGTGAAATGGAATGGCAGAACATCAATTTATGTGACGGACAACCTTCGAAAAGTTCTGAATAAAGGATCCGGGAACTCCGCTGATGCCAATCTTCTTTTGATCTTGTTGTTAAAAGAGCTTGGATTTGAAGCAGACCCGGTTGTTTTGAGTACACGTGATAATGGAATATTGCATCCGTCCCATCCATCAATTAGCAATTTAAATTATGTGATATGCCGGGTCAAAAAAGACACCACGCAATACCTTCTGGATGCCACCGAACCCATGATGTCTTTTGATAACTTGCCTTTGCGCTGCATGAATGGCCAGGGAAGATTGATAAGCAAAAGCGATCCGCAATGGATCGATCTTCTGCGGAAAGAAAAATATAATACACTTCAGGTTGCCCAAATGAAAATCTCTGAAAATGGAGAAATCACAGGCACAATTGAAAATTCCGGAACCGACAATGCTGCAACGGAAGTTAAAAACAGTTTTAAGAAGGAAGGGAAAGAAAATTTCCTGAACGAACGGAAAAAGAAATGGAAAGGCTGGGAGATCGATGAAGTGTCTTTTGAATCAATGGATACGGTAAACAATATCTATAAAGAAAGATACTCCCTGCATTCATCGGAAATTGCCCAGGAATCTTCAGGTATGATCTACATTAATGTTTTGCTCAATATGGGCGACAAGGAGAATCCGTTCAAACTGGAAAAACGCGAATACCCTGTTGACCTTGGTATCCCGATAAAAGACACTTACAATTTTACCTACCAGATCCCGGATGGATACAGTGTTGAATCGTTACCCAGGAATGTAAATATCTCGTTACCGGAAAAGGGAGGAAATTTCCGGTTTTCAGCGTCAACCGAGAACAATAAAATTATCATTCTCAGCAGACTAACCATCAATAAAACTTTTTTTGCACCGAATGATTATGCTGCCTTGAAAGAATTTTTCAATAATGTCATCGCCAAACATGCGGAAAAAATTGTGTTAAAAAAGAACGGTTAAAGATTTAAAAAAGCTGAAATAGGAAATGATTAGTCAACTATTATGCCTGTCAATTTGCCTCTTACTTGTAAATCTGTCATCAGCAGATAATATTGGCTATCCGGTATCTTCAATCAAACAGGAATTACTGGTGCATGCTGATGTGGTGATCCGGCTTAATGAAACCCGGTTTGATATCAAATCATATTCCAGGGCAGTCTTAACTGTACACAGGGTGATCACAATCTTCAATGAAAAAGAAAAAGGTGCAGCCGGTCTTATTGTCTCATATGATAAATCTTCCAGGGTTAACAGGATAAAGGGATGTTTTTATAACAAAACAGGACAATTAATTCGGAAGTTATCAAACTCGGATATTACCGACCGCAGCATGATTTCGGATTTCAGTTTGTATGAAGATGACCGCTGCAAAACCGTGTCTTATATTCCTTCCGGATATCCGATCACCGTTGAGTATGAATATGAAATAGAGTTTACGGACCGTCCTTCCTATCCTGTCTGGCAGCCACAAAGAGGAGCAAATATATCTGTTGAACAAAGTCATTTTACCATAAATTGTCCGGCAGATCTGACGTTCAGGTATAAAGAAAGGAACATGCCACAGCCTGCTGTAATTACGAAAAAGGATAAAGTGAATACCTATGCATGGACGATCAGTAATATTCTTGCCCTCATCGATGAACCTTTTTCACCCGGATACGATGAAATCGTCCCTGAGGTTTTAACAGCACCTTCCAGGGTTTCTTATAAGGATTATGATAATGATTTTCTTACCTGGCAGGATCTGGGCAAGTGGCAACTCTATCTGAATAAGGATCGTGATGAGGTCGGACGGGAAACAAAGGAAAAAATTCAATCAATGATGAAAAATATCACGGATAAGAAGGAAAAAATCAGGATCATCTACCGTTATCTGCAAGCAAAGACACGGTATATCAGCATTAAAGTTGATATAGGTGGATGGCAGCCTTTCCCGGCTTCATTCGTGGATAAATACAGTTACGGTGATTGTAAAGCGCTGACAATTTATACCAAGGCCTTATTGAAAGCAGCTGGTATCGAATCATATTATACATTGGTAAATGCCGGAAAGTATGCTGGTCAAATACAGGATGATTTTCCCGGCAGGCAGTTTAATCATGCTTTTCTTTGTGTTCCCTGCAACAATGATACTATCTGGCTTGAATGCACCAGCCAGGATAATCCGTTTGGATTTCTTGGAACATTTACAGATGACAGGCATGTCCTGGTTATGGATTCCTCTGGCAGCCGGCTTATTTCTACGCCGCGTTATACGATTGATGAAAACCGTCGTACCCGAACAGCAGTTGTGAATTTTGATTCATCTTTCAATGCGATTGCGACCATAAAAACAAATTATATTGGATTGAAATATGAAGAAATCAGCGATTTGATTGACAAACCTCTGGATGAACAGAAGAGAAAGCTAAGCGCAACATTGAATCTACCGGATTTTGTGATCAGGAGTATCTCCTTTAAATCAGCCAGTGAACGAATTCCCCGGGCAAGGGAAGACCTGACACTTTTCATTCCCAGGTATGCTTCATTAACGGGTGGCCGAGTCTTTATACCGGTAAATCTCCTGGATAAAGAAACCTATATCCCTGAAAAACTGGAGAACAGGCATACGGAAATCCGCTTTCGGCATGATGATCAGGACATTGATACAATAATTTATACAATTCCGGCCAGTCTGACGGCGGAAAGAACACCTGACAGTATTTCCATAAAATCAATTTTTGGAGTCTATTCGGTAAAAACCCTGCATGAAGGTGACAAATTGATCTATATCCGCAATTATACAACGTTCAAAGGCAGCTATCCTGCCGCTTCTTATCCTGAACTGATCGGATTTTGTAAGAAAATAGTAAAAGCAGACAGGGAGAACGTGGTTTTTATCAAACCGCATTAACAAAAAATCAGAGCCTGAATTATTGAAATAAAAAACCCGTTCACGATAATGAAACGGGTTGGGAGGTATCGAGCGGAGTCGAACCGCTGTACGAGGTTTTGCAGACCTCTGCCTGACCACTCGGCCACGATACCGTTTAAAGGGGCTGCAAAGGTAGGAAAAAAATCAGTTTGCCAAAATACAGCTGACCTGTTTCACCTTTCCACCTAATGGCGGATTGACTTTTGATATTTTTACCTGCATGGATTTTACCTTCGGGAACGATCGCATCACTACATCCAGGATCCGCCGCGCTACGCTCTCCAACAGATGGGCGTTGATCTCCATCTCCTTTTTTACAACCTGGTAAACTTCCTGGTAATTGATCGTATCGCTCAAGTGGTCAGAATGTTCTGCTTGTTCTGTTTCAAACTGCATCTCAATGTCAACGATAAATTTTGTGCCGATGATCTGCTCTTCCTTGTAGTGACCGTGGTAAGCAAAAAATTCCATGCCTTCCAAAAGAATCTTTCCCATGACCTATGGTTTTTTAAGAAGCGAAATTATCAATTTCCGGCGAACCCCGTTCTTGGGTTGTGTAATTTTCAGTAAGTTTGCAACGGTGCCGATTCTTTTCTTGTTGCCATTACATTGGAGATATTTACTAGCAGGATGATAAAGTACCGATTTAATCGTTTTGAAAGGATATTTTAATAAAAATGGAAGAAAAAAAAATACCGGAGGAAAAAACCGAACGGTCACTGAATTTCATTGAAGAAATTATTGAAGAGGACCTGCGAAACAATGTCAACGAGGGCAGGGTTCATACGCGTTTTCCCCCTGAGCCGAATGGCTATTTGCATATCGGGCACGCCAAATCCATCTGCCTGAATTTCGGACTTGGAAAAAAATACAATGGGAAAACCAATCTGCGGTTCGACGATACCAATCCTGTAAAGGAAGATGTCGAATATGTCGACTCCATTATGGAAGATGTGAGATGGCTTGGGTTTGATTGGGAAGACCGACTTTTCTATGCTTCCGATTATTTTGAGCAACTCTATGAATACGCCATCATCCTGATCCGGAAGGGGAAAGCCTATGTTTGTGATATGAGTGCGGAAGAGATCAGTGAAACCCGAGGTACGCCTTCACGTCCTGGGAAAGAAAGCCAGTCCCGTACTCGTTCCGAGGAAGAGAATTTTGATCTTTTTAACAGGATGCGGGCAGGAGAATTTCCCGACGGATCAAGAGTGCTGAGGGCAAAGATCGACATGGCATCGCCCAATATGCAAATGCGCGACCCGGTGATCTATCGCATTCTCCATGCAACACATCACCGCACCGGCGATAAATGGTGCATCTACCCGATGTATGATTTTGCGCACGGGCAATCTGATTCCATTGAACGGATCACGCATTCTATCTGTACCCTCGAATTTGAAGTACACCGGCCACTCTATGACTGGTTCATCCGGGAAATTGGTATCTATGCCCCAAGACAAATTGAATTTGCGCGACTCAATGTTACCTATACTGTGATGAGCAAGCGAAAATTATTGGAATTGGTACAAGAGGGATACGTTAATGGTTGGGACGACCCGCGAATGCCGACTATTTGTGGTTTACGCCGGCGTGGGTTTACCCCCGGGTCGATACGCAACTTTGCAGATACCATCGGGGTTGCCAAACGTGACAATGTCATTGACGTCAACCTGCTCGAATTTTGTATCCGCGAAGACCTCAACAAAAAATCCAACCGCATCATGGCCGTCCTGAACCCGGTCAAAGTAATTCTCGATAATTATCCTGACGATCAGATCGAAGAATTGGAATCCGTTAACAACCCTGAAGATGAATCGAAAGGAAAACGAAAAGTTCCTTTTTCAAAAACCATCTTCATTGAACGGGACGATTTTATGGAGGATCCCCCCAATAAGTTTTTCCGGCTCGCTCCGGGTCGTGAGGTACGTTTGAAGGCTGCGTACATCATCCGGTGCGAAAGTGTTGTGAAGGACCCTAAAACGGATGAAATCGCAGAGATACATTGTACGTATGACCCGCAAACCAAAAGCGGTATGCCAGACAGTAACCGGAAAGTGAAAGGAACCCTGCACTGGGTGTCTGAAAAACAGGCTGTTACAGCCGAAATTAGGTTGTACGACAGGCTGTTTACCAAAGAAAACCCCGAGGATATTGAAGAAGGAAAAACCTATAAAGATTATCTGAACCCCGATTCACTGAAGGTCATCACCGCAATGATTGAGCCTTCGGTTAAAAACGCCCGGATATCAGATAAGTATCAGTTTGAACGGATCGGTTATTTTTGTGTAGATAAGGATTCAACCCCGCAAAACCTTGTTTTTAACCGGGTCGTTCCTTTGAAAGATTCATGGTCAAAAGCGGAAAAAGTTAAATAAACGTTGACATTTTTGTAAAAAATTTCTTAATTTTGCACACAGATTGTCCGATGGTGTAACTGGCAACACAAATGATTCTGGATCATTAGAGTCTAGGTTCGACCCCTAGTCGGACAACTGATAGAAATAATAAACCCCGTGAACAATGCATTTTCGGGGTTTATTATTTATTCGTTACGGATATCCATCGTGAGCATGATGCTTGGCAGATCAGTGGCCAGCCTTCCGGATGTAATCAATAGTTGCCTGGGAAGAAGTCATCATGGGCAGTTCTACCCAGTCTTTGTATTTCGCCTTAAGTTCACTTGCCCTGGCAGGATCTTTCGCCGCAACTTTCATATCTCCGAAATAGTTAACCATCGACTGAACCATTTCTTTCCCGCCGGTAGTCCCATGGCCGGGGACAACCTTTTCCAGTTTGAACTTATTCAAAATCACATTGAGGGAGGCCATCCATTTATCCACATTGGCGCCGCTTTCATTTTTCAGAAAAGGATTGATATGATGGAAAATCAGGTCGCCGGAAAACAATACCTTCCGGTTCTTCAGGTAAACGACTACATCGTGAAAAGTGTGTGCCTGCCCAAGATCATACAGCATAATAGTTTCATTGCCCAGGTCAAGAAAAAGGCTGTCTTTTACAAAATCCGTCGGCATATCATCGGGATCCACCTCTTTTTTAAGGAAACCCCTGTCGTAATTCCCGATATAGATCCGGGATCCTTTGTAGAAATGATTCCCATTCACATGATCTCCATGGTAATGCGTGTTGATCACAAGAATTGTTTTTCCTGCGGCTTTCTCATGGGCCAGTTTAAACAGACCCTCGGCATCTCCGCCCATTTTTGTATCGATCACCACCACGGCCTTATCGGTAACCAGGATGCCGCTGTTGCCCCCACCCCCGAGCACAAGGGTCAGGTCTTTATCCAATAGCTGTGTTTCTGTTTGAAAGAAAAACATATATGCCGGATACAGGTACATGGAACCTCCGGTGATCAGCAGCAGCAGGATCAGGGCAATGCCGATCAGGATCTTTTTGGTTTTACTGATATTTTTCATTTGTATATTATGGTTGATTTTACACGGAAATAAAACTTTTTGCAAAAGTAAGACGCTATCGGGGCATTTTTCCCAGTCCGGTTTCAATTCTTTTCAGAAATTCTTCCTTCCCCAGCGTGGTGGCAATATCCATGATTCCTGGGCCCTGATTATTCCCTGCCATAAGCAGGCGCAAGGGATTCATCAGCTGTCCCATCTTCATGTCTTTCCGGGAGACAAAATCCTGGATAAATGCATATACCTGATCATGGTTCCATTCTGAAATGGCCTCTGCCTCTTTTAGGAAGGAGGTCAAAAGAGCAAACACTACCGGCGGGGGATTCCAGACCTTCTTAACGACATGTTCATCATAAGCCGTTGGGGGAAGAAAGAAAAAACAGGAATTGTTCCAGAGGTCGGGAATAAGATTGGCCCGCTCTTTTATCAAGTGAATAACGGTAGCTATAAAAGGATCTTCAAAATGAAGGTTCCTCTTTTCAAGTTCCTGTTTCAGGAGGCCAATGAGTTCTTTTTCCGGTTTTTTAACAAGGTATTGATGGTTGTACCAGCGGGCTTTTTCAGGATCGAATTTTGAACCGTGTTTCCCAACCCTTTCCAAGGAGAATTCATGGATCAGCCCATCCATCGTAAATAATTCCTGTTCTGTTCCCGGGTTCCATCCCAGGAATGCCAGCATATTCACAAACGCATCAGGCAGATAGCCGGATTCTCGATAACCGGAAGAAATGTCTTTTGTTACAGGATCCATCCACTGCAGTGGGAAAACCGGGAACCCGAGACGGTCGCCATCCCTTTTGCTGAGTTTTCCGTTGCCGTCGGGCTTGAGCAACAACGGCAGATGGGCAAACTCCGGCATGGTTTCTTCCCATCCAAAATAACGGTAAAGCAAAACGTGCAACGGTGCGGAAGGAAGCCATTCTTCGCCGCGGATTACATGGGAAATCTCCATCAGGTGGTCGTCTACAATATTGGCAAGGTGATAGGTTGGCCACCCGTCAGATTTGAACAAGACTTTATCGTCCAGACTCGACGATTGTACCAAAACATCACCGCGGATCAGGTCATTAACATGGATCTCTTCATTTTCCGGTATCTTGATCCGGATGACATAGGGTTCGCCGGAGGCAATTCGCTGTTTGACTTCATCTTGCGACAGCGAGAGTGAATTTTTCATGCCAAGCCTCGTGAACGGCCCGTATTGGGAAAGGTGGACGTCATTATTTTTCTCCTTCTCGCGCATCACATCCAGTTCTTCGGGAGTATCAAAGGCATAATAAGCATACCCATGTCGAACAAGTTGCTCGGCATATTCCCGGTAGATGTGTTTCCGTTCCGACTGCCGGTAGGGACCGTAAGGTCCCCCGTTTACAATATCCTCATCAAACAGGATCCCACACCAGTTAAGCGATTCAACGATATAATCCTCAGCGCCCTTTACATACCGGTTCTGATCGGTATCTTCAATGCGGAGGATCACCTTTCCGCCGTGTTTGCGGGCAAACAGGTAATTGTACAATGCAGTCCTTACGCCGCCGATGTGAAGAGGACCCGTCGGACTGGGTGCAAACCGTACCCGTATTTTCTGATCGTTCATAAGCTATTCCTGTAAAGTGATTTTTGGCAGAAAGAATTCCAATGCACATTGCACCGATTCTTCCACACTCATCTGGTCGGTTTTTAAAACAAGATCCGGATCCGGGGGAATATCAAAAGGGGAACTGATTCCGGTAAACTCCGGGATTTCTCCCTTCCGGGCCTTTGCGTACAAGCCTTTTACATCGCGGGTTTCACAGATCTCAATCGGTGCGCTGATAAAAACCTCAAGAAAATCGTCTTTACCGATGAGGTTCTTTGCCATCGCCCGGATCTCATTCGTAGGACTGATAAAACAATTGATGGTCACAACACCGCAATTCACAAAAAGCTTGCTGACTTCAGCGATCCGCCGTATGTTTTCTTTCCTGTCCTCCACTGAAAATTTCAGGTTATTATTGATGCCAGTCCTGACAAGGTCCCCGTCAAGCAGCATTACGAGAAATCCCCGTTTGTAAAGTTCTTTCTCAAGCGCCAGTCCAATAGTGGTTTTGCCGGAACCCGACAATCCTGTCATCCATAAAACTTTTGCCTTCTGTTTCAGCCGTTGTTCCTTATATGAACGACCTACCGGTTTTTTGTCAGAGAAAAAGAGCTCCATTGATACGATGAGATATTGGTTTAGTACAGCAAAAATAGCTTAATTTTCCCGGGATTCAAATGGGATGATTCAGGAATGAGGTACCTTTGCAGCAAAAATAAAAAGACAAAGGTTGCCGTTCTTAAGGAAGTTAAAGATACCATGACGGACAATTACCAGATAGTGATCCGCAAACTTGATGAATTCATCAGGAAGTATTACAGAAACCAGCTTATCAGGGGCTCACTGCTGTTCCTTGCGATCCTGCTTGTTTCGTATCTCCTCTTTGTAACCCTCGAGTATTTCTGGCACTTTGGAACGGTTCCCAGATCCATTCTGTTTTACCTGTTTGTCTTCCTGAATGGTTCTGCCTTGCTGTATTTTGTTGCAGACCCGCTCCTGAAAATCCGGAAGATAGGGAAAATCATCTCCCACGAACAGGCGGCAACAATCATCGGAAAACATTTCGGGGAAATAAAAGATAAGCTTTTAAACACCCTGCAACTGAAGAAACTCGAAGAATCAGGGGAAGAAAACTTCGAACTGCTCAGGGCCGGCATCGACCAGAAGATCACCCAGCTCAGGCCGGTCCCATTCATTCGCGCCATCGACCTTACAAAAAACAGAAAATTCCTGAAATATGCGCTTCCACCACTTTTTGTCTTCCTGCTCCTTATGCTCATCGCACCTTCCATGATCACGAAGCCATCAGAAAGGATCCTGCACTATTCAAAAGTATATGTCGCAGAAATGCCGTTCCACATGCTGATCCTGAATAAAAGCCTGGAAGCATTTCAGCAGGAAGATTTTACACTGAATATCAAGGTGACCGGCGATAAACTTCCGGATGATGTTTTTCTGGAAAATGAAGGGGTTTCCTATAAACTGAATAAAATAAGCCGGATCCTTTTTTCTTATACTTTCAAGACACTTCAGAAATCCGAAAAATTTCGCCTGGAAACCGGGAAATATAAATCCGAAGAATTCGAACTTAAGGTTTACCCGAAACCTACCATATTGAGTTTTGAAACAGGATTATCTTATCCGCCCTATCTGAACCGGAAAAATGAGATCCTCGAAAATACCGGCGACCTGATCATACCGGAAGGTACACGGGTGAACTGGAAATTTTTTACAAAGGATGTCGATCATATCCTGGTACGTTTCGACAAAGAAACAAAATACCTGAATAAGCAGGAAAGCAATGCCTTTGAATATACCGCAGCATTTTCCAGGAGCACTTTCTATTCCATGAAAGCGGACAATTCCTACAAACGGCAGCAGGATTCACTTTCCTTTACGATAACCGTGATACCGGATGCCTATCCAATGATCATGGTCGAACAACAGAAAGACACAATCCTGTCATCGCGGATGTTTTTCCAGGGCGTGATAAGGGATGATTATGGTTTTTCACGGCTGGCATTTACCAGTACGCTGATCCACGGAAATGATACCTCCATCAAAGAAAGCAAAACGACAAACCTGGTCTTAAATAAAACACTTAACCAGCAGTCGTTTTATTATTCCCTTGACATCAATGAATGGGTGAAAAACCCGGGAGACGAGCTGAATTATTATTTTGAGGTTTGTGATAACGATGGATTGCACGGGCCGAAATGTGCACGGTCGGGATTGTTGAAGTACAAGGCACCGACCTTGGAAGAAATCGAAAAAACCACTTCACAGCAGGAACAGAATATAGCCTCCAGCATCCAGAGTGCGGCTAAAGAAGCAAAAGATCTGCAAAAGAAGATCGATGAACTGAACAAAAAACTGGTGGAAAAGAACACCCTATCCTGGCAGGATAAAAAGCAAATCCAGGACCTTCTGGATAAACAAAATCAGATCAAGGAAAACCTGGAGAAAATCCAACAACAATACGAGCAGAAAAACAGCCTGGAAGAGCAATTCAAAAGCGTTGACCAATCAATTTTAGATAAACAGAACCAGCTGAACGAACTGTTTAATGAAGTGATGAGCGATGAAACAAAGAAACTGGCTGAAGAACTGAGAAACATGCTTGACAAGATCGACAAGAACCAGATTAGTCAGATGCTTGAAAAGCTGAAGATGAGTAATAAAGATATTGAAAAAGAACTCGATCGGAACCTGGAACTACTGAAACAGGCGGAATTTGATAAAAAACTCAGCGAATCGATAGATAAGCTGAAAGAACTTTCAGAAAAGCAGAATCAGCTGTCAGAATCAACGCCGGATAAAAAAATCGACAAAGACCATCTTCAAAACCAGCAGAAGGAGATCAACAAGAAATTTGACGACACCAAAAAGAATTTGGATGAACTGCAGGAAAAGAATAAAGAACTCCAGGAGCCAAACGAATTACCTGATCTGAGCAAGGATGAACAGGATATCGACAACGACCTGAACAATTCGATGGAGTCGATGGATAAAAACGATAAAA
Source organism: Bacteroidales bacterium (assembly GCA_017882335.1). Lineage (GTDB taxonomy): Bacteria > Bacteroidota > Bacteroidia > Bacteroidales > FEN-979 > FEN-979. The sequence goes on along the minus strand of JADGPR010000001.1, from coordinate 76,840 downwards.
AAGCGGCCAGCAAATCGCAAAAGAATGCCTCAAAAAAAATGAGTGCCATGTCGCAGAAACTGCAGTCGGCGAAGGATGGAATGGAGTCGATGCAAAACGAGGAAGACCTGGCGATGCTACGACAGATCCTCGAAAACCTTGTCAGAATATCGTTTGACCAGGAAGACCTGATGAGCCGTACAAAAGTCATCAATAAAAGCGATCCTAAGTATCTGACACTGATCCAGGATCAGAATAACCTGAAAGAAGACCTGGGTTCGGTTGAAGATTCCCTATACCAGTTGGCAAAAAGGGAAATGATGATCAAGCCGTTCATCCTCCGCGAAATTTCCTCCATCAACAACAATATCAGCGATGCCGTAATAAACCTGAATAATCGGAATGTGTCCACTGCTGCCGTAAAGCAGCAATTCGTAATGACCTCGGTGAACAACCTGGCCCTGATGCTGTCGGAAGTGATGAAACAAATGGAATCAAACATGCAAAGTTCAATGCAGGGTTCAGGCAAATGCAACAAGCCCGGTGGAAAAGGGAAAAAGATGTCGATGAAATCCATGCGGGGAATGCAGGAACAGCTCAGTAAACAGATGCAGGGTTTGAAAAAGGAAATGGAATCGATGAAAAACGGTCAGCAAAAACCAGGCAGTTCAGGCCAGAAAGGGATGAGCGAAAAACTGGCAAAGTTGGCCGCCCAGCAGGAAGCGATCCGGAACGAAATGAGTAATTACGCGGACCAGCTCAATGAAGAAGGTATCAAGGACGGAGGAGCCATGAGCGATATGATGAAAAAAATGGAGGAAACGCAAAAAGACCTGGTCAACAAAAAAATCGTTCAGGAAACAATTAACCGCCAGCAGGAAATCCTGACACGCATGCTGGAATCGGAAAAAGCAGAAATGAAAAGAGGCGAGGAAGAAAAAAGGCAATCTACTGAAGCAAAAAATCCCCAAATAAGTAACCCTTTTTCAAATTTAAAGTATAACAGTATTAAAAACGCGGCGACGGACCTTTTAAAGAGTGTTCAGCCATCTTATAATTATTATTATAAAAATAAGATCAACAGTTACTTTCTTAAATTTGAATAAAATTCTATCAATGAACAGGATTTTTAAAGAATTAAAGATTCCCTCCAGCAACGAAAGCCTGACCAGGGTGGAAAGTTTCGTGGACGGGATCTGTGAGGCATACTACATAACCAATTCTTATTATGGCAACATCCTGATGGCGATCCTCGAAGCCGTGAAAAATGCCATCCTGCATGGAAACAAAAATAATCCGGAAAAACAAGTGAAGATTTCTTTTAAAAGCGTACCCAACGGACTTTGTTTCACAATAAAAGACCAGGGTGAGGGATTTAATTTCAGGAATGTACCGAACCCGATTGAAGACGCCAATGGTCTGGCAGAAAATGCAGGGAAAGGCATTTTCCTGATCCGCTCGCTTGCCGATCAGGTATCCTATAATTCCAAAGGAAATGTTGTCGAGATCGTATTTTTCATTTCTACCATAAACCAGGAAACCACGCTGAACAGGATATCACAGATTCACCGGTATTTCAACAAACAAAAATCGCTGGCTTAATACCAAGGATGTGAGTTCCCCGATCCAGTTTTTCAGTGAAGGCATTCCTTTTACTCTAAAGAATAAAACAGGCATCCGTAAATGGCTGAATGTCGTCATCCGGGAAGAAAAGAAAAAACCCTGGTACCTCAATTTCATCTTTTGCAGCGACGAATACCTGCTGGAGCTTAACAAGACTTATCTGCGGCACGAAATGCTTACCGATATTCTCACTTTCCCATACCAGGACAACCCCGATACTATTTCCGGCGATATTTTTATCAGCATCGACAGGGTTATGGAAAATGCGGCCGAATTTCGGCAGGATTTTGAGAAAGAGTTACAAAGGGTAATGGTTCATGGTGTTCTCCACCTCATCGGCTATTCTGATCATGGAAAGAAGAAGAAAAAAATCATGACAGAACGGGAAGATCACTACCTGGAAAAGAATAATTCGCCAGGATAGCCGGATAATCGCTTCTTAACTAAGGAAAAACATATTAAATCACAGAATATCAGTGTTTTATAATTTTATAATATGTTTTCCGGACTTCTTTTGATTTTTAAGTGCTTTCTCCCGGCCTGTCAATCTTAAACCTTTGAGAAGTCTCGATTTATTGAGCATTTCGTATCTTTGCAACCTCTTTTATGAACGAATGTTTCACGTGGAACATGTATGAGTTTCCCAGATATGATGTCATTGTCGTAGGCGCCGGCCATGCAGGGTGTGAAGCAGCTGCAGCCGCAGCCAATCTTGGATCAAAAGTTTTGCTGATCACAATGAATATGACGAACATGGCCCAGATGTCATGCAACCCTTCAATTGGTGGAATCGCCAAGGGGCAGATCGTTCGTGAAATTGATGCATTGGGCGGATATACAGGTATTGTTTCTGACCATACGATGATTCAGTTCCGGATGCTGAATAAATCAAAAGGGCCTGCCATGTGGAGTCCGCGTTCACAAAACGACCGGTCACGGTTTTCTGAAGAATGGCGATCAATGCTGGAACAAACCAGGGGGGTTGATTTCTGGCAGGATATGGTTCACGAAGTTGTTATTGAAGGAAAAAGAGCAGTGGGTGTCAGAACAGGTTTAGGAATGGAGTTTCGCTCAAAAACCGTGGTCCTTTCAAACGGCACTTTTCTTAATGGGATCATTCATATCGGTGAAAAAAGCTTTGGAGGAGGAAGAATCGGCGAAAACGCTTCCATTGGCCTGACGGAAAACCTGATGCAGCTGGGATTCGAATCAAGAAGAATGAAAACAGGTACACCCGTTCGGGTAGATGGCAGGTCGCTGGATTTTTCAAAAATGGAAGAACAAAAAGGAGATGAAATCCCCGGAAAATTTTCCTTTACAGGGACTCCACATTTATCAAAACAAAGAAGCTGTTTCCTGGCCTATACAAACCTTGAGGTACATGCCATCCTGCGAAAAGGGTTTGACCGTTCGCCTTTATTTACCGGAAGAATTTCCGGTAAGGGACCGAGATATTGCCCTTCCATCGAAGATAAAATTGAACGCTTTTCGACCAAAGAACGACATCAGCTTTTTGTGGAACCGGAAGGATGGAATACAGTTGAATACTATGTAAATGGATTTTCGTCGTCTCTTCCTGAAGAGATACAGTTTGAAGCATTGCAAAAAGTCCCGGGATTTGAAAATGTAAAATTTTTCCGGCCGGGCTATGCCATCGAATATGATTACTTTCCTCCATACCAGCTGAAGCTTAACCTTGAAACCAAAATAATTGAAAACTTGTTTTTCGCAGGACAAATAAACGGTACCACAGGGTATGAAGAAGCAGCAGCACAGGGATTAATGGCCGGCATCAACGCACATCTTAAAATTACCAGCAAACCTCCTTTTATCCTCACCCGTTCACAGGCCTATATTGGCGTCCTTATCGACGACCTGATCACAAAAGGAACGGATGAACCTTACCGGATGTTCACATCGCGGGCGGAATACCGTTTATTACTTCGGCAGGATAATGCCGATCACCGGCTTACTCCTTTGTCACATAAAATAGGGCTTGCCTCAAAAGAACGAATGGAAATAACGGAAGAAAAAACGAAAAATGTAACCCAAATCATCGACTTCCTTAGGAAAGAAAGCATTGTTCCGGAAGAGATCAATTCTATCCTGGAACAAAATGATACGCAGATCATTTCCCAGAGATCGAAATTGGATGCTTTGTTATTGAGGCCTCAACTCAACATTTTTGATCTCATCATGGGAAGCAAGGCATTGTCAGAATTTCGTGATTCGAAACACATCTCGGATGAAGAACTTGAAGAAGCCGAAATTCTGGTGAAATACGAGAACTATATCGAAAAAGAAAAAGAGATCGTGGATAAGTTAGCAAAATTTGAAGATATCCCGCTTCGTATTGATTTTGATTATCACGGGCTGAATTCCCTGTCGATGGAGGCACGGGAAAAACTTTCCAGGGTCAGGCCGGAAACCATCGGACAAGCATCAAGAATCAGCGGAGTCTCTCCTGCCGACATTTCCGTATTAATTGTTTATCTTGGCAGATAAAAATTGTTCCACGTGAAACGAACCAAATAAGAATGGAAAAACTCTCTTTCTGTCCGGTATGTGGAAAATCAAATTTTTCTCCATTTCTGCAAAGCAGTGATTTTTTTCTGACGCAGGAAGAGTACACAATTTTATCCTGCAATAGCTGTGGAATGAAATTTGTCAACCCCCGCCCAGGGGCAAGTGAGATCGGTAAATATTATGAATCACCAGATTATGTTTCGCATGATGCTGGTAAAAAGAACAGGTTGAATTTTCTTTACAGGTTGATACGGAATATGTCAATTAAAAAAAAACACAAACTTGTTAAAGAGCATGCCAGGGGAAAAAAATTACTGGATATCGGATGCGGTACCGGTGAATTTATTTTCTTCTGTAAACAAAATGGTTTCGATGTAAAAGGGATCGAGCCGGGTGAAAAACCCAGGTCCTTTGCACATACTGAATATAAATTGGATGTGTATGAAGAAGCGTATCTTAGCCAGTTGGTACTTCAGGAATTTGATGTCATTACCCTGTGGCACGTCCTGGAGCATGTTAATCTTCTTCATGAACGGATGAAAAAAATTATAGAAATAATGAACCCCGAAGGAACACTTATCATCGCCGTTCCAAACTGTGATTCCTGGGATGCTCATTATTACGGAAAATTTTGGGCGGCTTATGATCTTCCAAGGCATCTATATCATTTTTCCCAGGAAACGATGAAAATTCTTGCTCAAAAGCATTCGTTAAAAATCGATAGGGTCATCCCTATGAAACTCGATGCATTTTACATTTCTCTTTTAAGTGAAAAATATGCAACGGGAAAACAAAATTATTTCCAGGCAGTCATAAATGGATTCAGGTCAAATTGTTTTGCCCGGAGGAATAAAAAAAATTATTCAAGTTTGATTTATGTCCTGAAGAAGGAGAAAAGCTGAAAATTATGAGGTATAACGCACGATGGGAGCAATATGACAGAGCAGGTCGGTTTTCGGGAGATCGTTCTTCATAAGTTATATAAAAGGGCTGTTTTTTAGGGTTATTTTTCAAAAAGCGAGATGATTTTTCCTAAAGGAATCGATAAAAGAAAAACTTTCGATTATTTTTTCGCCGGGGTGCTTCTGATTTTTCTGGCAGTGATCCTGAGAGGATTTTTTTCTATTCAGGTACGCCCGGAAAATGTCACGAAAAAATTTACCCAGGTTCTTCATCAAAAAGAGAAATTGCTTTCACAAGCATTTGAAAAAATGAAAGGAGTTTCGTTTCAACAAAAGGACCAAAACCGGATTGAACTGGAACGTGAATTCCAGGAGTTGTACAAAACGAATGGAATTCTTTTATTTATATATAAAAACGACTCGCTGGTATACTGGTCAACAAATTCTGCTTCCTGCCCGGAAAAATTATCCGGGAAATTTGTTCAGAATAGCGGTTATATCGAAAAACAAAAGAATGGCTGGTACGAGGTGATCAGGAAAAAAGATGATTCAAAAGTTTATGTCGGACAAATCCTGATAAAGCAGCAATATCTTTTTGAGAATGAATACCTGAAAAACAATTTCGAAAAAGGGTTCAAGGTTCCCGATGGAACGGATATCGATATTAAGTACGGCACGGATCCAATTCTCACTGCCGGTGGCAGGTTCCTGTTCTTTTTGAAGATCCCCGCTGATCCCGACCTTCCGCAAACGAAGGTATTTATACTCTTCCTTCTTTACCTTGCCGGCTTCATTCTGTTGCTGGTCTCACTTTATAAGTTATATTGCCATCTGGAATACCTCTTTCCTTCACGGGTGCTTTTTCTTTTAAGTTTTTCGATCGACATCATCCTTATCCGGATATTTCAGTTTTATTTTCATTTTCCAACGGTACTGTACGATTCGAAACTGTTTGGGCCGGGGTCCTTTTCTTCATCCCTTTTTCTTCCCTCACTGGGCGATTTTCTGGTAAACAGCATACTGCTCCTTTTTGTTGCATATGTGTTTTTCCGGCATTACCCCGGGTTTTTAAAACTCCCCCAAAGAAAAAGATATATCCGGATAACCGTTGCGGTTTTCCTCCTCCTCCTGATTCTTGCCGGGTTTTTTGCAATCGTTGAAGTGATTCACGACCTGGTCGTGAATTCAACAATTCCGTTTAACCTCCAGGATATTTCGAGTTTGAATTTTTCAAGCACCATAGGCTGCTTTATCATTTCGGCGGTCTTCCTTTCCTTTTTCCTGGTAGCAATACGGTTGTTTCAATCTTTCTTCGACCTCACCGGAATCAGGGATATTTTTAAAAAAAAGAGAATAAGAATAACTGATACTTCGCTGTCCAGGATCGTTCTATATCTTATTTTCTTTTCAATAACAGGAACATTCATATTGAACCATTTTAATGATTCCATCGAAAAAGAAAAACGAAAACTACTGGCATTGAAACTGGGTACAGCCCGCGATGCCATGGCAGAGATGATGTTCTCAAAAACCGAACAACAAATCCTGAACGATTCCCTGCTAAAGAACATTATTTCCGATAGTACACGGGCGAATTCTGAAGAGAGAGAAGATAGCATTGAGCGGTATCTGCAGAACAACTATTTCAGGGGATACTGGAATAACTATACATTCCAGGTAACGCTCTGTTCAGAAAAAAAGACTTTAAGGGTACAACCGCATAACTATCTCATCAATTGCAAGACATATTTTCAAAATATCATTGACTCATTCGGCAAGCCTACTCTGAGCAGGTATCTGTATTTTCTTGATTATGGTTATGGTTATAAAAATTACCTTGCCGTGATTCCAGTTGAAACCAGCCAGAGAAAATCAATATTTGGACAAAATGCATACATTGAAATCAGTTCCAAATTGATCTTCAAAGATATAGGCTATCCTGAATTACTGATCGATAAAAAAGAAGGGCAAATCCCAGATCTTTCCGATTATTCCTATGCCTATTACAGAAATGGAAAACTGATCCACCGGGTGGGGAATGTTCAATACAGTTTGGAGCTTGATCATGCTGTGGATCAACACCATACGCTGGCTCATTATTATTCACAGGAAGGTTACAGTCACTATTGTTATCCTATAGACAAGGGTAATGTACTCATCGTCAGTAAAAAAGAAAGTTCTCTTCTTGACAGGATTGCACCATTTTCTTATCTCTTTTTCTTCTTCACACTCTTTTCCATCCTCTTTTTCATGATCATCCGGTTTTCGGATGTGGTGAACATTTCTTTCCTCCGGCTGGGCGACCGGTTGCAATTATCCATGTCGGGGATACTGGCCATATCCTTGCTGATCACCGGAGGGCTAATCGTTTATTACATCATGAACATGAATACGGCAAAAAACCGGGAAAATCTTAGTGAACGTACTCATTCCATGCTAATTGAACTGCAACATAAGATCGGGAATTCAACTGATTTTTCGGGTCTGGGCAAGGAAGAACTGAACGAGATGCTGACTGAATTTTCCAATGTTTTTTTTGCCGATGTTAACCTCTACAGCCCGGAAGGAAAACTGATTGCTACCTCGCGGCCCGAGATTTTCGAGGAGGGATTGTCCTCCGAGCTGATGAACAGGGAAGCCTTTTCTAAACTCAATTACTTTCACAATTCATATTATTTTCAGAAGGAGAAGATCGGGGAAAACGGTTACAATTCAGCCTATATTCCATTCTTCAATGAAAGGAATCAACTGCTTGCATATCTTAATCTACCATATTTTGCCCGTCAGGATGACCTGAAAAAAGAAATTTCTGCGTTTCTTGTCGCCTTCATCAATGTGTATGTCTTTCTTATTATTGTTGGGATATTCCTCGCCCTGGTCGTTTCAAACTACATAAGCCGGCCGTTAAGAATACTGGCATCAAGGATCAGCCAGTTGTCGTATGGAAAAAGCAATGATAAGATCGAATGGAAGCGCAGGGATGAAATCGGGCAGCTGGTGGATGAATACAACCGGATGATTGATGAGCTTGTGAAAAGCGCCGATTTGCTGGCCAGATCGGAACGCGAAACGGCATGGAGAGAAATGGCAAGACAGGTAGCGCATGAAATTAAAAATCCACTTACCCCAATGAAGCTCAGCGTGCAGCATCTTGAAAAAGCCTGGAAAGATCGTACCTCCGATTGGGACGAAAGGCTGAAAAGATTCACCGAAACCATGACAGAACAAATAGAATCCTTGTCGGCCATAGCATCCGAATTTTCCGATTTTGCCAAAATGCCGGTCACGCAACCGGAAAACCTTGACATCAATGAAATCCTGGAAAATGTAAAAGCACTATACCAGGACACTTCACAGATTCGGTTTGAATTCCGTTACGACAGTCGCATTCCCCATACAATCCTGGGTGATAGGAAACAGCTGTTGAGGGTATTCACCAACCTGATCAACAATGCCATTCAGGCCATCGGAAACAACGAAAACGGAATAATCAGCATTGAACTTGAATCGTCTGACAATAAATACAGTTTAAAAATCTCAGATAGCGGCGGAGGAATTTCAGCAGAGCTATCGGAACGGATCTTTCAGCCAAATTTTACCACAAAATCCGGAGGGATGGGGATGGGCCTTGCCATTGTAAAAAGCATTATTCAAGGACTGGGAGGAGAGATCAGCTTTACGTCGGGGGAAGGTTCCGGAACTACATTTATCATCATTTTTCCGGCACTGGAAACGATGAAACAGGAAGAGGATTTTTAAAACAACAATAATATAGATCACCGATGAATAATAAGGCTTTAGTTTACGGTTTACTTTTTCTTCTCATCCTTTCGGGGTGCAAAAAAAACAATGAAATTATCCGTTATCATAAATTCAATGACCAGACATGGAACCGTTTCGAAAAAATCAGGTTTGATATCCCCATTCTGGATATTGACAAGCGCTATGATGTTTTTTTCTTTGCCAATCATACCCCCAAGTATGAGTTTGATAATCTTGAGTTCAATATGATCATGACCACACCTTCCAGTGAAGAAAGGATCAAGGAGTACAAATTCTTATTAAAGGATAAGACCGGAAGGTTTACCGGCAACTGTAACCAGGATTCATGCACAGCATCCATTGCCCTAAAGAAGGGTCTGCGGATAGATAAGAAAGGGATGTTACGGATTGAAATAGAAACCCTTGTTCCCCGGTTGCAGGTCACTGCATTACTTGGTGTAGGGATCCGGCTGGTTCCTTCCGGACAATAATTCCTGTATCCGATTTTTATCAAGGGAAATCTGGTGTTTTAGTGCCTCGAGGTTGGGAAATTTCATCTCATCCCTGATCCGGTCAATGAAAAACAGGGTTAGAACATGCCCATAGAGATCATCAGAAAAATCAAACAGGTTAACTTCTATTGTTAATTCGTGCTGTTCAAAGGTCGGACGGATACCGATGTTGGCCATTCCGTTGTATAGCGCCGTATGATGTTTTATTTTCACTGCATAGACTCCGTTCGCAAGAAACAAAGGTGAAAGTTCATTCAATTTGAGATTTGCTGTAGGAAAACCCAGGATTCTTCCCATCTGTCTCCCTTCAATTACCGTTCCCTGTAAAGAATAATAATCACCCAAAAGCACATTGGCTTCCCGGATATTACCCTCTGCAAGTGCTTTTCTTGCCTTTAAGGGAATTTTTTTGGTTTTCATTCAGCAAAGCTATACAATTTTGAAAAGGTGTGTGCCAGCCGGGAGATCAAATTTAGAATTATTATGGATAAAGGGTACGATGACACTCAGTACAGAAGTACGTTTTCCAGTTGTTTTTCACATCTACCGGATGTACAAATTCCATGGTTTTATTGACAATAGAGTATTGCAAATTGTTTGATGGCCCTTGGGAAATGAATGAGTGGCACCAGTCGCAGTCTTTGGAAATAACTTTCCCCTTTGTGGATTTATGCCGATCGGAATGGCAACGGAAACAACCATCGGATTCGAGATGCCCGATATGGTTCAGATATTTGCTTGATGTCACACGCATGTAAGGAAAGATGTTGAGTGAAAATTCGTTCTCAATGCCTGCAATGGCTTTGTCGATCAGGAATTTTTTGCCCGCATAGATGCCGGGGAATTTTATCTTGTAAAAATTGTAGATGCTGTCTCGGATATAACGTAAAGAAGAATCCTTATTTGTAAACGGCCCCTTAAGGACGTTCATTGCAACTTTTTTAATGAAAGGCAATTCTGTCGGTATTTCCCCCTTCATCATTCCCTCATCTACAAAAACCGGGGCTGATTTGTAAGAATGAGAGGGCCGGTTATGGCAATCCATGCAATCCATGATCCTGTGCTCGAGTGTATCGATGGCTTTTTGCGTCAGCATATTGTCTGTATCCTGGAAGGTCTGAACATCGCCGGTTTTCAGATTTGTGAATTTCACCCAGGGTATGGATTCCCTGTCTTTTGTAGATGCAATGTATTCGATCCGCATATCTTTGTTGATATGCCAATGAATTCCGGCGGTAAGGCCCATCGTGTTGTAGTTCGGACTGATCTTCATCATCATGGAAACATTCCATTCGCTATTCAGGCTGTCGGTAAGATAGGTCCTTCTGTTATCCAGTTTCGGGGCATAAAATTTTTCCGGCCAATGACAGCGTTCACAGGTTTCACGTGCTGGACGAAGATTTTTGATCGGCGTTGAAATTGGTTGTGGATACTTGTGGAACAAAACGGAGTATACCTGGTAAAGACCCGACAGCTTTGATTTTACATACCAGTCAGCGCCCTCTCCTACATGGCATTCCACACAAGCAACGCGGGCGTGGGGAGAATGAAGATAGGTGACATATTCCGGCTCCATCACAGTATGGCAAAGCTTGCCGCAAAAGGGAATAGATTCTGTAAAGTTAAAAGCCTCGTAACTTCCTACTGCCGAAACAATCAGGAACAGAAATGTAAAAATCGAGAACAATAATAAACGATGACGTTGCCGGCTGCTGTTCATATCCAGTACCGGCCATTTGGGTTCGCCTTCCTTACTTTTCCTGCGGCGTTTCACAAACATTCCGATTGGAATCAGGATCAAGCCGATCACCATTATGGCGGGAAGGATGATGTAAGTAAATATCCCGTTGTATGGATTATCATGACTGGAAAGCAGCGACTCGATAAAGAGAATAATAATGAGGATGAAGCTGTTAATGGCAAAGATAGCCCCAATGATGCTGATCCAATTGGAAACAGATTTTGGCATTTTCATATTGGAAACGATTTAAGAATTTACTAGTTATGTTGAAATTTACGAAATAACATGATATTTGCCGGATTTCCAAATTAGAATTAAGAAAAGAAATTCTTCCCGTTCAAAATTTCAGGCAAATGCTCAAATGTATTCTGCCTGACGTTCAGGTAAATTTGTTGTTATTTTCCGGATTACCTGGATTTTTTTTACTTATCTGTTTGATTTTAATCAGCTGGATGACGGCATAAATATAATGTGCCCAAACCCCTGTCAGCATTGTGATCAGTGTTACGATCATCCAGATTGGCGCAATAGGTGTCCATAATTCCCTGGTTGGTCTTTCCGCAAGATAATATTGTTTCGGGATGCCCCAGGAAATCGATGATTGTCCCTGAACATTCCCGAACTTATCGTTTTCTTCAATCCGGGCAATCACCATAATATTTCCAAGGGAGTCGCCGACAAGCTTCCCTGTATATTCCACTTTTCCCGTTCCTGCCTCATCAAGATCGGTTTCGCCGATCTTCAGAAGGGTAAACAACCGCGGCACATAAACGACGACTTTTTCTTTTTGGATTGGCTTGACACTACCCTTGTAGTCAACCTGTGTAGCTGTGACAAGGATAAAATGTAAAGAATCTTCTTTCGAAAAATTGACGGTGATCCTGGCAAGTTTAGCGCTGAAGGTTTCTATGGCGGGCTGGAATTTGCCTTTTCCATTGAATTTTGCAGTATAGATGGTTTTGCCATCTTTATCCTTGGGTATCGCTGTTGCAACGGGGAGTTTCAGGATTGCGTTTCCTTCTTCATCTGCCTTAGCCTGTCCGAGGTTCCGGGTTTCTTTATCTCCCGAGGCGGAAAACACAATTATGGCATTTTTAATTGCGAAGACCCCCTGCTCTTTCTTGTCAAAGATGTTTGCGGTCAGGATGATGGTATCATTTGAATTGAGGTAAGTAAAGGTAATGGACGGCGTGATCTCTGTAACTGAATCCTTCTTATTCTGTGCAGAAGTAACCAGCTTGCAGAAACACAGCAGGAAAAAGAAAATGATCCGGATTTTGTTTTGGGTTCGCATATTACTGAAGGTTTTTAGCCCTGGCGTAAAAAGGGTTGTTACAACAAAGATTCTTCTGTTTTAAACAATTCTGAGGATTCTGTTTTAGGTGTCTCTGACATCTCGGAAACATTCATGACCGGTACAAATTTAGAGGCAATTGTAAACATCAGGCAAAAAAGAGCGACCCCTGCGGCCATGAGTGCATATTCGACCCAGGTACCCGCGTAATTTGCCCATTCTGGGCGTGAATCCTGGATCGGGAGATAAGGCGATTCAAGTGTTGGAATCACGATCAGGTAACGGTTGAACCAAAGGGCCACAATGACAATCAGCGCCGAAAGGGTAATGTTGGTTATTGTTCTCAGTTTCGGGATCCCTATTACAAGCAGTGGAATTAAAACCCCGATGTAGTTAGAGAAAATGAACGGCCAGTAATATTCTGTAAAAAGGATCCGGATGAGGCTCTCATCATTTTTTTCTGAACCATACCATTTTGTCAGGTAATCGCTAAAGGTAAAATATCCAAACAGTGCAGCCAGAACGACCATTAAAACCCCCATTGCAACAAAATGCTTTCGGGTGATATATTGGTCAAGACGATAAACTTTCCGGAATACCCACATGGCAATGATCAAAACGCCGGTACCGGAATAAACGGCGGCAATCACAAAATAGGGGCCGAAAATGGTACTGTGCCAACCAGGTTGCAAGGTTACGCTGAAGATCCAGGCCAAAACAGAATACACGATGATCGCAATGGCGATGACCATGGTGGCCATAATGTCCGTAGCTCTTCTAAGGCGTTTTACCTGTTCGGGCAGTCCGGTATATCCCAGTGCCAACATGGAATATATTTTTTTTCTCCAAGCCGGAATTTTCAACTCAGAAAAATCCCTCAGGCTGGCGATATCCCTGAGGATAGAAAGGTATAAAAAGATAAGACATCCGAAGATATCGGTGGAGATCGCAATGACGTCCCAGGTGATGGGTGACTGGATCCTGCCGAAGAGTGCAAGGTAATGAAGCCGGTCAAGACGGCCGATGCAGAGCAAAATATAACCGGGCCCGATCAGAAGGGAAATAATAGCAAGGTACTCCGCCATCCGGATGATGGGTTTTCTCCATTCTGTACGGAACAATTGCAGTGTTCCGGAGATAATAGCCCCGGCGTAACTCATCCCCATAAAGAAGATGAAATTTACAATATAGATTCCCCAGACGACATTGTCGCGCATACCGGTGACGATATGGCCCTTGGTGACCTGGGCCACAAAAGCATAGACGCCCCAGGCGATCACTCCCAATAGGAACAGGATCCAAACCAGTGTTGCGGGGCTTGTCTTTTCAAGCTGTGGGGCAAATTCCCGCAGCAGTTTTTCCTTGGTGTCTTTATTTTCCATGGCTAAAGTTTGTGGGTCTTACCGTAGGGGGTATTTTTAAATCTATTCTTAACACTCTCCTCGAGATCTTTAAAACCGCTCTCTACAGGGAACTGACGTTCAACAGGCGGAAGATAATAAACGCTTGGCCGTGTGCCAAGTACTTCGAGGTAACGGTATCCGGAACGGTCACGGATCAGCTCACTGAAACGCAATGTCTCAGACCCATTGGTGACGGTATCTTCATCAATATCGCCAAAATAGATCACCCCCATGGGGCAATTTTGCGCACAATAAGGCAGTTTGCCTATGCGAACAAGGTCGGGGCAAAAATCGCATTTTGACACGGTTCCCTCTTTCCCGGGACTGCTGGCTTCTGGCGAATACGGTTCTTTGTCTTCGGCGTATTCGGGATAATCTTTCCATGCAAAAACACGGGTGGAATAAGGGCATCCGGTCATACAGAATTTACACCCAATACACCGTTGGTTATCAATTAAAACGATCCCGTCGCTCCTTTTATAAGTTGCACCCACCGGGCAAACGCTCACACAAAGCGGGTTGTCGCAATGAAAACAAGGTTTTGGAAACCAATAGGGTGCCGATTTTTCAGAATCCTGTAAAAGATACACCTTCATGAATTCCTGGCTCCTGGGAAGATGATGGCCTTTCTGGCAGGCCTCAACACATTTTCGTGCATTTTTACATTTGGCCAGGTCGATGACCATCACAAATTTTCTGCCCGGGATCCCTTTATGGGATTCTTCAATAGAAACCCGGGGAGAATGGATCAGGGCTTTATCTACCTCCACCAACTCGCCTTCCGTTGTCAGGACTTTTACCTTCTCTCCAGATGTTGGTTTTGATTTATCAACATAAGCTGCCAGCAGGCTGCCACCGGCAACCACTCCTGCCCCTGCAATCAGGCCCTTCTTAAGAAATTGCCTTCGGGAACTTTTTTTGTTGTCGTTGTTATCTTCCACAGGAATAAAATTAAAGAAGAGTTAATGTTTTAATAAAAGGAGGATCAATGACTTTCATGATAGCCGTCTATCATACTCAGAAAGTTGCTGAGCGGCGTTTTCCCAATCGTGCAGAAATAGATGTGAATAAACATAAACAATGAAACCAGGAATGCTGCCGTAATATGAAAAAGATCGGTGAGATGAAGTCCGCTGGACCAAACAAAACGGGCAGGGATGACCTCCGGGTACATCAGTGCCCATCCGGTAATCATGATGATAGGGAACAGGACATACATGGAGCCAACATATGTGACCTGTTGGAGGGGATTGAATTTTCTTTCTGAATTTAGTGGATAAGGCGCCGCTTCACCTTTAAATAATCCCCTGGTGTAATACCTGAATTGGGTTATCAGGCGACTGAACAAGCCGGGAAAGATGAGTTTGTAATATTTACCGTTATGGGTGGTTATATTCCCCAGAAAGAAAAGGAGATAATTAACACACAAAATGATCCCCACAATATTATGAACGGAAACCGCCACATCAAAACGAATCATTGGGAACTTTGGATTGGAGAATTGCATGCTGATACCCGTAATGATAAGAATCAGACAAAGAATGGCATTCAGAAGGTGCCAAAGTCTTATCCAAACCGGGTACAAATAGATTTTTTCTTCTGTCATGGGTTTATTTGAAATTAAACAGTTACAATGTTCTTAGAAATGCATGGATAATGATCACCAGGATCACAAAACCAGCGATAACGAGACTCAAAACATTCAGATAATAATTTCTGTTTGCCCCGATCACATAGGAATCATTGGTGATCACTCCTTTGAAAAACCCTTTTGCACTGCGTACCTCTTTGATCTTATATTTATACAGGGCAGCCATTAATACGGAATTGGATGAATGACACTGGTCACAATTCCTAACCGCCTCTTTCTTTGGGAGGATCTTATGCGCAACCAATGTACTGTCGTTGATCTTTTTTGTATGACATTCCACGCAGCGTACAGAAAGAAAATGCAACTTCTGGTTGGGAATCCAGTCATGCTTCGTAAGAAGATTCGGGTTGGCTTTATCAGTCAACAACTGATAATTGGATAAATTCCCGTGACAATTCAAACAGATGGCATTGTCGTAAGCGATTGTTTGCTTTATGTTTTCATTGGGGCGGGCATTGATTTTATAAGTATGTGGATTATGGCACATCCAGCAGGTAAAGTCTTGGCTGTGTTTTTCCGAATGCACACTTTCCTGGAATTCCTTTTCAATATTTTCAAAATGGAACTTGGCATATTTTTCATCACCCCCATGGCAATCGAGGCAATTTGGCTTTGCTTCCATGCGGAGGTTTCCCTGGTGCGGGAAGGTGTTATAATCTTCAGAATGGCAATCGATACATTTAAACTCGCGGTGATTAGATTCATAAAAAACCGACCGGTCAATGATGAGTTCAACAAACATTTTTTTTGTAGCCGTTTTCTTGGATTCGCTGTTTTCGTAAGAATACTTTGACTGCCCATGACATTTAAAACAGTTTTCATTCTCCCCGGCGTTTTTATGATTGGAAAACTGGTTGTTTTTAGGAGGTGTGTTCTCTTTTTGGGCAGTTGTCGTGTCGGTGCGAACGGATTTCGAATTGGCCGAATAGCTGAGAGAGTAAACGATCGCTGAGCAGATGACGAGAATCAAAACAATCCAGGCCGGCCGGTTATTATATTTCTTAACCATACGATGATCTTCGGGTAATATTGATGATAGAAAAACCTGTTAAAATAAATTGGGTGTTTTTGGTACTCGAAAAACACCCAATTTGCCGCAAAGAAATCTATTATTTCTTAAGGGTACGCATGTAAGCCACAAGCGCCCAACGCTCATTTGCATCGGGGATTTTCTTTTCGTAGCCTGGCATTTCATCGCGTCCAACATTGGTTCTGAAGAACAATTCGCCATCTGTCGAACCCTGGAAAGCTGCTCCGGAAAAATCCCCCGGGAAGGTTTTTAGTGAAGCGCCCTTGGGGCCGTCGCCTAAACCTTTGGCACCATGGCAGGATTTGCAGTTCTTTGCCCAAGCTTCTTTTCCGCTGCTGATCACGGATGCGTCTTTCAGGTTAACAGCTGCTTTCATCGTTTTGTTCTTGTCGGGAACAGGCCATGGTTTTGCTTTTGCCTGTTGAGCATTGACCGTATTCCCAAATACAAATACTACTGCGATAATCATCGTTACGAGTAGGGTAATCGCTTTCTGTGTTGTTTTCATTGATTCGGATGTTTTAAGGTTAAATAATTGATAAATAATTAAAAGGTCCACAATCGGGTAATATTGAACCCAATCAAGATCATTCCGTTATAGGGGTTATTTTCGTTGTAAAAAGCCACTTCCTGCGGAACAATACCCTGCGCTGCAGCAAGAAAGATCTGGAATGCGTGGGTGCTTGTGGAAACCTCGATTCCCAATCCGGCATTCGGCCAAGGCTTCTTGTTTACGTAAGTAAAAACAGATTGAGAATAGGTGGCAATGATGGAGGTCTGCGGACTGATCTTCAGACGGCCGATTCCGGAAATCTGGAGATTGTCATTGTGCATTCCGTTAACATGCCAATCCCGCTTTGTGACAGTAGAATCCACGATGTTGTAATGAACCCAGGCAATTCCAAGCTGGGCGGAAAACTCTTTGCAGAATCTTTTTGCAATCATCAGCTCGCCAAAATAGGAGAAGCGGTCGCGCGATTTAAAGGCAGTGCCAAAAGCCGTTTTGTTCAGACAATTGATCCCCATGTTTCCATAAAGCCCCATGGTAAAAGGAAACCCACCTTTGCGCTGATGCAGAAATGTATATTTCAGTTGGATGTCCTGGATCCGTTTGTTCTTGGTTGTGCCAACTCCGATCAGGACATTTTTTGTGATTGTAAAATCAAGCCCGAAACGGATATTGGAACCGCCCCAGATACCTGCAAGGTCGGTAAACCCATTCTGGATAGTCCCGAACCGGTGCTGGATAACCAGTTGCAGTGAATGTGCGGGAGGCAAGGCCACCGTTTGGTCATCAATGAAATAGCCACTTTCAAAAGGAGCTTTCACCATGGGTTTTTTTGTTTGGGCAGGGATGGAATCCTGAGCAAAAACGATGCCAATGCCGGTTAAGAAAAATACCAGGCTAAAAAGAAATTTTTTCATAGTTTATAGTATAGGTTTATGCATATTAATTTAGACTTTAATGAACACGAATGACCGGATTAATTGTCTTTCGCACCTTGCGTGATCCAGGCAAGAACAAAATCAGCATCTGTTGCCGTGCAATGACTTGACATTCCTCCACCGGGCGCCATTTCTGTATAAATAATGCTTTGTGCCGGAGTCGCTATATTGATAAACCCCGCCTGGAGGTCGCTGTAGGCTTTTCCTGCCTGAAGATTCGGATCTACACCGCCCGAATGGCAAAAAGAACCCAAACAACTGGCTGTGAAGATCGGCTGAATGTCGTCCTTAAAGCTGATTTTCTTGCTTGGATCGATACTGCTTCCTGCAGGTACAAGGGTGTCCTTAGCACAAGAGGTAAAAATCAACATTCCTACAAGGAATAAAATCAAACTACCAATAATTTTCTTTTGCATGATGAAAGTTTTAACAATTTTCAATAATAAGGAAAGTAAAAATAACATATTTGTACTGAATGTCGAAAAAAAGGCTTCAGAAATTTTCTGAAGCCTTTTCCTGACACGTAGACCATGATTACGGCAACGCATTAATAGAGTTGGTTAACAGCGCAGTTGTGTAAGAGGTATTGTGAATACCAAGGCTGTACTCTCTCAGGCAGAGCTGGAAGTTGATGATAGCACCCAGCTGGGCATTGGTGAGAGTGGGGAATTTCGGAGTGGTTGTCAATTTCCAGTATCCGCCGGGATTTGAGGCAGCATCATAAAAATCAAGATATCCATCCCAGTTTCCAGTGGCTATACCGGCCCAGAGATTCGCTGAGGTTGCATCTGCATGAAGGATTTTATGACCCTGTCCGATATCATTGATTTTATTAGCCAGGTTGTCGAGCAACAGCTTTATGTTAGCCCTTGTGGTAGCCCACTTGGGAGTGTTTTTGTCGATAGGGATGTCGGCGTGGCAACCGGTGACGTTACAACCGTTGAAATTCCAGGTTGTCGATGCGCCCAACGGAGTTTCTTTCGAGTTTCTCATACTGAAGGAGTGTCCGCCTGCAATACCGGTCATTGGTGATGCCATATGGCATTGGGGGCAAGCAGCCTGGGTTGTATGTGGAGAATTACTATATGAAAGACCAGGGAATTCAATACCACCAACACCGGCATAGATTGCTCCGACGGTTCCGTAATGGACGCCAAGCCTGTAGGAAGGTTTTACACCTGTATTTCCGTTACCGAGGGTGCTGTCATAAGCAATCGAGCTCGGATTATTCTTTAAATCATCATAGTTAAGAACTCTTCCGGTCGGATCGTATCCGAGAGTAATCGGACGCGGCTGGTGGCATTTTGCGCACATGTTACTTACGCCACTGTCGGCAGGAAGGTTTATGTCCTTTCCAGATGCACCGGCCCACATGGTCATGGAAACCGGGGCCGTTGTGGTAAATGCCAAATCTGCAACACCATAAGTAGTATGTAAACTGCTGTGACATGTCCAGCAACCGATAGCCCCAAACTGGTTTGCGGCGTCCGGTGTATAATCATTTACATATTTTCCAGCGGTAAGAGTAAATGTTGAGGGAACGTTGTTCTGGCAAACATAAATGAACCCTTTTTGTGAATGGCAGGAAGTACAAGCTCCGTTTCCGGCTTCTTCGAATTCGGCAACGCCCCAGCTGTGTTTCGACATCTCGAATTCTGTGGCTACCCTGTCAACCATTGAAGGTGCATGGCATTGTTTGCATGTTTCATTTGCATCAACGCCGTTTTTTCCATTGGTCCCGGATGCGCCCTGGGGCCCCTCCTTTGTACAGCTGGAGAAAAATATTCCTGCAACTGCAATGAACATTCCGGCGAAAAGGAACAGTTTAGTAATCGTCTTCATATCAGGTTTGGTTTTGGTTAATAATTTCACAATTTTGGTTAATAATTTCACAATATGGATTATAGTTTATGCGAATAAAACTGGAAACAAATATACCAAGTAAAGAAAAACGACTACCCATCCAAATAATGAGATATATATATTTGTATAATGAGATTTGTTAATTAATTAACGATAAAAATCAACCGATAATTGATATTTGTCAATTAATAACAGAAAAAAACGATTGAAGTTTGGAGAAAAAAGACAGGAAATGAAGAATCATCCGGTTATACTGATCTTCTTCAACTGTTGAGGATTCAGGATATGAAGAATATTACCATTGACACTCAGGATACCTTCGTCTTTTAATTCTTTAAGAATCCTGATGGCGCTTTCTTTTGACATGCCCGAAAGATCGGCCAGGTCCTGGCGTGAGATGGTCATTTCAAACGGGTTTTTTTCATATATTTGGTCGGAGAGGTAAAACAAGGCATCTGCAATCCGGCCATTCATCTGTTTTTGTGTGAGGCTGATAAACTGTTCAAAATTAAATATAGTCATAATACTGATCCGGCGGATGAACTCATCCGAAAAATCCGGATTACTACGCATTATCTGTTTAAAGGAGGTTACATCAACCAGGCAGGCAGTGGAATCTTCAACTGCTGATGCTGAATAATGATGCCGGTTGTCGACATAAATGCCGGGTCCCAAAATATATTCTACCGGTTTCACAAGTGAAAGGATCAGATTTTTTCCGTATCCTTCGATGTAAAGCTTGGCAAGACCCGTGGTCAGGCAGAGAAAATGCGGGGATGGAGTTCCCTGCTTAAACATCATCTCTCCGGCTCTGAAACTGACTTCATAACGGTTGTTATTTATCAGATCCAACTCAGTGCTGGAAAGCGCCTTAAAGATCGAACTTTTACATTTACAATCAACACAATTATTAGACTGTTTAAATCTCGCCATGCAGAACTAATTAATAATTATCATGAAAACAGACATGCAAAAATAAAAATAAATTGAATCAAAACCGAAAAAAGAAGAAGGTTTCTCAATATTCAAATTGATATTTGTCAATTACAATATAGAAAAAGATTATTAATCCCCTTTGGTACAAACAAAAAAAAGATAAAGAGGTTCTTGAATTTCATGAAATCTACCTTAACAAGCCATGGGCTAAAAGGTATTGAGCAATCTGGATGGCATTGGTGGCAGCCCCTTTCCGGAGGTTATCGGTAACAATAAAAAGGTTCAGGGTGTTAGGCTGGGATTCATCCTTCCTGATCCTTCCCACGAATACCTCATCTTTACCACGGGCATACAAAGGCATTGGATATACATTTTTTTCAGGATCATCTTGAACGATCACACCTATTGTTTGAGAAAGGAGTATCCTTGCCTGGGCAGGATCAACTTCCGTTTCAAATTCAACATTAACGGAAGCAGAATGACCGCCCATCACTGGAACGCGAACTACAGTTCCGGTGATCTTTAAAGAAGGAGCATCGAGTATTTTCCGGGTTTCGTTTACCAGTTTTATTTCTTCGGAGGTGTATCCATTGGGAAGAAAATAACCTCCATGGGGAAAGAGGTTAAGATCGATGGGGTGAGGATAGGCCATTTCTCCCACCACGCCTTGTCGTTCGTTTTCAAGTTGCCTCACCGCTTTGATCCCGGTTCCGGTTACCGACTGGTACGTGGAGATCACGAGCCGTTTGATCTGGTATTTTCTATGCAAAGGCGCGAGTGCGGCGATAATCCCGATGGTGGAACAATTGGGGTTTGCAATGATCTTATCCTGATTCGTGAGAATATTTCCGTTGATCTCCGGAATAATAAGCGGAACTTCCTCATTCATTCGCCAGGCTGATGAATTATCAATCACCGTTGCCCCGGCGGCAACATACCGGGGCGCCCATTCCAGGGAAGTAGATCCTCCAGCAGAAAAAATCGCAATCTGGGGCTTCTCTCCGATGGCCTGTTCATGTGTCAATACCACATACTCCTTATCTCTGAAAGAAAGCGTTTTTCCTGTCGATTTAGGAGAGGCAACAGGAAGCAACAGGAAAGAACCTAAATCCCGTTCCCCGATAACTTTCAACATTTCACGGCCCACCAGGCCGGTAGCACCAACGACTGCAATTTTCATGAATTCCCGGGAAATTTATTTTTATTAGGAACAAAGATAATTGAAGAAATCCGAATCTGATGTATTACCTTTTCGATATTCTCCGATTAAGGGGTAAAAACGATATGCAAAAACATTTTTTTATCCTGGTACTGTTTAGCCTGGCATTTAATTCAGAAGCCCAGTTCAGCGATGATTTTACCGATGGCAATTTTACACAGAATCCCCAGTGGGAAGGCGACACCGGGAAATTTGAAGTAAATGCAGCCGGACAACTTCATCTTTCCGCTTCTGGTGCTGACACCTCAGTGCTGGTTACGGCCAACTCCCGGGTTGAAAGAACCGAATGGAGCTTTTGGGTGAAACTGTCATTCAATACCTCGGCAAATAATTATTCAAGGGTGTACCTGGTTTCAGACAATATAAATCTGGAAGGCCCTGTAAATGGTTACTTTCTTCAAGTTGGAGGAAGCACCGACAGTATTTCCTTCATCAGGCAAACCGGAACCCAGGTGGAAAAACTTTTCCAGGGTAATTTTTCCTGCACAAATCATTCGACCAATGTCTTCCGGTTTAAAATGATCCATGATTCCACCGGGACATGGACGCTCTATGCGGATAACACCGGCGGTACGAATTACCTGGAAGAGGGCCATTGTGTGGATTCGGGCACTCCTTCCTCCTCGTGGTTTGGGATTTATTGCCATTATACAACAAGCAATTCGACCAAATTCTACTTCGACGATTTTTATGTGGGTTCTATCCGGGTTGACACCCTTCCTCCTACTGTAGATTCCCTGACATTAAAAGATAGCACCACACTGGTGGTTTCGTTTTCGGAAAGTGTCATCGTCACCTCGGCCCAGGACATTCATCATTATTATTCCAAGATGAATGGGAACCCGCTTCTGGCAATGCCCGATCCTGTGAATGGAGAAAAAGTCGTGTTGACTTTTCAGCAACCTTTCCCGGATGGAGTTTCTGATACCCTCATAATCTATGGCATTTTGGATCTGGCGGGGAATGTAATGCAGGAAACGGCGGTTCCCTTTTCCAATTACCAGGTAAAAGCGCGGGATGTTATCATGGATGAGATCATGGCTGATCCTGAACCGGTGAACGGTTTGCCGGAAAGTGAATATGTAGAACTTTATAACCGCACCCGGTTTCCTGTTAACCTGGGTGGATGGACCTTTGAATATGGTTCTTCTGCAAAAACCTTTCCCGGGGTCAGCATTTCTCCTCATGGATACCTGATCCTGACGAAAGGAATAATGATGAATTTTTATGGACCGGGTGTTGACCTCTTTACATCCTATTCAACACTCTCAAATGAAGGTTCCACGCTGGTTCTGAAGAATAATTCCGGGAAAGTGATCCATTCGGTGACCTATTCTACCGGTTTGTACCAAAATCCGTTGAAAGAAAACGGGGGCTGGTCGCTCGAAATGATTGATACGGAGAATCCTTGCGGGTGCTTGGATAACTGGAAGGCCTCGGTTGATTCAAAAGGAGGAACCCCCGGGGCGATCAATTCTGTTAAGGCGTCTAATCCGGACAATTTTCCGCCTTACCTGAAACGGGCACGGATCATTTCCGATACCACCGTTGAAATCGTATTTTCTGAATCAATGGACAGCCTGAGTCTCAACGATGCGAGCCAATGGCAGCTTGACGAAAATGGATATACCCCCATCGGAATCTCTGCGGTTCCACCTGCGTATAGTTCCGCTTATTTAGACCTTCCTAAAACATTGAAAAAAAAACATATTTATTCACTATCCTGTAAGAACCCGCCATCCGATTGTGTGGGAAACCTGCTGGATACTGTCCGGCATGTCAGAATCGGGCTTCCAGATTCTATTTCCCCAGGCGACCTTGTTATCAATGAGATCCTTGCAAACCCAGCAACAGATGGTGAAAAATTCATTGAAATCTTCAATCGTTCCGATAAGACACTAAACTTGCAGGAACTTGCATTGGGTTTGTTTGATAGCATACAGGTCCTGGTAACCGATTTAAAACCTATATCGGAAAGCGGCTTTTTCTCTTTCCCCGGTGATTTTTCCATATTGACAAACGAACCTAGTGATATCCTGAAAAGATATAATTGTCCCAATCCGGATGCCTTTGTCCAGATGACAGCACTGCCTTCCATTGACAGAGATAAGGGAACTGTTGTTTTAGCCCGGGAAAATGACGGAACCCTCATTGACCGTGTTTACTATTCCTCAGTGATGTACTCTGATTTACTGACCACAACCGACGGCGTTTCACTGGAACGGTTAAATCCTTCGCTTCCTTCGGGGGATTTTGCCAACTGGCATTCCGCGTCAGAAAATTGCGGGTTTGCCACGCCCGGGTACCGGAATTCCGAGTTTTTACGGATGGATCCAGGGGTGGATGTGGTGAGCCTCTTGCCATTCGTTTTTACACCGGATGATGACGGTAAGGACGATGTTTTAATGGTAGGGTTTAACCTGGACGATCCGGGTTACCTGGTCAATATCACCATTTTTGATGCCGGGGGCAACAGGATCCGTTGTCTTACAAAGAACAGGTTGCTCTCAACAGAAGATGGAATTATCTGGGATGGCCGGGATGACAAGAACCAGAAATCGCCCATCGGGATTTACATTTTTTATATTGAATTGTTAAAGCCGGAAGGAAAAACCAGGCAATTAAAGAAGACCTGTGTCCTTGGCGGGAAACGTTAAGCAGGAGCCACTGCAATTGTTGCCACGCTTATACGGATCCCGTGGATCGGGGAAAGTGCCCGGATACAGGATTCAATGGTCGCACCTGTAGTGATCACATCATCAACAAGAAGAACATGTTTCATTTCCAGCGACCCAGGATCTTTTACTTCAAAAACTTCTGCCACATTCTGCCAGCGCCGAAACCGTGATTTTTTGGTCTGGGTTTCTGTTTCTTTTCTGCGGCAGATGGCATCCGAATCTACCGGAATCTTCATGGATTCTCCCAATCCGATTGCAAATTGTTCGCTCTGGTTATATCCTCTTTGCATAAGTTTTTTGGTGTGAAGCGGCACGGGCACGATTAATTGAGCCGTATGGAAAAAAGGAGAATACCTCAGGTATTGGCCATATTGCCGGCCCAGATAAATCCCGATATCCTTGCGCCCTTTGTATTTCAATTGGTGGATTAGCCGTTGAACTCTGTTCCCTTTATTAAAATAGACGTAGGCAGACGCACTTTCCAGGTTCGTCCTTCCCCAGAACAACCGGCTAACGGGATTTTCAAGGGAAAGATGAAAGTTTGTCCGGGGAAGATGAAATTCACAGGAAAGGCAAACCGTTTCTTCCTGTTTCCAGAGGCTGTTCCCGCAGGCTGCACATATTCTGGGAAAGAGCAGAGAAATAAAATCATCAATTAATATCATATCGTATCTTTTATATTGCTTTATCGGTTAATTTTGAAAAAGTAATACCAGAATGATAACCCATTATTTTTTTGATAGCCTTGCGGCACGTTGCTGCAGGAAAACAGATGCAGGAGTTCTATTTCCAGGGAAATGGATCAACAAAATATTTTAGAAATAAATGACCTTACAGTTGTTTTTCATCACGAAAATGAGATAACAACGGCTATTGAGGATGTCAGTTTTTCGCTTGAACGCGGCGAGACCCTTGGAATTGTCGGGGAATCGGGATCCGGGAAATCGGTCACTGCGCTTTCGATTCTCCGGCTGATCCCATATCCCGAAGGAGAGATAAAAAAGGGGAATATTTTTTTCAGGGATACCCATGGATCGGTGTCTTCCCTATTGCTGCTTCCCGAAAAACAGATGCAGCTTTTCAGGGGGAAAGAGGTTGGAATGATTTTCCAGGAACCGATGACTTCATTAAATCCCGTCCTATCCTGCGGGTTCCAGGTTATAGAAGCTATGCGATGGCATCTGAAGATCAATAAGAAAGAAGCCAGGTTGAGGGCGCTGGACTGGTTTGGCGAAGTAAGACTTCCACGACCCGAGGCTATATTCGAGTCTTACCCGCACCAGCTTTCCGGCGGACAAAAACAGCGGGTAATGATCGCCATGGCAATGTCGTGCAATCCCAACCTGCTCATTGCCGACGAGCCTACTACAGCACTGGATGTTACGGTTCAGAAAACCATACTGGAGCTGATGAAGGAGCTACAGGGAAAGCATGGCATGAGTATTTTATTCATCACCCACGACCTGGCCTTGGTTTCGAATTTTGCGGACAGGATTTTGGTTATGTATCAAGGAAAGATAGTGGAAGAGGGCAAAACGGATAAGCTGTTCCGATCGCCTTCACATCCCTATACTGCAGGTTTATTAAAGTGCCGCCCACCTGCAAACAAGCGGTTAAAAATTCTTCCAACCATCTCGGAGTTTTTAAAACCCGGGTTCAGACCAATGCAGGTACCAGAGATAGAAACCGCGGAGGAACGAAAGAAACGGCAAACTATGATCTATTCGCGCCCCCCGATATTGCAGGTAAAAGACCTGGAAACAGAATTTCCATCCCACTTTTCTTTTTTCGGGAAAGCCGATGCATTTGTAAAAGCAGTTAATTGCGTGTCTTTTGAAGTATTTCCCGGGGAAACCCTGGGCATTGTTGGGGAGTCGGGAAGCGGAAAAACCACATTGGGAAGAAGCATTCTTCAGTTGATCAGGGCACGGTCGGGAAAAATTATTTTTGATGGACTCGAGATCCAGGAGCTGTCACAAAAAAAATTAAGGTCGGTTCGAAAAGATCTTCAAATCATTTTCCAGGATCCCTACTCATCACTCAATCCCAGGTTGACGGCGGGGGCAGCCATTATGGAGCCGATGCTGATGCAGGCTCAATATCGTGGTGGAGAAGAGAGAAAACGAAGGGCCATCGAATTACTCGAAATGGTAGGCCTTGACCGCGTGCATTTTAGCCGGTATCCCCATGAATTTTCAGGCGGGCAGAGGCAGCGGGTGTGCATTGCAAGAACACTGGCCGTTCAACCCAGACTAATCATCTGTGACGAATCGGTTTCATCGCTGGATGTTTCCATCCAGGCGCAGATCCTCAACCTTCTTAACAAACTGAAAAACGAATTCGGCTTCACTTACGTTTTCATTTCGCACGATCTATCAGTGGTTCGTTTCATGTCAGACAGGCTCATTGTAATGCGAAACGGAAAAATTGAAGAAATAGGAGATGCGGATAAAATTTATTCATTTCCGGAAAAGGAATATACAAAATCATTGCTTGGGGCGTTGCCTGTATTTTACTCACAGCAAGAATAACCCTGCAGTAATCCCGAATCAAAAAATGAAAATCCAGGAAAGGAATAATTTGAAATATAATGGATTGTACTTTTTGTTTTTGTATCTTTGTTAGCTGAGCGGCAGGAAACAATCAAATGAAATACATAAATTCAATTATTCTCGGGTTGTTGCTGGGATGTCTTTTGGAATTATCCCCGTTAAACTCTTTCTCACATCCTTCTCCTATTGATCCCTCCAAACTGACTTTTCTTAAGGATTCCATAAAAAAGCTGGATTCGCTGGTACAGGCTACGATGATAGTTAATCCGGCACTTTCCTTAAAATATGCACAAAAAGCATTAAGCTATGCACGCAAGCTGAGAACAGCCGAAGATCTTATTCAGGGTTATTCGTTAATGGGACAGGCCTTTTATAAGAGGGATAAAGATTCAAGTTTCGTTTATTTCAGCAAAGCATTGACCCTTGCAGACAGCGCCAGAATTGATGCCCCGAAACCATTTCTTCTCTACAATTGTGCAATGATCTATTATGTGGCAAAAAATTTTAAAACAGCGATGGAAAGAATGGATTCATGTATTAAACTTGCCGGACCACAGAAAGATTATATCACCATGTCGCGGGCATTCAATGCCCTTGGGAATATCAATATCGACATTAAAAACAGGGATGGTGCGCTAATAATGTATGATTCGGCAAATAAAATTGCGCGCAGGTATTCAATTACCAAACAGATCGGCATTTCGCTGGGAAATCTTGCCCGGTTTGCAGAGGACCCGGTCAAGGCATTTAAACTAAATAAAGAAGCCATCCGGATCCTGAAAAAAAGCAAAGGCAATGAAGAAGGGATGGCAAGGATCTATACCAATATGGGATATCGCTCAACAAACCCAGACAGTGCCCTCTTCTATTTCGGGGAAGCTTTAAAACTAACCCGGAACACCAACTTGCCGGAAGTTGAAGTGCTGGCATACAATAACATGGTATACAGCTATCTTGAAAAGGGGAATATCAAAGAAGCGGAAGAATGTTTGGTCGACCATGCCATCCCATTAGCCCAGAGAGAGAAAAACGATGACTGGATGGCTACTTTATATGACTCTTATGCGGAGGTACTTATACGTAAGGGGGACTTTAAAGCAGCCGCAAAATGGCAGAAAACGGCGATGGAAAAACTGAAATCGGCGGATAAGGCCCAGGCCTCTGAACAGATCAGGTTGCTGAGCGTATTGCTGGATTTGAAAAGCAAAGAGTTGACCATTCAGAACAATCAAAAAGAAATCCTTATGCAGCAAAACCGGCTGCAGAAGACCCGGTTAGGTTTGACGATCACCATTTTCATGATCATCGGGTTTATTTTCATTATTCTTTGGTTGCAGCAACGAAACAGGGTAAAACTCCAGGTGCAGCAAATCCAGTCGGCAAAGCGGATCATAGAAATGGAAGAAAATGAAAAGGCAAAAATAGCGAGGGAACTGCATGATATCACCGGGCAACTGGTGCTGGGTATCACCGGGGAGATAGAAAACCTGGATTTACCCAATACCAATATTAAGGAGGAGATCAAGAGCAAGATCAAAGATCTGGGGAAAAGCATACGCCTTATCTCGCACAGGATGAACAAAGCCATGCTGGATACTTTTACGTTTGAGGAACTGATCACCGGGCAATGTGAAGATATCAAAAAGGCTGTTGGGTTACAGATCCAGCTTGAAATGCCGGAAGAACCTCTTGTACTTAATGAAGAAGTGGGTCTTCATGCATACCGGATTGTTCAGGAATTGCTTACAAATGCAGGGAAATATGCCAGGGACAGTTTTGTAAGCATCGTTTTTCTTAAAAATGCAACGGACTTGATCCTTAACTATAATGACAATGGTCCCGGGTTTGATTCAAACCTGATAGAGAAGAAAGGAATGGGGTTAATGAATATCTTTGAGCGGGCTAAATTGTTGAACGGTTCTGCGAAAGTAACGACGTCTCCCGGGGATGGGACTTCCTGGGAAATAAAATTTCCATTGGTTCAGGGCAAAACATAAATGGTTTAAATATCAGCGATTCATGATCAGGTTGTTTACCATCGAAGACCATCCGGTTATCATTACAGGATTACGGAACACCTTCCGGCCTTCCCGGGACGGCATCGAAATAATCGGTAGCACCAACAATGTCGATAAAGCTATTGCGACAGCCGATCCGTCATTATTTGATGTTTTTCTTTTGGATCTGTGGATCCCTGGATACCAGCCACTGCAAAATATAAAGAAAATCAGGGAACATTTTCCAGGGAAACCCATTGTGATGTTTACTTCGGAAGATTCAACCCTATGGCAGAGAAAAATGTTTGAAGCAGGTGCCATGGCCTATCTTTTAAAAAATGCAGAAAAAAACGAGATCCGTCTGACGCTTGAGAAGGTTTTTCAGGGGATGACGGTTTTTACCGGGATGATCGAACCGGAAAGAGAACAAACCTTCCGGGCCGGGTTTGCTGACCCCAAATACATCCTGACGCCAAATCAGAAAGAATATGTTGTTTTTTTGTCGAATGGCTTGACACAGCAGGAAATTGCCGAAAAAAAATCCCTCAGTATCTCCACCGTTGAGAAAACGATAAAAAACATACGGGAAAAGTGCAACGCCCGAAATAATGCAGAACTTGTAAAAATCCTCATTGAAAGGGGAGTTATCTGAACTCCTTTTTTCATCACCCCGCTGCCTGCATTTTATTCACAAAACCCAGTTAGTTTTCAACAAAAAAAGCACACCTTCCTTCCTCTTTTTAAAAAATCGGTCGAAAAAAATCTTTTCATGGCGTGTAACCTGTACGCCAAGTCAAATCATTATGTAATTAATAATCAATAGAGTAGAAATTTTTTTGTGGAAACATATAGCGGGTTTCCGCTATTTCATTTTACGGATTTCAGCAATTGCGCAGCATGAATTCCCGATGTAATTTTACGGCGTAATTAATTCAATAAACAGAAAAACATAAAAAACAACCCAAAATGAAAAAGATATTCCTTTTAACAATTTCGATCCTGATGGTTACAGCCGTTTTTGCTAAAGCTAAAGGGGCCAACCCTATCCCTTCCTACAATGTTCCCGTGGCAAATAATGCTTATTTCCAGGAAGACAATTCTATTCTCGGCAATTATGATCCGAGCAAGGAGAAACGGGATATAAATGTTTCCAATGACGGAGCCGGAAGCAAATCAAATGTTACTAATGAATTATCCTCTATTACGGTTTATATTTACCGTCTTGACCAGTCTGTTATCCTTGGGCCATTCATAATTCCTGCCGGAGAAACCTTGACTATGCCAATTGATGTATATCAGTGGGGCGTCTATACCCAAACAAATAATCCAACCAACGTTTCCGTCTGGACGAATTAACAAACCATAATCAGATAGATCATCCTAAAAGAAATACAGATAAATAAGTATTAACCAATAAAAACGAAAAAAAGAAACGAAAGATAACCTGCAAAAGGCCAGGGTGGAGAAGGGATCGTGATGGAATAAAATATGTAGCTATATTAAATTCAAAAATTCCGCCGCCAAAGATAACAATAAGTTATCAAAATTCCCTCCTGATTTCACATCCTGATAATTCTTCTTCCTGGCCTTTGAACAGGCGAATAAAAAGGAGGCTGACCGCATGGTCGGCTTCCTTTTTTATTTTCTGATGAATAGCACAGGGGAAGAAGAAACCAGGACAGTGCCCTAAATGTATTACTTTTACTACACTAAAAGAAAACAGCGATAGAATGAGTAAAAAGAATAGAAAATCGTACGAGAGCGCAAACACGTTTGTAAAAAGTGTGATGGAAGTATTCCTGAGCAATCCGCTCAGCAAGTTCAGTTACATACAGGTTGCTACCCGGCTGGGAGTTAGTGATAATGCAAGTAAAGAACTGGTCAGGGGTATTATTGAGCAGCTTACAAAAAGCGGGGAACTGGAAGAGAGTAAACATGGCTCATACCAGTTAAACAAACAAAGCGAGAAGTTTCCACACAAAGGAACCGCATATATAAGCGGCACCATCGATATGAAACAAACCGGAAAAGCGTATGTCATTCCGGATGATAAAAGTGAAGATATATTCATTTCCGCTACCAGTACTGCGCATTCCCTTCATGGCGACAAGGTCAAAGTGCTATTATTCCCGAGAAGAAAAGGGAAAAAAACGGAGGGACAAGTAGTCGAGATCCTTAAAAGAAATAAAAAACAGTTCGTCGGAACCATAGAGGTATCAAGGAACTTTGCTTTTCTTATCCCCGACAATCCCTCCATGCCGGTGCATATTTTTATCCCATTGACACACCTGAATGGCGCAAAGAACGGCCAAAAGGTCGTTGCTGAGATAACAGAATGGCCCCCTCAGTCGGAAAACCCCTTTGGCGAAATCAAGCATGTACTGGGAATGCCGGGAAACAATGATGTGGAAATGGATTCGATCCTGGCCGAATTTGAATTTCCGCTGTTTTTTTCCCCGGCATCTGAACAGGAAGCAGAACAGTTTCTGGTTGGCATTCCACAGGAGGAGATCCGCAACAGGAAGGATTTCAGGGATGTTTTAACCATCACCATCGACCCGGCCGATGCGAAAGACTTTGATGATGCCATTTCACTGAAAAAGCTACAAAACGGCAACTGGGAAATTGGGGTTCATATTGCAGATGTTTCCTATTATGTCAAGTCCGGAACAGCCATTGATAAAGAAGCATATGTGCGTGGGACCTCCATTTACCTGGTCGACCGGGTGATCCCGATGCTTCCCGAACGATTATCCAACCAGTTGTGTTCTTTGCAGCCGGACAAAGACCGCCTTTGTTTTTCCGCCGTATTCGAAATAGACAAAAATGCATGTATTATCAATGAGTGGTTCGGGAAAACGATCATCCATTCCAACCGGCGTTTCAATTACGAGGAAGTGCAGGAAATCATTGAATCAGGGAAAGGAGATCATGCAGAAGAGATCCTGGTTTTCAATAAACTTGCCACGAAACTGAGGGAAGAACGTTTCCGGAAAGGATCGTTCAACTTTGAGACACAGGAAGTAAGATTTAAACTTGACCCGAAAGGGAAACCGGTGGAAATTTATCTCCGGGAAATGAAAGACGCAAATAAACTGATAGAAGATTTCATGCTTCTGGCCAACCGTAAGGTGGCTGAATGGGTGGGAAAGAAAAAAGGGAATACAGATCCCAAAACATTTGTTTACCGGGTACACGACAGCCCTGTCCCCGAGAAGCTGGAGAATTTTACCCGGTTTATCGCCAAGTTGGGTTATAAGATCAATTTCACGAACCGCAAGAGCCTTGCCGAGTCGTTCAACCGCCTTTTTGACCAGATCAAAGGGAAGGGCGAAGAAAACATGGTGGAAACAATCGCAGTTCGAACCATGGCAAAAGCATTCTATACTACCACAAATATAGGGCATTATGGGCTTTCCTTCCCGTACTATACCCATTTTACCTCACCGATCCGCCGTTATCCCGACCTCATGGTTCACCGGCTGCTGCAGGAATATCTTTCAAAAGGGAAATCAGCCAACCGGGAGGAATATGAAAGTAAGTGTGACCATTCATCTGAAATGGAAAGAAAAGCCGAAAGCGCAGAACGCATGTCTGTAAAATATAAACAGGCAGAATTCATGATGGATAAAGTAGGCCAGATCTTTGACGGACTGGTCTCCGGGGTGAGCAAATGGGGAATCTTTGTCGAGATTGTAGGAACCAAGTGCGAAGGTATGATCCGGTTGAGGGACATGAACGATGATTTTTATTACCTGGATGAGGAGAATTATCAGGTGATCGGTTCACGAAAAGGACAGCAATACAAACTTGGGGGTAAAGTCAAAATAAAGGTAAAAAAAGTTGACCTGCCAAGAAAACAGATGGATTTTGTGCTTGTAAATTAATGATCCCTTCACATTGGATCTTGGTGAATAGATTATTTTACTTCTGGGTGGCTTGAATTTTCCTGCCTATATTATGTTTTCTTTTCAATCCGGTCGAAGAAGGTTTTTCGGTATGTTTCACTGATGGGGATCAGCCGGTCGCCGATTTTGATACGGTTCCGCTCCACACTGTCGATTTTATCGAGGGCAACGATAAATGACTTGTGAACCCTGACAAACTGATTTTTGGGAAGGATCTCCTCCAGTTTTTTATAGTTCAAAAGGCTCATGATCTTTTTCGAAGAGGTAATGATGCGCCAGTAATCCCCCATTCCTTCAATAAAAAGAACATCAGCATAGCGGATCTTTTCGATCCGTGTTTCCGTTTTTACAAAAAAGAAAGGATCACCCGAGGTGATCGTCAGAATATTTTCAGAAGAACTGTTAATTTTCTGGTCGGCCTTTACCTTTTCATATACCTTGTTCACTCCTTTAACAAACCGCTCGAAGGAAATGGGTTTTAACAGGTAGTCCATCACGTCCAGTTCAAACCCCTGCAACGCATAGGAATCGTAAGCGGTGGTGAAAATCACGTAAGGCCGGTGGCTCAATGAATTCAGCAGCTGAATCCCCGAGAGTTCCTCCATCTGAATATCAAGAAAAAGAAGATCGAGGGGATGATCCCGTATATATTCGATCGAATCCAATGCATTTTCAAAGGTTTTTTCCAGGTTCAGAAAAGGGAGCCTTGAACAATAATCACGAATGATATCCAGCGCCAAAGGTTCATCGTCGATCGCAATACAATTTATCTTCATTATGTTTGTATTAATAGTTTAACCTTGTATAGATCATTGTCTTGCGTTGTTTCAAGGGAGTGTTTCCCGGGATAGAGAATTTCCAGCCGTCTTTTTATATTTTGTAACCCGATACCACCGATGGTGTCTTTCGGTCCGAGGAAATTTTTCTTCAGATGGTTTGTAACCTCAAAGAGCAGCTGATGCGGCGCTGCAACCAGGTGGATCCGGATCCCCGGCAAGGGCCCTGATTTACTCCCGTGTTTGAAGGCATTTTCAACAAAAGGGATTAACAGCATGGGGGCGATTGTTTTGTTACCCACCTCTCCTTCAATCCTAAGTTCTACAAAATTCGTATGCCGGATACGCAGTTTCTGGAGTTCAATAAAACTCTCGAGGTATTCAATCTCTTTTTCCAGCAATACAAAGTCGGTATTAGCATCATAGAGCATATACCGCATAATGGAAGATAATTTCATGATGGCCTCAGGGGCATCGGGCGATTTTTTACAAACCAGGGAATAAATGTTGTTCAGTGTATTAAAGAGAAAATGAGGATTCACCTGCGAACGCAATAATGCCAACTCGCTCGCCTGGGACTGATTCACCATCTCAACCTTCAGTTTCTGGGTATCAAACCAATCGATCGCGAATTTTATCAGGATGGCGTAGGCTCCGGAAATAATGGAAAGACGCAACCCGGAATAGAACCATTCGTGGATGTTCATCATCTCCTTTGGTGGAAGATGAATAATTTCTTTCCAGAAAATTACCTCGATATAATACCGGACGATTGCAATAATAAACAAAAGGAGTGCTCCCGTAAAAATGCTCAGGAAGATGTTCCTGTTCTTGATAAGAAAGGGAAGAATAAAATAGAAAGCATAAAAGTTGATCAGGCTTAAGCAAAAATTCAACGCGGTATCTGTCCAGAAATAACTATCCGTTTTATTGATATACCATGGATACAAAAACTGGTTAATCATGTAAAACCAGTAGATAATATGGATCAGAATTTTGATTCTTCTCTTCATCTCAACAGCCTGTTCTCATTCATACAACGTAAAAAACTTCACGAAGATACTGATAATTCAGGCTTAAATAAAGTGCCTTTGCCGGATAATCTACTGAATGCTGGGTTTATCCGATATAACCGTTAAAATATCCGGTGTTTTTCACACTACCAGAACTCTTTTTCTTAACTTTCGGAGGTGAAATAAAGAAATCGGGACTTGGTTACCGGATGATCATGAAGGATCTTATGAAACTGTTTCCTTTTTTTCCGCTTATTCTTCTTGCATTATTTTTATCATGGAAGTCTACTGATGGCCAGGTACATTATCGTTTTTATTACGGCAAAGTATTCATGTCCGATAGCAGAGGACCGCTTGCAAATGTCAACATATCCTTTGAAGGGTCGAAACTGGGGTCTGTCACTGATCAGAAAGGGGCCTTTTCCTTCTACATCGATACTATTCCCATCTTCATGATTGTCAGACATCTTGGATTTAAAACCAAGCGGATCCTTCTCGACGGAACATCAAATTCCATGACTCTATACATGGATAGAGATATCCGTGAATTAAAAGAAGTGGAGATCAGGGCAAACTGGATTGAACCCTTTTTCAAGGATGAGCATTATACCCTGAGGGATTATGAGATCGATAGTGGGTTCGTGTATTTGCTGGTTTACAGGAATCGTGTATCAAAGGAAGAATTGATCTGCAGGAACCTGGAAGGGGATACGGTAGCACGATCCGGAATACTGTTCTTCACGCCCACTTCCCTACTGAAGGATTGTCTTGGTTATCTTCATGTGGTCGGGAGGGATTCTGTATTCCAAGTATACAGGAAGGATAAGGCTCTCCAGATGATCCATGCGGTGGGTATGGCAAAATTCAATGATGTGCTTGCCAATTGCGTGGCATCGACAAACCAGGTCCTTTTCTTTAAAAAAATGATCAGTCTTGGGCAGGGTGTACAGTATTACGGAATTGACAAGGTCACTAAAAAGAAACAAGAACTAACACAGGTGGTTGATGAACAAAAGATGAAAATGCTGAGGAGAAACCCCGAAGATACATGGTCCCTGATCAGTAGTCAACCCGATTATCTTGCTCAGTTAAACAATATGGAAAGGGAGGCGGTTATGAGCCGGGACGAACTAACCCTGTATAGAAAAGAATTCAATGAATGGAACTTTACCCATAAGGTTTTATACCGTCCGCTGAAAACCGCCCTTTATAAAATCGGCAATTTCATCTGCATATTCGATATACCGGCCAAACAGCTTGAATTCTTTGATACGGAAGGGAATTTTTCATATAAACTGAAAATCAATATAGATTTAATCAAAGACGGAAGATGGTCGGGTGATATTTTCCTGGATGAAAACCAGTCGAAAGTTTATACAACATTCTTAAAAAGTACCGGGACCGGCATCTACCGGATTGACCTTAACACAGGGGATCTTCATAAGATACTCACCCTCATGCATCCTTATCCACAAAAGATCAGAATTTATAAAGACCGGGTTTATTACATGTATGATGTCCTTGGCGATCCGGATAACAAGACATTGTACAGGCAACAGCTATAAATGGAGCTGTTGTTTTATTTTACCAGGGTAAGTTCTTTGATGATGTTAGTATCACCGGCAAATTTATCGATGATGAAAAGGACATACCGAATATCCACATTGATAGTTCGCTGCAGATCGGGTTCAAACGAAATATCTCCGCTCATTGCCTCCCAGTTACCATCGAACGCCAGCCCGATCAACTGTCCGTTTCCGTTAATGACAGGGCTTCCGGAGTTTCCGCCGGTAATATCGTTGTTAGTAAGGAAGCAGGTAATCATTTCCCCATTCTCACTATATTGTCCAAAATCCTTTGCTTTATAAAGTTCCTTCAGCTTATCAGGCACGATAAATTCATCGTTGTTCGGGTCTTCTTTCTGCATCACGCCTTTCATGGTTGTAAAATATTCATAATGTACGGCATCTGCAGGGAAATAATCCAGAACCTGCCCATAGGACATACGCAAGGTTGAATTGGCATCAGGGTAGGCCACCAGTTTCGGATTCATTTCGCGAAGACCGGCAATAAAATGACGATTCCCGGCTGAAATGGACGTTCTTGCTTCGCCATAGGCAGCAGCATATTTTCCGGTTGCATCCTGGAACGATTGAGCCATAATTGAAACCAGGTCTTTCTTAAAGACTTTCATACCCGGCTTATTGAGAAACGCCATAGCATTTGCTTCGGTAACAAAGACAGATGTCTTGAAAACAGCGTCGGCGAAAGCATTGAAATCATTATGATAATCTTTTTCGATCAGCGCGAAGACCGAAGGCAACTGGTCTTTTGGAACATTTTGTGCGTAAAGCTTTAAGAGCTCGGCCATGGTTTTTTGAGAAACAACCGGATCGATGTCTTTGAAATGTTCTTTGGTTGTAGTTTTCAACCCTTCAACCGATTCTTTAATAGCGGCTTTGTTCTTTTTTTCCAAGGCTGATTTCAGGCTGCCGAACTGACCCACGAACTGAACCGCATCCAATCCCATCCCCGCGATATTTGAATAAAAGAAAGGAATGACGACTTTGTTCATCTTGCTGTACCCGTTTTTTATGTTGTCAAGAACCGTCCCATATTTTTTCTGCAATTCGGGCGACTTGCTGTACCAATTGGTAAATTCAGATTCAATGGCTTTCTTTTTGTCCTCCACTTTATTTTTAACCAGCATTTTTGATTGCCCGATAAAATTCTTCCAGGTATTGGCAATCCCGGCATAGTTTCCTGCATAATCAATTTTAACTTTCTTGTCCACGTCCATCCGTTCTTTCATGACTTCCAGTTCTTTCCCGAAAATCTTGATTAAGGTGGGATAGAACGTATTCACGTTGAATTCCATTCCGTAGGAAGTAAGGTAACGGGTTGTACCTCCCGGATATCCCCAGATCATGGCAAAATCGTTTTTCTTTACCCCTTTCAGGCTGATAGGCAAGTGATATTTGGGTTTCAGGGGAACATTTTTTTCGTTGTAGGCGGATGGATCTCCAGTTGAATCAGCATAGATCCGGAATACGGTGAAATCGCAGGTATGCCTGGGCCACATCCAGTTGTCAGTGTCACCGCCGAATTTCCCAATGGAAGAAGGAGGTGCACCTACCAGCCGTATGTCTTTGTAAGTTTTAAAGACAAAGAGATAATATTCATTGCCACCATAGAAGGCCTTTACACTGACTTCGTATTTTCCGTTTTCAGCAGCCCTCTTTTTCATTTTTGCTGTGAGTTCTTTAACCTTATCCGAACGGGCCGATTCTTTCAGCGTATCCGAAAGAAAGGGGATAATGGAGTCTGTAACATTTTCCATGCGTACCAGGAATGAAGCACAGAGATTTTCATTTGACAGTTCTTCTTTATTCGACGTGGCCCAGAATCCATCGGTAAGATAATCATGTTCGGGAGAGCTATGGTTCTGCACTGCATTGAATCCACAGTGGTGGTTGGTAAACAGCAAGCCTTCGCCCGAAACAACTTCTGCTGTACAAAAGAAACCACCTGAAGCAGCGCCGCTACCCGACAGCCCGACAATGGCGTCTTTCAGGCTGGAGTGGTTAATGTCGTATAATTCCTGGACGGTAAGATGCAATCCCATTTTTTCCATGTCCACATAATTCAGGCGTTCAACGAGAATAGGAAGCCACATTCCTTCATCGGGCGGGTTCTCTGAAAACAGTTTGGCTCCTGCAGAAAAAACCAGGAGGATGGCCAGGAAAACAATTTTGTTCTTCATTTTATCCGATTTTATAACGATTATTACTCTGAATATTTTTTTGCAATATTACGCAGAAGAAAAAACCCGGGCAATTTTTTTAGATTAATACGGTTAAAAGTCGATAAGTTGGTACTTTTCCCTGCTTAATTCCTTTTTCGGTTTAACGAACGAAAACGGATGTTGATCAGTGAAAACAGCAAAAACATCAAAATTTCTTTGAATTCGTTGAGATTTTTTGGATATTTGAAAATAAAACTAAGCCCTGCTATGATGATTCAAGAAATTCCGCGTAAGGTACGTTTTGGCAGCATCCTGATGCATCTCCTCTTCTGGGTATTAAGCCTGGTACTATTTGTCGTGTTGATATTTCTTACACGGCATTTCAGGTTACAGGCCATGGATTTCCAGACGGCCATTAACATTATTATTACGTTGCTGTTTCTTGCTGTTTCGGTTTATATTAACCTTCTCATTTTATTACCTCTTTTCTTTAAAAAGCGCCGATATCTTCTCTTTTCTTTGCTTGAGATGTCAAACATTTCGCTTTTCATCTGCCTGAATTACTTTGTCTCCATGGCATTCGAGGGGAAACACCCAAATTTCCTGAACGAGATGGTCGCGGAATTCATCCTGGTACTGATGTTTCTGGTCATTACTACCCTGATCAAATTTACCCGTGATTCCATTGACCTGCAAGATGCAAACCTAAGGATCAAGGAAATTGAGCGTGAGAATGTGGAATCCGAATTGCGGGCATTGAAAGCACAGATCAACCCTCATTTTTTCTTTAATACCCTGAACAGCATTTACTCGCTAAGCCTGGACAGGTCGGAAAAAGCACCTGAGCTGATCCTCAAATTATCGGAATTAATGCGGTACATCCTTTATGAGACACGCGATGATTATGTATCCATGGAAAGGCAGCTGGACTTTCTTCAGAATTATATTTACCTGGAACGGCTGAGGACCGATGAGAAAATAAAGATCGAAATGGAAATAAAGGGAAAACATACGGAACTTATGATTGCACCTTTGCTGTTTATCCCCTTTGTCGAAAATGCATTCAAACATGTGGTTAAAGAAAAAGATAATCCATCATTTATCCGGATATTGTTCGACCTGTCTCATCAGGATAAAATCTCGTTCTCCATAAA
Organism: Bacteroidales bacterium; assembly: GCA_017882335.1. Classification (GTDB taxonomy): domain Bacteria; phylum Bacteroidota; class Bacteroidia; order Bacteroidales; family FEN-979; genus FEN-979. The sequence continues at coordinate 37,130 of JADGPR010000001.1, read as the reverse complement.
AAACAAAAAATATAATTTTCCCGGACAGGTCAACGGGAATAGTGAAGGAATTGGACTGGCAAATGTAAGAAAGCGCCTCAACCTCCTTTATCCCTCAAAGCATGAATTGAAAATTTCCGATACCGGTGATGTATTCGAAGTAGAACTAACCCTTGAGTTGTCATGAAGATCAAATGCCTGGTTATTGATGATGAACCACTTGCACAGCGAGTTCTTGAGCGGTATATACAGGATATTCCAGCCCTTGAACTGGTGCAGAAATGCGACAATGCGCTGGATGCAATGGAAATCCTGAAAGAAAAAAAAATTGACCTGATCTTTCTTGACATCAACATGCCCAAACTCACAGGATTGGAATTTCTCCGCATCCTGAAAAATCCCCCGCTGGTCATCATCACAACTGCCTATGCCGAATTTGCCATCCAGGGATATGAGTTGGATGTGGTGGATTACCTGATGAAGCCGTTTGGAATGGAGCGGTTTCTGAAGGCCATTCAAAAAGTTCAGGACATTCTCAAACCATGGGAGCATTCCTTGTCGGCAAAAACTTCCGGTGAAACCCAGGAAGATCAGTACATTTTTGTAAAATCAAGCAAAAAAACCTACCGCATCAGCCTTAACGATATCCTCTATATAGAAGCCCTCGGGGATTATGTAAAGATCTATACGACCGACCGGATGGTCATCAGTTATCATTCGATGAAAAACCTGGAAAACCTGTTATCTCCCAAACAATTTCCCAGGATCCATAAATCCTTTATCGTGTCGCTCTCCAAGATCGAACTTATTGAAGGAAACCAGGTTAAACTAAGAGAACGCTTCATTCCCATTGGAACCAATTTCAAGGCCGAATTCGAAAAACTAATCCGCACGATCTGATGTTCTATTACCGTGGGCGAGAATCCGTTTCATTCTCTGTCATTATCGCGGTTTTCCGGATGATAATTGAAAGGTAGATCATCACGATCCCGAAGAGAGTTGCGAATGCTCCAAGGAGTTTAGTGAGGAAAACAGGAACCTCCTCTTTTTGAAGGATCATCACGATACCCAGTGCAATGGTAAGAAGGCCATTGAAAAGGATGAAATTCTTGTTGGAGAGATTCCGTTTGATATTCAGCAGGATCACAAGCTGAAAAATCCCCACGATGATTGCCCAGACTCCGAGCAGTAGGAAGAATAGTTGCAGGGATTCTTTTTGAAAGATCATAATCCCTATACCAATAACAAAGCTGAATATGGATTGAAGGATCAGCATCCCTACATTTCTATCCTTCTTCAAATAGTAGATGGCCACCAAAAGGAAGCACAATCCTCCCAGCGCTATCGCCAATCCTGAAAAAAAGACGATACTCAGGATAATTTCTTTGGTGAAGAGAAGAAGCAGCAAGCCGAACAAAATCGCAATGACCCCGTTGACTGCCAGAAACCACCGGTATTTATAAGATTTTGTTTCCATGGAATTTTTTTTATGATGAATGAATGTTAAGAAACCCTGAAATGTATTCCCAGGTATTCCAGTAATGTTCCGGTAATGATAAAAGCGCCGAAAATGAAAAAGAGGATACCCACGATCCGGTTGATCCAGAGTTTGACTTTCGGATTGCCCAGCACCTTGATCTTATTGGCAAGGATGCATTTCAGGATATCAGTTGCGAGAATCATTCCCAAAGCCCCTGCAAAGAACATAGAAACAGACTTCCGGTCGCCGCCATAGGTTGAGTTGATCGAAACGACCCAGAAGATCCAGAAAAACCAGAGAGAGGGATTTGCCACATTGAGGAGAAAACCTTTGAAATAATAGGGCAGGACTCCCGGTCTTTTCACGTGGATCTCACTGATGGGTTCCACCTGCTCGTTTTGCGGCACTTTGCGGAAAACCGTATAGATGCCATAAGAGATCATCAGGATTCCGCCTAAGATTCCGAATGCCAGGTGAAATTTCGGCGCAGTAATGAACTCGGAAACACCGAAAAAGGCAAGAACAACGAGAAAAAGGTCGCTGGTAAAAATTCCGAACGCAAGGAATATCCCGGTTTTTATACCATGCTTGATACTGGTTTGCAGAAGTGCAACAAGAGCCGGCCCCAGCGTTATTGCGACGGTGATGCCGAGGATCAGTCCTTCGAAAAGCGGATGTAGGAGTTTGACGAACATCTTACTTTTATTTTGTTTGGTTCCGCATCTCCTGCGGTATCAGTTTTGCAATGTGAGCTTCCCATTCAATCCGTTGCGTTTCCTTAAGTACGCGTGGAAATTTAAAGGCGCCACCTTCCTTTCCTTTCGTTTTCATCCAGTCATAAAACACCTGCAAAGGTAATATTTCCGCATACACTTCACAGATGGCCTCCGTGCGTTCGACCCGGTAGTCGTCATTCAGGATAGAAAGGTATTCATCCAACTTTGCAGCAGCTATTAACGGATCGACAGAGTCGTCGGTGCCCAGGTACCATTTGTGTGCAAACAGGCTTCCATAGCGGATCCCCATGACCGTAAACTCATTGATCTTGATGTTGAATTCATCCTGGAGCATCTTTACTGCACGGTTCATGTTATCTTGGGAAAGGTGTTCCCCGCAAAGACTGAGGAAATGTTTTGTACGCCCGATGAGCAGGATTTCGCAGGCCTCCTTGCTGGTAAATTTCACGATATCGCCGATAAGATACCGCCATGCCCCGGCGCAGGATGAAAGCAACAAGGCATATTCTTTATCGATCTCCACATCCGCAATGGTCAGCGTTTCCGGTTTAGGGAGGAGATTGCCTTCAGAATCAAAATTGACACTGTTGTATGGGATGAATTCATAGAACAGGCCATTATCAAGGATCATGGTCAGCGATTTCCGTGTGCCTGCCTGCTGGTAGGCGATGTAACCTTCCGATGCAAGATAGGATTCATTGTATACGATGGATTTTCCGAGCAGTTTCTCAAAACTATTGAGATAAGGTTCAAAGGAAACCCCGCTGTGTACATAAGCGGAGAAATTAGGCCAGATTTCATGGATATTCCGAAGACTATAATGTGCAATGATCCGTTCCAGGATGATCTGGATCCAGGCCGGCACACCCACGATAACGCCGATGTCCCAGTTCTTTGCCTTCCTCACAATCTCATTCAGTTTCAACGCCCAGTTTTCTTCCCGGGAGATTCGCGGGCCGGGTTTGTAGAAATGCTGAAACCAGAAAGGAATATTGCTTGCCGTGATCCCTGAAAGATCGCCTTTGTAATAGGTGCCGTTATACTGAAGGTGCGTACTTCCGCCGATCATCAGGATCCCTTTCTCGTAAAACTCATCCGGGAAATTATACTTGGTGGTCATCACTAACTGCCGGATGCTTGCTTTCTGTATAGCCCGAAGCATTGCGGAAGTAACGGGGATGTGTTTGGAGGATGATTCAGAAGTTCCGGAGGTCAATGCAAAGTACTTGACTTTTCCCGGCCAGGTAACCCAGGGTTCCCCGTTCAGGCTGCGGTACCACCAGTTCTTGAACATGGAATTGTAATCGTGCACCGGTACGGTTTCCTGGAAAGCCTTTACGACATCCTTTTGCGAAAGAATGTCTGCAAACCGGTAATGTTCTCCGAATGCGGTATCCTGCGAACGGTTCAGAAGTTTTTTCAATTCCTTTCGCTGGGCGATTACCGGGTTAAAATTCTTTTTAATGTCAATGGGAATCTGACGGAGTGTATAGGCAGTCTTGATGATAGATCCAAGGATGGGCATGAAAAGGACGCTGGATTAGATTAGCGCAGTAAAATTATGAAAAAAATGGTACATTTCGGCCACCATATACCGGGAGGATGAAAAGAAGCGTAAAGCTGATCAAAGTACTCGCTGGGGTCCTGTTAATTCCTGCAGGAATCATCCTGGGGTTTTTGTTGTTCCTGACGGTGACAGATTTTCATCCATCAGGCAAGGAATCGATTGTGATCCGGGGAAATGGGATGATACTACCTCCTTTAAAAACTGATTTTACCTTTCTTACCTGGAACATTGGTTACAGCGGCCTTGGGAAAAAGATGGATTTCTTTTATGAAGGAGGGACAAGGGTAAGGCCGGAGAAAAATGAATTCACGGGATACCAGGAAGGGATATATCAATGTCTTTCATCTATGGATTCGGTAGATTTCATTCTCCTCCAGGAAACGGATATCCATTCCAAAAGAAGTTATTTTACAGATGAAGTAGTGGAAATTGGCAAGATATTCCCTGGGCGATGTTCACTTTTTGCGAAGAATTATGACAGCCGGTTTGTTCCTGTACCGTTGAATAACCCTATGGGTCGTGTCGTTTCGGGGATCGCCTGTTATCCAAAGTATAAACCCATAGCAGCAGAACGAATCGATTTCGGAACACGGTTTTCCTGGCCGAAACAACTAGTGTTGTTGAAACGCTGTATTATGGTGCTTCGGTACCAACTGTCTTCCGGGAAAGAACTTGTCATCGTCAACCTTCACAATTCCACCTTCGATAAAGGTGGAACATTACGAAAAAGAGAATTAAAGAAACTGCATTCCTATGTGCTTTCGGAATACACAAAAGGTAATTATGTAATTACCGGCGGTGACTGGAACACCAATCCCAGGGGGTTCCGGCCGGAATCTGTGATTTCAGGAGACCTGGCAAAAGCAATCGATCCAGTATTGGATTCCACGTTCCTGCCGGGATGGAGATTTGCCTTCGATCCTTTGGCCCCTTCAAACAGGGATGTTGATATGCCATATCAAAAAGGGAAAACCAAAACCACCATTATTGATTTCTATGTGGTATCACCCAATGTGGAAGTTGAATCGATTCATACCGTTGCAACAGGATTCAATTTTTCCGATCACCAGCCGGTAGTGATGAAAGTTATTCTAAAATAGAGCCCTGTCCTTTTTCTTTCCGATCTTTGCATCAAATCAAGAAAATGATAATCAAGCCGGAAGTAGAGATATCTTTGGCCGATCTTCTGATCAAAGAATTCAAAACCGGATCAAGATCCATGGTCAAGAAGATCATAGTTCACGGCAGCGTGAGCGTGAACGGAAAGGCTGTTATGCAACAGCATTTCATGGTCAAACCCGGCGATGTGGTTGAATATGTGAAATACAAAGCCCCGGTGGATTCTCAGGATTGCCCGTTTCCCGTTCTTTATGAAGATGACGACCTGATCATTGTGGTTAAGACCGCCGGAATCCTTACCTATGGTGAGAAAGGAACACATGGAACTTCACTGTATAAAGAACTGACGGATTATGTACGTGACCGCTCAAAAGGCAGGGAAAAGATCTTTGTTGTTCACCGGCTCGACCGGGAAGTCTCGGGAATCCTGGTATTTGCGAAATCGGAAAAGATCCAGGAGATGATAAAAGAGCACTGGAAAGAAACGGAAAAACGCTATTATGCTTTGGTTGAGGGGAAACCAGAAAACAGCCAAGGGGTTCTTGAGAACTGGATGCTTGAAGGATGGGATCAGAAAGTGTTTACCATAAAACAGGAACGGCCCGGCGCAAAGATGGCCATCACCCATTACAAAGTACTGAAAGAGTTGAAAAACACCACCCTGGTCGAGGTCCGGCTGGAAACCGGCAGGAAACACCAGATCCGCGTTCACATGGCGGAAATGGGCTGTCCCATTGTGGGTGATTTTAAATATGGCGCGGATAATAAGGTCAAAAGAAGGATACGGTTGCATGCCTATTATTTCTCATTCAATCATCCTGTCACACGACAACCGCTTGAATTCAAAACCCAGATGCCCAAAGGATTTCTGACCCTTGGGGAGAACGACGAACACTATAAATGGTAGTTTAAATAATTACGAATTTTTGGTATTAGGTTTTGGAAAAATTTTTTTAAAAAGGATATCCATACCTTTGTACAACCAATGACGTTATCAATCTGATAAAACGGAACAGTAACAACTAAAATTTTAAAATATGTCAAAAGGAAAAAATGTTAAAAAGGATGTTAAAAAAGCACCTGCAAAAACACCAAAAGAAAAGCGGGCTGAAAAAATAGAGAAAAAGGCAAAGAAGAAGAGTTAGTTAAGGATTTAGCCATTAGCCATTGGGGAATTGATAATTATTTCGCTATTTCTTGAAATTCCGTTGTCTTAATGCTTCGAACACCACTACTGCCGCGGAGGTTGAAACATTCATCGAATCGATCTTCCCATTCATGGGGATTTTGATCAGTTCATCCGCCTCATCCAGCCACGACTTGCTTAATCCAGATGCTTCCGATCCCATGATAATGGCGGCAGGACCGCGGAGGTCGGTTTCGTGGTAAAACCTGGTTGCAGTCAATGCAGTGCCAAACATCCTGATATGATTTGACCGCAACCAGGAAATGGCCTCCGGTGTTGTACTTGTCACCACCGGGATGGTGAAAATGCAACCGATACTGGAACGAATGGCGTTAGGATTATAAATGTCCGTTTGCGGGTCACAAATGATCACTGCATCCAGGTTTGCTGCATCTGCAGTTCGAAGCAGGGCACCCAGGTTACCCGGTTTTTCAACCGATTCCAGGACGAGAAAAAGAGGCGAAATGCCTGGTTTCAGATCTTGGAATTGTATCCTTTTGGGATTTGCCAGGGCGATGGCTCCTTCATGGTCTTTGCGATAAGCGATCCGGTTATAGATTTCCACCGGAACCTCAGCCAGATCCATTGGAGTGATCGATACTGAAGACAATCCATTAAGAGCATCTTCCGGGACTAGTTCCTTACAATAAATGAGATTGGTGATTGTAAACCCGGCCATCAGGGCCAGCCTTATCTCACGGATCCCTTCAATGATAATAAGGTTTTGCTCCTTCCTTTCCCGCGGTTTCTCCTGGAGAAGCAGAAGGTTCTTGATCAGGGGGTTCTGCAGACTGGCTATCAATTTGACCATAAATGATGACATTAAAATCGTTCTTGCAGATTTACGCAGATTTCCCGCAAATTTTCACAGATGAGATTTGTATCTTTTTTAATAACATTATCTGATGTAAAAGGTCACATAGTCTTCTGCGTGAATCAGCGTCTAATTTGCGAAAATCTGCGAGAAATTTTATATTTTCTTTTTAGTCAATCCCCAAAACTAACTAACGAGACCAAAAATAATTTTTTTTTTCGTTTTTTCATTGCAGAATAAAAATTAGTTTTATATTTGCGCATTCAAATACCTAAATACCTGTTATGGCAAAAATCTTTTCTATGTCCGAGGCTGCTTCGATTGCCATTCACAGTATGGTACTGATTGCCCGCAATGAAAACGGGATCAATGCAGTGAAGATTGCAGAGCAGACCGGTTTTTCCAAAAATCATATTTCAAAAGTGGCGCAACGGCTGGTCAAGAATGACTTGTTAAAATCGGTTCGGGGTCCTTCGGGTGGATTTACGTTGAAAAAACAACCTACCGATATTACCCTGCTCGACATTTATCAGTCGATCGAAGGCCCTCTGGAAATTACTGATTGTCCGCTTGCCAATGAAATCTGCCATTTCGATCAATGCCTGATGGGAAATGTCGTCAATAAAATGGCGATCGAATTTAAACGGTTTATGAAAGAACAAACACTGAAGAAATACATTTGATTTTTTTTATTTTAAAAAGGTATTATCATACCACAATATAACAATAAGATAAAAAATGAAAAGAAACATTATCCGGATTGATGAAGAAAAATGCAACGGATGCGGACTGTGTATCCCCAATTGTCAGGAAGGTGCATTGCAGGTCATCGACGGTAAAGCCCGGCTGATCAGCGACCTATTCTGTGACGGGCTGGGAGCCTGTATCGGTCATTGTCCTGAAGGCGCCATAGAGATCGAAGAAAGGGAAGCCGAGCCTTACAATGAACGAAAAGTAATGGAAACACTTTCGACAAAAGGAAGAAATACGATCCTTGCCCATCTGGATCATCTCCGCGACCACAACGAACAGGGATTTTTTAATGAAGCCATATTTTACATTAAAGAAAACAACATTGACATGAGTGAAAATGGAATTAACACACAGCAGGCCAGTGCCTGCGGATGCCCCGGAGCAGCCGCCAAGGATTTCAGGATCGACACCGAACAGTTTGAAAATGCAGGTAAGGCAAAGATTTCCGCCCCTGTGGACACACCTTCTGAACTTCGACAATGGCCGGTACAGCTGCACCTGCTGAATCCACAGGCATCGTATTTCAAGAATGCGGATGTGGTTTTGGCAGCAGATTGCGCTGCTTTTGCCATGGGCAATTTTCATGCACGTTACCTGAAAGGGAAATCCATCGCTATTGCCTGCCCGAAACTGGATACCAACAAGGAATCCTACCTGCAGAAACTCACCTCTATGATAGCCGACACGAAAATCAATTCGCTCCAGGTCGTCATCATGGAAGTTCCCTGTTGCGGAGGCCTTCTGCAGATGGCAAAAACAGCACGGGAAAATGCCGACCGGAATATCCCGCTGAAGCTTTCGGTTATCAGTGTTCAGGGAGAAGTACTTGAAGAAGACTGGGTATAATCAAATGGCAAAATGGCAAAATGGTAAAAAAAAATATAAATACCAATTAACCCCGTAGGGGTGACATTATCCTAGTTAAACAAAACAAAAAATTATGAAAACACGTAGACTTTGGATCGGCTTTATCGCTGTAATGGTCATCAGTTTTTCGGTGCTGTTGTTCTTCGGAAGGCAGATCTACCGTGAAAAACCACCCATTCCCGATGAAGTTGTATCAACCGGGAACACAGTACTCTTTACCGGCGCCGATATCCGCGACGGGCAAAACATCTGGCAATCGATCGGTGGACAGGAAGTCGGAACCATCTGGGGGCATGGTTCCTATGTGGCTCCGGATTGGTCGGCCGATTGGCTGCACCGCGAAGCCGCATATATGCTCGATTACCTGGCGGATACTTCTTACCACAAGCTCTTCAAAGATATTCCGGCTGAAGACCAGGCCATGCTGAAGATAAGGTTGCAAACCGAAATACGTGCCAACACTTATGATCCTGCCACGAAACAGACACTGGTTTCTCCGCTCAGGGCACAGGCGATCAGGTTTGTTTCCGGGCATTATGCCTCACTGTTCATGAATGATCCCAAACTGGTTAAATTACGCGACAATTATGCCATTCCCCCCAATACCATCAAGGATTCCGCAAGGATGGCCAAGATGAATGCATTTTTCTTCTGGACTGCCTGGTCATGCGTGACCAACCGTCCGGGAAGCGATATCAGTTATACAAATAACTGGCCTTCCGACGAACTTGTAGGGAATCATGCCACGAGTTCCCTGATCCTATGGACCGGGTTCAGCGTGATCATGTTGATTGCAGGGATCGGGCTGATGGTGTGGTTTTATGCTTCCCGCAAAGACGAATTACTTGCGCCACAGGAGATGCCTGGAAAAGATCCCCTCCTCGGGGGTATCATGACGGCTTCCATGAAAGCCACATTAAAATATTTCTGGGTTGTCACAGCACTGATCCTTGTTCAGGTACTCATGGGTGCCATTACGGCGCATTATGCGGTGGAGGGCCAGGCATTCTATGGAATCCCACTATCCGGACTCTTACCTTATTCCATCTCCCGCACCTGGCACATCCAACTTGCAATATTCTGGATCGCTACATCCTGGTTGGCTACCGGACTTTACCTGGCGCCTGCCGTTTCCGGAAAAGAACCAAAATACCAGGCGCTCGGGGTTAATTTCCTGTTCATAGCACTCCTGGTTATTGTTGTCGGATCATTGATTGGTCAATGGTTTGGTGTTATGCAACGCCTCGGTCTGGTACAGAACTTCTGGTTTGGACACCAGGGATACGAATATGTTGACCTGGGAAGGTTCTGGCAATTATTCCTTTTCATTGGGTTGGTGATCTGGTTATTCCTGATGGGAAGAGCACTGATGCCGGCATTTAAGAACAAGGCGGAAAACCGTAGTCTGCTTACCATGTTCCTGATCGCCTCCATCGCCATCGCAGCCTTTTATGGAGCAGGATTGATGTGGGGCAGGCAAACACACCTGGTCATCGCTGAATACTGGCGCTGGTGGGTGGTTCACCTCTGGGTGGAAGGATTTTTTGAAGTATTCGCCACGGTTGCCATTGCGTTTCTTTTTGTAAGGTTGGGACTGATACGCCTTTCAACGGCAACAGGCAGCGTACTTTTATCGACTATTGTCTTCCTTTCCGGGGGTATCATCGGGACATTCCATCATCTCTACTTTTCAGGAACGCCGGTAGCGATCTTGGCGCTTGGGGCGACCTTCAGCGCGCTTGAAGTAGTTCCCCTTGTGCTGATGGGCTTTGAAGGATATGGAAATCTGCGGATTTCCCGGGGAAGCGAGTGGATACAGGGATACAAATGGCCGATCTGGTTTTTCCTCTCTGTTTCATTCTGGAACCTGGTTGGCGCCGGCATCTTCGGCTTCCTTATCAATCCTCCAATAGCACTTTATTATATGCAGGGATTAAACACCACACCGGTTCACGGACATACCGCCCTGTTCGGGGTTTATGGGATGCTCGGCATCGGGTTGATGTTATTTGTAATGAAGAGTATGGATCCGGGCAAGGAGTGGAACCAGAAATGGATCCGGTTTGCATTCTGGGCAATCAATATCGGGCTTGCATTGATGGTGCTGATCAGCGTTCTTCCGGTTGGACTTGCACAAACATGGGTTAGCGTGAAAAACGGTATGTGGTATGCCCGTTCTGCTGAATTTCTGCAGGATCCCACCATCGCGTTCTTCCGTTGGCTAAGGGTCATCGGAGATACGGTGTTTGCACTCGGAGCGCTGGCACTAGCCTGGTTCATCTTCGGATTGAAAGGCGGATGGTCAATAAAGAAAACGAATTAATCAATTCCCCGTTATTCACGGATTCATGATGATGAAAGATTCACTATATTTTGAAAAGAAAACGCTCATCGCGATGATCAATATCTATTGTGAATCCGTGCATGGAGGGAAATTATTGTGTGATGAATGCAGGGAACTCAGGGAATATGCAATCCAACGGATCGACCGTTGCATATTTGGCCCCGGGAAACCGGCCTGTAAAAAATGCCCCGTTCATTGTTACAGTCCGAAAAGAAGGGAAGAGATAAAGACGGTGATGCAGTTTTCAGGACCTGCGATGGTGTATAAGCATCCGGTTCTGACAATCCTTCATCTGATAAAAGAGAAAAAAACAACTCAAAAGTAAAAAATCATATCTTAATAAGAAAAAAATGGAAAAAAGTATTTTCGAACCCGGCAATAAATTCAGGTTCAATGAAAGCGTGGATTATTCCACCGATGGAATTGTAAGCAAAAGGGTGCTTGATCGCACCGTGGGAAATGTAACGTTGTTTGCTTTCGATAAAGGCCAACGGCTGAGTGAACATTCGGCTCCATTTGATGCTATGCTGCAGGTAGTGGAAGGTAACGGCGAGGTGATCATAAACAAAGTTTCGCATCAGCTTGGTACCGGTGAAACGATCATTATGCCGGCAAATATCCCCCATGCTGTAAATGCCATCGAAAAGTTTAAAATGGTATTAACCATGATCAAGGGATAAGATCCGGAAAGAAATACAGGTATTAAATTTTTTTAAAATAAACTACCATGAGTGAATTGATAAATAATCCGGAACAACGAAAGGAATTACTGAAGCACATGATCCTTCAGCTGCACGAAGGCATTGCACCTCAGGAGATCCGAAAGCGGCTGGCTGAGCTGATGCAGAAAATACCTTATGGGGAAGTGGTTGAAGTGGAACAAGAGCTGATCAATGAAGGATTGCCGGAAACAGAGGTTCTTCGCCTTTGCGATATTCATACGGAGGCATTGGAAGGAAGCATCGACCTGACCGGGGCAAAGATTGTTCCGCCGGGGCATCCTGTTGACACATTTCAAAAAGAGAACCGGGAACTGGAAATGGTGATTAAGAAGCTGGGTGAACTTTTTGAAAAGAGCGATGAACTGGTTTCTTCGATCGGTGATGAGGCATACAGGAACAACCTGAGATTGCTTTTCAACAGCCTGATGGATGTCGACAAACACTATCGCCGGAAAGAAAACCTGCTTTTCCCATTTCTTGAGAAATACGGAATCACCGGTCCGCCAACTGTGATGTGGGGGAAACACAATGAAACCCGGGGATTGCTGAAAAGTGCGATGGAGTCACTCCTGGCGCCGGGTAATGGCAACCCAGAACTGATGAAAAATGCAATTGAGATGCAGCTGCGGCCGGCAATAAAGGCCGTTGTCGATATGATCATGAAGGAAGAGGAAATCCTTTTTCCCATGACCATGGATAAGCTGACGGAGGAGAACTGGTATGATATCTACCGGCAGACAAATGAGATCGGTTATTGCCTTTACGACCCGAAAATTGAATGGAAACCGCAGGGAATCCACCTTTCGGAAAACAGGTCGGCAGAAGACGATACCATTCATCTTCCCAGCGGGAAACTTTCCGTTGAAGAACTCATGAGTATTCTGAACACAGTGCCGTTCGACCTTACCTATGTTGATAAGGAGGATAAGGTAAAATATTTCACTCAGGGCAAAGAACGTGTCTTCGACCGTAACCGGGCGATTCTCGGCCGCGACGTGCGCATGTGCCACCCCCCTTCCAGCGTTCATGTCGTGGAACAGATCCTGAGTGATTTCAAATCAGGGAAAGCCGACAGCGCACCTTTCTGGATACAGATGCAAGAGAGGTTCATCCACATCGAATATTTTGCTTTGCGAAATGATGCAGGCGAATATCTCGGTACCCTTGAAGTATCAGCAGATCTGACCGAAAAAAGAGCCCTGGGAGGAGAACAAAGGATTTTATCCTACAAGAAATAATTAAAACGACAGTAAGGCGCTGTCTTAAAAAACTAAAAATGGAAACACCAACATGGTTAGATAAAACCAAGATTAAGATTACCTTCGATGCCCGGCCGATCCTGGCATCAGGAGAACATCCTTTGCAAAGAGTGATGGAAGAATGTGCCTCCCTTCAACCCGGCGAGATCTATGAGATCATCACTCCCTTCCCGCCGATGCCGATGATTGAAAAATTGACGGCATTGGGATTTGAAAATCATGTGGAGCCGGGGGGTAACGGGCTGTTTCATACCTACTTTAGAAGGTAAAAGAATATCAAGAATAATGTCACCGCTATGCGGTTTAGAATAATGCCACCCCTTCAGGGTTAGCGGAATTCATCCTGACCAACAATGGCTAGAGTAATATCACCGCTGCGCGGTTTTTAGAAACACACATTGGACATTTACCGGGTGGTGAAATAATAATCGACAATTGACAACCCCGCAGGGGTGACATTATTCTAGATTGGGGAAATAGAATACCAATAAAAACCCCGCAGGGGTGACATTATTCTAGATTGGGAAAATAGAATACCAATAAAAACCCCGCAGGGGTGACATTATTCTAGATTGGGAAATAGAATACCAATAAAAACCCCGCAGGGGTGACATTATTCTAGACTTGGAAGATATTTCTCCTCGTAGTCGACATCAAATTTCTCCAGAAACGCCACAAATTCTTCCCGGAAGGTCTTTGTTTTGTGATGTTCCGACTGGTTTTTGATATAGTTAAATACCGGTTCGATCTGGGAATTCCCGTAAGAAAATGCTCCAAACCCATTTTGCCAGGAGAATTTTTCTGCCATCCAGTCCTGTTGATTAATAAAATTTGTTGAATTGTTTTTGATGTCTCTGACCAATGCTGAAACAGTAATCCCGGGTTTCATTCCTAATAAAATATGAATATGGTTAGAGACACCGCCGACAATGATAAGCTTTTGTCCTTTGTTACGGATGATCCCTGCCATATATTCAAACACCTCTTCCAGGTTTTCCTGAGGGATCAGGTTTTTCCGGCTCTTTACCGAAAAAACAATTTGGATTAAAATCTGTGAATACGTTGCTGTCATAGTTTCCTGTTTAAAATTATTCCCTTAATCGGCCGGGAAAGAAAAAGGTAATACGGTTTATTGAAATTTTTTTCCTAAGTTTGAAACCAGGAAATACAGTTCTCCCATATGAATACCAGTAAAACCTATTCTGACATGCAACTCCTGACCTCATCGTATTGGAAGGATTATGAACTTATTGATACCGGTGGCCTGGAAAAGTTAGAACGGTTCGGGAAATACACCCTTGCACGTCCCGAACCCCAGGCGGTATGGGAAAAATCACTCCCGGAAGCGGAATGGGAAAGAATTTCCCATGCACGTTACAGGAGAATGCGGGGAATCGACCCCTCGAAACTGGAACCCGGCGAAAAAGGCGACTGGAAGCTGAAACCCGGGATGCCGGATCAATGGATGATTTCCTACTCCTACAAAGAGATGCACCTGAAGTTCCGGCTGGGCCTGACCGCCTTCGGACATATCGGGGTATTCCCGGAGCAGGCTGTGAACTGGAATTATATCTACGACATTCTAAACCCGTTACGCGATACGCGTCACGCGTTACGCGTGTTAAACCTGTTTGCCTATACAGGAGGCGCTTCCCTTGCATCAAGAGCCTCCGGGGCCGAGGTCGTACATGTGGATTCAGTCAAGCCTGTGGTCACCTGGGCCAAGGAGGACATGGAAGCCAGTGGATTGAACAGGATTCACTGGGTGGTGGAGGATGCACTTAAGTTTGCGAGGAGGGAAGTGAAAAGGGGCAACCGGTATAATGGAATTATCCTGGACCCACCGGCCTATGGCAGGGGCCCGGAAGGAGAAAAATGGATTCTGCAGGATTCGATCAACGAGATGGTGAAATCGTGCAGCCAGCTTCTGGATCACGAACCCGGCTTTTTCATTCTTAGCCTTTATTCTATGGGATTTTCAGCATTGATTGCAGATAGTCTGTCGAGGTCACATTTTGGTATTATCCCTGATCAGGAAATCGGGGAACTTTATTTTACCGACCGTTCCGGAAAAAAATTACCACTCGGGACTTTTTTGCGGTTCAAGAAATAGATCTGCAGCTATTCCGTCTGCGAAAAGTTTTCCTTCATCCGTAAGGTAATAGATACCCGTTTTTTCAACCAATTCACCTGATGTTATATATCTGGCAGACAGCCGGGAAAAGTGGGCAGCAGCCTCTTCTCCAAATCGTTCACCGATCGTGTTCAGATCACATCCCCACATCGTTCTCAGCGAAACCATGACATATTCATTGTATTTCTGAAGCGGGGTCAGTTCTTCCGATTCGAAAAATGGTTCATTTCTGTTGATCTGGTCGATGTACTGAACAAGGTTGGAGATGTTCCACTGCCGGGAGGAGCCATTGAAAGAGTGTGCCGAAGGCCCCAGTCCAAGGTAAGGCGTTCCGTTCCAGTACATACTATTGTGCCTGGAATAAAACCCGTTTTTGCAGAAATTCGAGATCTCATAATGCTCAAATCCCTGTTCTTTCATCATTCGTAAAAGAATATGGAAATGTTCAAGGATCTGCTCTTCTCGGGGCCCGGGCAGTTTCTTTTTCCGGATAAGTATGTCCAAAACTGTTTTGGGTTCTACGGTCAGGGAATAGGCAGAGATGTGCGGCACCTCCATTGAAAATGCTTTTTCAAGGTTTTTCTGCCACTTTTCCGCCGTGAGTGTCGGGATTCCGTAAATGAGGTCCAGGCTGATATTGGAAAAGCCTGCTTCCTTTGCCTGTTGAACAACTTCTTCCGCACGTTGTCCTGAATGGATCCGGTTCAGGTATTCCAGGTCATCATCAAAAAATGACTGAACTCCTATGCTCAGGCGGTTAATCCCGATGGTCTTATATTCACGGAGGATATCGGGGGCAAGATCATCCGGGTTAGCTTCCAGGGTGATCTCCCGGTTCTCCGCCAGGATAAAATATTTTCTGAGCTCTTCCAGGATACCTTCTATCTCCGGTATCTGTAAAATGGATGGCGTTCCCCCACCGAAGTATATGGACTCAATCGGCTTCCCGTTTAAATACTTTTTCCAGAGGAAAATTTCTTTCTTTAACGCCGCCAGGAATCGTTCCTTATATTTCAGGGAAGCAAGAGAGAAAAAGTTGCAGTAGTGGCATTTTCTCCTGCAAAAAGGGATATGAATATAGATGCCGGACATGACTATTTTTTCTTCTTCAGCATGATCCGGAAAGTTGTCCCCTTATTGACCACAGAAGATTTGACGAAAATCTTGCCGGAATGATAATTTACAATGATCCTTCTCGACAAGGTCAGCCCGAGTCCCCAGCCCCGTTGTTTGCTGGTATAGCCGGGATTGAAGATGGTCTTTTGCCGTGATTTCGGGATGCCTTTACCCGAGTCGGTAACGTCGATGATTACATTGAATTCATCTTCTGAAATCTCAATGTGAACTTCCCCGCTCCCTTCCATGGCATCTACGGCATTCTTACAGAGATTTTCGATTACCCATTCAAAGAGATGTATATTGAGCGGAACCATAATCTCCTTGTTCATATCCGGAGTGATGATAAAATGCACTTTCTGTGATGTCCTTGACCGGATATATGAAATGGAATCATGGATCAGTTTTACAATATCGGTAGATTCAAGTCGTGCCTGGGAGCCTATCTTTGAAAACCGGTCGGTAATTGTTTCCAGGCGGTTCACATCTTTTTCGATCTCGATTAATGTTTCCTGGTCGACCCCTTTCAACTTCAGCAATTCCACCCATGCCATCATTGAAGATAGTGGGGTCCCAAGCTGATGCGCTGTTTCTTTGGCCATTCCCACCCACACCTGGTTTTGTTCTGACCTGCGGGCCTGGCTGAAAAGCAGGTAAGCGATCAAAAGGAACAGGCTGATCACGGCCAGCTGGATAAAGGGATAATACTTCAGTTTGGTCAGCAGGAATGAGTCTTCGTAAAAGATATACCGTACACCGGTTTCAGCAAGGTTAACCCGGATGGGCTTATTGTGGGAAGCCATAGATTTGATCGTGGCTTTTACGAATGCCGGGTCCTCCATTTTTTTGGCGGGAATATTACCTGAAACAATTCTTCCGGTTTCATCCCGGATAGGAATCCTGACACTGTCGGTGATGATAACCGGTACAGAAGCTGAATTCAAGACGACTTCAGAAAAAAATGAATTAACCAGGTCGTCCAGAACTTTTCGCAGGTCGGAGTAGATCTTTGAGTCTTTATAATAAAGGATCAACTTGGCGCTTGGATTATAGGGGTTATAACTTTCGATGATCGGGGGATAAACGGAAAACTCTTTCTTCAGTTGCGGGGTCATCTTGTTAACCGTATCCGGGCTGAAATCAACATTTCTTGCACTCTGGATGTTCCCGTTCTCATCGGACACGATCACCGGGATGGAAACATTGTTCTCAATGATGCCGCTTTCAAAGGTCAGGTCTTCGCTGATATTGGCCGTGATCATACGCCGGTGGGTTTCGGCTACCGTCTTCATCCGCAGCCGTTCTTCCTCTTTGATCTGTTCGAACAGTTTATTGGTATAATTGACGATCCCGGCCCGGTGATGGATCGCATCCGCCCAGATCTGCACATTCTTGCGCTCATCCTTACGGATTTCTTCCACCAGGACATTGGTGTAATAAAGCGAAATGGAGACAATCACAACGGCAGTGCCGAATAGTAACCATTTCCAACGTTTTTTCTTCAGATAAATATCCACGCCTGGTTCGTCTTGCTGTTAATGAAAACGCCTGATAGAATCACTTATTTTCTTGGTGGCCGTAACAGTTGAGTCCGGCATATCCTGTGATTTAAACGTATTTTTCCCCTTTTTCCAGCCGTACGTCATTGACAAACTGCCGGATCTGCTGTTCATCCGATTTCTTACACACCAGGAGGACATTTTCCGACTCAACTACGATGTAGTCATTCAACCCTTCCAGTACGACCAGCTTTTCCTGGGGCATATTCACAATGCAATTGGAAGAGTCAAACAACATGACATTCTTTCCAACAACGGTATTTCCATTCTCATCTTTTGATCGGTTTTCGTATAGCGAACCCCAGGTGCCAAGATCTGACCAGCCAAAATCAACGGCAAGAACGTAAACATCACCGGCTTTTTCCATGATCCCGTAGTCGATGGAAATGCTCTTGCAGATTCCATAAGCTTCATTGATGAATGCCGATTCGCCAGGTGTTCCGTACTGCCCGATCCCTTTGCGGAACAGGATATTTATCTCCGGCAGGAAATCGGAGAAGGCTTTCATAATACTTTTTAACGACCAAACGAAGATCCCGGCATTCCACAGAAAATCCCCGCATTTGAGAAACGTTGTGGCCAGTTCGAGATCCGGTTTTTCGGTAAAGGTTTTAACTTTTTTTAAGTGAGGGTCTTTTGGATATACGGATCCTTCTTCAAACTGGATATAGCCATAACCGGTATCGGGCCTGCTCGGGCGGATCCCGAGGGTAAGCAGCCAGTCATGCTCCCCGGCGGCCTGGAGGGCAGTAAGAATATTTTCCAGGAAAATTTCTTCTTTCAGAATGATGTGGTCGGAAGGTGCTACAACGATACATGCTTCAGGATCCCTTGCAAGGATCCTGTAATTTGCATAGGCGATACAGGGAGCAGTATTTCGCCGGGCTGATTCGCACAGGATCTGTTCGTCGGATATCCCCGGGATCTGTTCCTTCACAAGCAATTTATACGCTTCATTTGTGACGATATAAATATTTTCGGTGTTCATGATCTTTGCAAACCGCTTGTAGGTTTGCTGGATCAATGTTTCGCCGGTACCAAGGATATCAATAAATTGCTTGGGATGGCTGGTGCGGCTCATCGGCCAGAACCTTGCCCCGATGCCTCCGGCCATGATTACACAAAAGTGATGATTTGATTTCTTCATTCAAAAAGGCTTGAAATTCGCTGCAAAAGTACAATATAATGAACAGAATCCAATGAACCAGCGGTAGTTATCAGATTGGCATTGGCACAACCCGTGCCATTGGGCTGAAAAGATAGATCCTGCCGTTGTCAAGACAGACACACCGGTATCGTTTCCTGAGTTTTTCCCGTTTCCGGAATTTTCTCCCTGCAGGCAAGGTAAAGACTGCATCCAAAGGAAGGGATTCAATGAATACGGAATCATCGGGGACATCATATTTTTTCAATGCAACAACAAGGTGTTCATTCGATTTTGATGAAGAACGGGGATTCTCAAAGTGTTTTTCAAGATGATGAAGCACATCCACCGGGAAAATGGATTCCTTCATCAGTGGGCTCATTAGCCGCTGGTAATGGTTTTTCCATTCCTTCCCATGCGGACGAGACCGGCGTTTTCTCCGGGGAAATCCAAAACCCGGAACCGGGGCAGATGTTTCAGTCCATACTTCATGGTGCGCCATTTCATGTACCAGGGTAATCAGGAAATCAAAACTGTTCAGATTCCGGTTTACCGAGATCCTGGCCGGAAAATTTTTCACCGGGGCCCGGTAATCCCCGAATTTTGAAGAACGGGCCTTAGAAACCTTGAGGTGAACCGGATTTGACTGAAACCAATCCAGGATATATCCTTTAGAATTCTCCGGGATAAACGCATGAAGATCCACAGCCGTTATGCGGGCAACGATCGGTGCAGGAGAGAAGAGGGTTGAGCCGGATTTTGTCCCCAGGAAGAAGGGCAGTTGCATGGTTTCGTTTGTTTATTATTGTATTTCTGATGGGAAGTGGTCGAACAGGAAGCTGCCAACAAGGCGAACAGCATCGCGAAAATAAAAAATCCCAGTCGGATGAATTTCATCCTGCAAAGATACAATAGAAGAATTTACGATTACACGATTTACGGTTTACGATTGAATTGTTAAATTGACGATCGACGATTTTTTTATTCGTGAATCGGAAATCAGTAAATTCATTCTGCAATCGTAAATCGTCCACTCGTAAATAAATTGATTGTCAAAAAAGAAATAATCGAAAAGTTTTCATTCCAACGCCTGATAATGCAGGATTGTTGTAATTTTAGCGAAAATATTTCCCGTGAAAGTAATTACCAATACCGGTGATTATGTATTGCTGATGCTCAGGGTTTTTACGAAACCGCAGAAAGGAAGGATCTTCTGGCAGCGTCTGCTGGATGAGATCCAGGGCCTGGGAATCGAATCCATCGGCATCGTTGCATTTATTTCGGCGTTCATGGGGGCTGTTGTAGCCATTCAAACCGCATATAACATCGACAGTCCATTCATTCCCCTCTCCATGGTCGGGTTTACAGTGCGCCAATCGGTCATTCTTGAGTTTTCACCAACCGTTATCAGTCTTATCCTTGCCGGGAAAGTAGGTTCCCGGATCGCCTCCGAGATCGGCACCATGCGGGTGACGGAACAAATCGATGCATTGGAGATCATGGGTGTCAACTCTGCCAACTATCTTATTTTCCCCAAAGTTGTTGCCTCCATGCTGATCAACCCGGTGCTGATCGTTCTCAGCATGTGGATGGGGATCCTGGGCGGATGGCTTGCCATGAGTGCCTTCGGGCTGGTAACCACAACGGATTATGTAAGAGGTATTCGCATTGATTTCCAGGCGTACACAATTTTTTATGCGCTCCTGAAGACTCTTTTTTTTGCATTCATCATCTCGACAATTTCCGGGTTTTACGGATATAAAACCAATGGCGGGGCCCTGGAGGTGGGACAGGCAAGCACCAAAGCCGTTGTGGTCAGCAGTATCCTGATCATCCTTTTCAACCTCGTTCTGACACAACTTTTCTTAACATGATCGAAGCAAAGGAAGTAAATAAAATATTTGGCGGCCATCATGTCCTGAAGAACATCTCATGTTCGTTTGAAAAAGGCAAAACAAACCTTATTATCGGCCAGAGCGGATCGGGAAAAACCGTTTTGATGAAATGTCTGGTTGGGCTGTATGAAGTCGACCAGGGAAAAATTATTTATGATGACCGGAACTTCTCCGAGATGAATTTTGAACAGCGCAAGAACCTCCGCCAGGAAATTGGAATGCTGTTCCAGGGAGGTGCCTTGTTCGATTATATGACAGTGGAAGAAAATGTGATGTTCCCGTTGAACATGTTTACCAGCCAGACCAAAGAAGAAAAACAGGATCGGGTAAACTTTGTTCTTACAAGGGTCAACCTTGAAAATGTCAACTGGCTGATGCCCTCCGAACTAAGTGGAGGTATGCGCAAACGGGTGGCCATTGCACGGGCGATCTCGATGAACCCGAAATATCTTTTTTGTGATGAGCCGAATTCCGGCCTCGACCCACAGACTGCCGGGGTTATCGACCAACTGATTAAAGAGATTACCGACGAATACGGGATCACAACGATTGTCAATACCCACGATATGAATTCCGTGCTAAGTATCGGGGATACGGTGGCCTTCATTTATAATGGTGAACTCTGGTGGCAGGGAAACAAAAACACCATCCTTCACTCGGATAACAAAGAACTCAATGAATTTGTTTTCGGTACCGAACTCACTTCACGGCTGAAGCAGTGATCCATGAATTGGCTCGACATCACCATCTTCTGCATCCTTGTTCTCCTGTTCATTAACGGGATCAGGAAAGGATTTATCCTCAGCCTTTTCACACTTATCGCTCTGATCCTCGGGGTATGGGCCGCCCTTCATTTTTCAGGTTTTATGAGCAGTTTCCTCATTAAAATATTTCATCCAACCGGTAACTGGCTTGTTATCCTTTCCTTTGCACTTACATTTTTTCTGGTCGTTATCGGGGTTATCATTATCGCCAAATTATTGGAAAAGGTAGTAAAAACGGTTGGACTGGGATTGGCAAACCGGGTGATCGGTGGATTGTTTGGTTTACTTAAAGGAATCCTGGGTGTAAGTGTCCTTCTGTTTTTCCTTATTCATTTCGACCCGAAAGAAAAACTGATCAACCACAAAACGAAGGAGACCTCATTTTGCTATCCTTACATTGAGAAGGTTTTCCCGTACTATTCCAGGATTAAATAATGTCACCCCTGCGGGGTTCCTAATTGTATATGATATCCCCTGGCTAGAATAATGTCACCGCTGCGCGGTTTAAAACTAATTACCTCGCAAACCAAAGAGTACGCTAACGTTAAGACAAAACCCCGTAGGGGGGATATTATTCTAGAAAAGCAAGGATTCGATCATTTATGAACCCCGTAGGGGTGACATAATTCTAAGGACTCACCAGTTCACCAACTCATCAGCTCGTCAGCTTTTCTGCTACCTCCTCCGGCCTTATCGCTCGTATACATTCACAGTCACCGGATTTCCTGCAGGCATTGCACTTTTTATCCAAGACAAGGTAGGTTGCATTTTTTCCCAGTGGCGCCCATCGTTGAGGGAAAATAGGGCGCATGGGCGCGTATATCCCAATTGCTCTTTTTCCCAATGCGGCTGCAATATGGAGTGGTCCGGTACTGGCGGCAACCAGGCCATCGCAGGAATTAATGAAGGAAAAAAGTTCGGCAAGCGACTGCTTCCCGGTCATATCAGTAATCCGGTTCCGGTGCTGATAAAGAAATTCATTCATCAATGCACCTTCTTCTTTGGTGCCGGTGATAAATATGCGGAATTTCTCTTCCGGGAGAAGACCGATCAGTTTTGAAAAATTATCCAATCCCCATTCACGGGCGCTTCCTTTTGATTTGGGATGTAGGATGAGGTTGAACACTGAACTGGTGAGCTGGCGAGCTGGCGAGCTGGAGAGTTGGAGCGCTGGAGAATTGGCGAGTTTTGTGAGGCCAAAGAACGACGCGATCGCGGAAAGGGTAAATTTCTTTGTAATTCCGAGGGGTTCGAGAAGTTTCAGGTTGAGTTGCGCTTCGTGGAGGTCGGATTTTTTCCGGCTGTAATGAACAAGTATATTGCAATACAACCAGGAATACCATCTATGTGAAGTTCCGATCCGCAAAGGAATTTTTGAATCTTTTGCTAACTTTTGGATCTCCCTGACAGGAAAGACATGAAGAATTACATCTGCCTGGAATTTTTCATTATCCAGCATCCAGCATCCAGCATCCCTGCCTGTCCGGCAGGCAGGCAGCATCAGTTTAATCTCATCCCAATCAACGAATTCATCCACAAATTCACAAGCATCGATTAATGGCTTGGTATACTTTTTCCCTAGGAAGAGAATGTAACAGCCAGGAATTTCCTTCTTCAGGATACCCGCCATGGGCAGGGTTAGAATGACATCTCCGAGGTTGTCGGTACGGCTGATGATGATCCGTTTCACCCGTTGATGGCTTTGACACCCGGCAACTCTTTACCTTCAATGTATTCAAGCATGGCGCCACCTCCGGTGGAAACATAACTGATCTTATCTGCCAACTCATATTTATTGATGGCCGCAACGGAATCCCCGCCTCCGACAAGCGAGAAAGCACCATTCTCAGTGGCTTTCGCAATGGCTTCAGCAATTTTCTTTGTTCCTTCTTCAAAGTTGTTCATCTCAAAAACTCCCATCGGGCCGTTCCATAAAATGGTTGAAGATTGCTCAATGACATGTTCAAACTTCTGTAAGGTATTCGGGCCGATATCGAGACCCATCCAGGTGTCTGGAATATCATAAGCGTTGCAGATCTTAATGTTTGCATCGTTGGAAAATGCATCTGCGATGATGGCATCCACCGGTAAGTAAAGGTTAACTCCCATTGTCTTGGCTCCTTCCACGATGTTACGGGAGATCTCCAGGAGTTCATCCTCTACCAGCGAATTTCCCACCTCCCCGCCGATGGCTTTGATGAAAGTGAACATCATCCCGCCTCCGATGATCAGGTTGTCGACTTTATCCATCAGATGACTGATGACTTCGATCTTGCCCGAAATCTTGGCTCCGCCAAGAATAGCAGTAAAGGGATGCGTAGCTTTCTTTAGCACTTTGTCAAGATGGATGACCTCTTCTGCCATCACATACCCGAAACATTTGGCCTGCGGGAAATAATTGGCGATGATCGCCGTCGAGGCATGTGCCCGGTGCGCCGTGCCGAAAGCATCGTTCACATAGATGTCGCCCAGAGAAGCCAGTTTTTGTGCAAAGCCTTCATCTCCCTTTTCTTCTTCCTTATAAAACCGGAGGTTTTCAAGCAGCAATACTTCCCCAGGTTTCAGCCCGGCTGCCAGATCTTTCGCCGACTGACCGATGCAGTCATCGGCAAATTTCACCGGTTGTTTTAATTGTTCCGACAGGTAAGGCAGGAGATGCTTCAGCGAGAATTTTTCTTCCGGCCCTCCTTTCGGGCGCCCCAAATGCGACATCAGGATTACAGAACCTCCGTCACCCAGGATTTTCCGGATGGTGGGAAGGGTTGCATCGATCCTATTGGTATCGGTAATTTGATAATAGCTGTCTAAAGGAACATTATAATCCACACGGATCAATGCCTTCTTGTCCTTAAAATTAAAATTATCAATGGTTTGCATGAAGATTCTTTATTTATAATCAAGACAAAATTAAAATTTTCGAACGGAAAACGGCAACAATTTTTAATTTTACACTGAATTTGACCGTCATGAGCAAAAAAGATCTGAACATCGTCCTCCTGCAATCCGATATCTTTTGGGAAGATGCCGAAAAGAACCTTGCTCATTTTTCCTCTCTGGTAGATGATATCCGGGAACCGGTCGACCTGGTCGTACTGCCGGAGATGTTCAGTACGGGTTTTACAGTAAACACCGGGAAATGCGCCGAAACCATGAATGGACCTTCGATGCATTTCCTGAAAGAAACTGCAGGGAAAAGGAATTGTATGGTTGTAGGCAGCCTGTTGATTGGCGAAGAAACAGTTTTTTATAACCGCCTGGTATGCATGTCGCCCGATGGAACATTCCGGACGTATAATAAACGCCATTTGTTCCGGCTTAGCGAGGAATACAAAGTTGTGCGTGCCGGAGACAAGAAGATCATTGTTCAGAAAGGCGATTGGCATTTCCTCCCGCTGGTTTGTTATGATCTTCGGTTTCCTGTATGGAGCAAAAATACCTACCGGAACGGAAAACATGAATATGATTTCCTCGTTTATCCATCTAACTGGCCCCAGAGCAGGTCGTATGTATGGAGATCATTGCTGATTGCAAGGGCCATGGAAAACCAGTCCTATGTCATCGGGGTGAACAGGATCGGAACCGATGGCTATGGTATCCGCTATTCAGGCAATTCCATGGTGGTTGATCCGAAGGGAATCATCGTTGCGGAAGCCGGGGACAAAGAAGAAATTTTACAGGCAACCCTCTCGATGGAGGAGTTAAATTTGTACAGGGAATCGACTAAGTTCGGCCTTGATTGGGACCGGTTTACCATTGAAACATAACCTATGAAGCAAATGTCCGTCGTCATCATCACCCATAATGAGGAAGATAAAATCCCTCGTTGTATCCTATCCATAAAAGACTTAGCAGATGAGATCCTGGTGATTGATTCTTTTTCCACCGACCGCACAGTTGAAATCTGCAATGCTTACGGGTGCAAGGTGATCTCACATGAATTTGAAGGATACGGACAACAAAAACAATTTGGCGTAGAACAGGCAAGTAACGACTGGATCCTTTCACTGGATGCCGATGAAGTGGTTACGAATGAATTAAAACTGGAGATCAGAAACCTGATGCAGAAAGAGACGATTCCTCATGGAGGATATCAAATCCCGTTTTCTCTTTTTTATATGGGAAGGATCCTCCGGTATTCTGGCACCGGCAATGAATTTCATCTCCGGTTATTCGACCGGACCAGGGGCAGGTTCACGGTCGTAAAGGTCCATGAAGGTGTGGAAGTAAACGGCCCGGTTGGAACCCTGAAAGGAAAGATCATTCATTATTCGTACCGGGATCTTTTTCATCATCTTCAAAAGATAAACACCTATACCACACAGGCAGCAGAAGGATATATCGCGCGGGGAAAGAGATTTTCAAAAGCCTGGGTGGTTTTCAAATTTCCCATTAGTTTTTTCATCTTTTACATCATCAAACTGGGAATACTTGACGGTTACCCCGGTTTTTTATGGTCGTTCTTCGCTGCCTTTTATGGATCGGTGAAAGTGGCAAAAACCATTGAAATGCAGGAACACAAATGATGACTTACCTCCTTGTCGCATTGATGATATTCCTCCTCGTCCTGATCTGGCTGATCCTGGAATATGGCATCCTCGTCCCGCCCCGGAAAGGCCTTCCCATATTGATGTACCATAAAGTTTCTGAAAGTGAGATCGATGGAATTACAATTTCAATGGAAAAACTTAAACAACAATTTGAATTCATCCTCCGGAAAGGATACCAAACCTTGTCGTTTAATGAGATTGCCGCTGCCATCAAAATCGGTAAACCGCTCCCCAAACGTCCGCTAATCCTATCATTTGATGATGCCTACCGGAACTTCATGGAATATGCGGTTCCTTTGTTGAAAACCTATGGATTTAAAGCAAGTGTTTTTATTCCTGTCGGCTTTATGGGGAAGACAAATAGCTGGGACAACGGATCTGATCCCATCCTTTCGGCAGTCGAGATCAAAGAATTGACAAATATCAGCAGCATCGAATTCGGAATTCATTCATATCTTCATCGCAGTTATGCGGAACTGGATCCGGTTGGGATGAAAAACGACCTGGATCTTTGTATTCAAACCCTTGACTATCATAACATTCCGTTTGTCCGTGTGTTGGCCTACCCCTATGGAGGCTATCCGAAGAAAGATCCCCAACTAAAGGCTAAAATGAAAGAGATCTTCCGCACTTCACGCCTTCAGTTTGCACTCCGGATAGGCAACAGGATCAACCGTTGGCCGCTTAAAGATCCTTACGAATTAAAAAGAATTGATATCAAAGGCACTGACAATTTCTATACTTTTAGAACCAAATTAAGAAAAGGGAGAAGGAGGTTTTTTTCCTGAAATTATATGGGTGGAACTTTTTTCAGACAATTCATCCGGGCAAGTTATATTTTCGGTCTGGCAGTGATGATCACTTTTATGCCTCATTCGAAGATCATGATCAGCCTTGCCCAGTTCTGGCTGGCCGGCACCTTTGCCCTGGACCGTTACAACACCCGGAGGTGGCTTGAGTTTTTCCGGAACAATCCCCTATGGAAAAGCATTGCCGGGGCCTTCCCGTTTAGTGTATATCTTTTGTTTAACAGCATCCTGAAAGGATTCCGGGACTTCTTCAGAAACCGTCCTGCCATGATCTTCAGTTCGATCCTTTTGTTGCATTTTGTTGGGTTGATCTTTACTACTGATTTTGATTATTCCTTAAAGGATATCCGCACAAAACTTCCTTTGTTCCTTCTGCCCCTGTTCATCGCTACCTCACCGGCATTCAACAGGAGGTACTTTTATGGATTCATGCTGTTATTTGCTGCTACGGTACTTGTGCGGACCCTGATCAATTCGTGGAACCTGTTCGGGGGGCATTTTGTCGATATCCGGCAGATATCCAGGTCGATTTCACATGTTATTGTAGCCATTAATATCAGTCTGGCACTTTTCATTCTTGGTTATTTTATTTTTAAACGAAGAACATTTTCAATCGGACTCAAAATTCTGTTCGGCGTGGTATCGGCCTGGCTGCTGGCCTATCTCGTCTTTGCCCATTCTGCCACCGGCCTTGTAATCACAAGCCTGGCATTGTTGATCCTGGTCATCATTTTTCTGGTCCGCAGCAGGAAGCTATGGCTGAAGATCTTTCTTTTCGCCTTCCTTATATTTTCGGTAGGTTTTTCCGGCATCTATATTTCCCAGATCGTGAAAGATTATTACAAAGTGAATCCTGTCAATTTTTCCAAACTGGAAAAGATTTCGCCCAGGGGCAATCCTTATGAACACAATATCCTAAGCAGGCAAACGGAAAACGGGAACTACCTGTACATTTACATCCAGTTGGCGGAATTGCAGGCTGAGTGGAGCAAGCGAAGTTCCATTCCCTTTAATGGACGGGATAAGAAGAACCAGCTGATTATCAATACCCTTGTCAGGTATCTCACATCCAAAGGGCTCAGGAAAGATGCCGACGGAATGAATCATCTTTCAAACGATGAGATAAAGGCGATCGAAAAAGGCATAGCCAACGTTGTTTTCACCTGGAAATTCAGTATCCGTGGACAGGTTTATGAGCTTTTGTGGGGGCTGGATGAGTACCGGAAATCAGGAGATCCTACCGGTTCCAGCCTGATGCAGCGGCTTGAATTCTGGAAAGCTTCATGGGGGATCATCAAAGATAACTGGCTGACCGGCGTGGGCACCGGCGACATGAATGAAGCCTTTCAGCAACAATATGAAAAGATGAAATCCAAGCTTTCTCCCGATCAACGCTGGCGATCGCACAACCAGTTTCTTTCGGTCTTCGTCGGGTTTGGAATCTTTGGCCTGCTCTGGTTCCTTTTTGCATTCCTTTATCCCCCGCTTGTCCTCGGGAAATTCAAAGATTATTTCTTCCTGGTTTTTTTCATAATCGCTATGCTCTCCATGATACCTGAAGACACGATCGAATCACAATTGGGAGTGACCTTCTTTGCATTCTTTTATTCCCTCTTTCTCTTTGCCAGGAAAGAAAAAGATAAGATCTGACGGAACAATCTACCGGAACAACACCCCGATCTTAAATCCTGCAAAATGATAGGGAACCTTATAATCAATGGTGGCAAAATGTTCTGTCGAGTCGGCTGCAACATAATATTGCCGGTAAGTTGACTGGATCGCCTGGTACCGGTAAAAAATTTCGTACTCAAACTGAAACCGTTTCCCGATCTTCATTTTATAACCGGCCCCGATGCTGAATAATAATCCTCCTTTCCCCGAAGCATAGTAATAAGTGCTGTCGCGTTTGCCGAAGGCTTCGCCCAGGTTGATATAGGCAAACGGGGTGTTGTCGGAAGGTTTAAAGTCATAGTAGAGATGTGCGAATAGCGGGTAAAACATTCCTTTTTGCCAGAATTCGGCGCCCAAGCCTACACCCAATCCTGCCCTGCCCGAAATGACGATCCCGTTAATGGTTTGCGCAGAAATAATAATCTGGTCGTTTTTTACTGTTTTCTGAAATCCATTATAGATATCGGTTTTTAATTTTCCTAAACCGATCCCGATCCCCACTTCTGTTTTGTTGAAATATTGGAATGCCGGTTGTGCGGCAGGCTCTTGGGCAGATGCCACGTTGCACAGTCCTGATAATATCAGTATGAAAAGAACATGAAATGACCTGTTCATATTACCCGTGGATATTGTTTTTGAATGGGAAGATAAAAGTACGAAATTTTACCGCAAGGTAAATTTCTTTAAATTGCACCCGATTCGATCTGAAACAAACCCATGACAAACACACTACTCATTCCTCCGGATAAATGGCTGATCATTGTCAACCCGAATGCAGGCGTTAAAAAAGGGGTCAAAGACTGGCCGCTGATCTCCCGGCTCCTGAATTCAGACGGCATTTCTCACCTTTGTGTCCTGACCGAACACCGGAACCATGCCAATCAGCTGGCGGGGGAGTTCATCCTGGAAGGCTACCGGAACATTGCTGTTGTTGGCGGTGACGGGACGATGAATGAGGTGGTAAACGGGATCTTTTTACAAAAACATGTTTCTCCATCCGCGATAACGCTGGGGATGATCCCTGTTGGAACCGGCAACGACTGGTGCAGGACCTTTGGAATCCCTTTTGATTACAAGGAGGCCATTCAGATTCTGAAAAACGGGAAAACCTTTTTGCAGGATGTCGGAAAGATCAGTTATTTTAAAAACCAGGATCCAATTCAGCGGTATTTCATCAACATCGCAGGGATGGGATATGATGCCCTGGTTGCAAAGAAAACCAACATTTCAAAGGAAAAGGGAAGGGGAGGGCCGCTCACCTATCTCTTTTTCGTGTTTGCCAGCTTGTTCCAGTATAAGTTTATTGAAGCTGTAATCGAAATTGATGATAAGCAGGTTTTTAAGGGTGAGATGTTTTCGATGAATGTGGGCATCTGCAAATACAACGGAGGAGGGATGATGCAGGTCCCGGCTGCTATCCCCGATGACGGACTGTTTGATGTCACACTGATCAAGAAAGCGCCGAAATGGATGGTGATACGTCATGCGAGTAAACTTTATGACGGAACATTGGTTAACCTTCCCATCGTGGAAACATACCGTGGAAAGTCAATCAGGATTAGGTCGATCGGAAAAATTTACCTTGAAGCTGACGGCGAATCGCTTGGGCACTCGCCATTTGTTTATGAGATCCAACAGCAAAGCCTGAAGGTGGTGGTGGGTATATAAATAGCAAAAAGATCGTAACGCGTGACGCGTTACGCGTCACGGCGCTCCTGCCAATCGCCAGAATCCTTGATTAACCGGATCAGTTCTTCCAGGGCGATGGCTTCATTCACATTCTTCTTCACCAATTCCTGTCGTTTGTACAACATCACTTTACCTTTCCCGGCGCCTACATAGCCGTAATCTGCATCTGCCATTTCCCCCGGGCCATTTACGATGCAACCCATAACGGCGATTTTTAAACCTTTGAGGTGACCGGTGCGGGTTTTTACTTTTCCCAGGACATCCTGGATATTAAATAAGGTTCGGCCACAGGAAGGGCAGGAGATAAATTCCGTTTTCGTGATGCGAACGCCTGTAGCCTGTAAGATCTCATAAGCTACGGGGATTTCATTTTCCGGATCTTCGGTGATGGAAACCCGGATGGTATCGCCGATCCCATCGGCCAGCAGACTGCCGATTCCGATGGCTGATTTGATACGACCATCTTCCCCCGAACCTGCTTCGGTAATACCCAGATGAATGGGATAATTCATCTGTTCTTCCTTCATCCGTTCCACCAGCAATCGGTTTGCAGCGATCATCACCCTGACATTGCTCGCTTTCATCCCCAGTACAAGTTCATGAAAGGCAAATCCTTTACAAATCCGTGCAAATTCCAGGGCCGATTCAACCATTCCATCGGGAGTATCCCCATACCGCTCCATGATCCGGTCCGACAATGAACCATGGTTTGTTCCGATCCGGATGGCTGTGCCATGTTCTTTGCAAATACTGACTAAGGGAGCAATCCGTTTCGCAATCTCTTCCAGTTCCCGTGAATAATTCTTATCCAGCATCCAGTATCCAGGATCCAACTTCCTTTTCTTATCCACATAATTACCAGGGTTGATCCTCACCTTCTCCACGATGGCTGCTGCAATCTCGGCGATATTGGGGTTGAAATGAACATCGGCGATCAGAGGTGCTTTATACCCACGCTTGTGAAGTTCGTTTTTAATGTTTCGCAGATTTTCCGCTTCCATGATTCCCGGCACAGCAATCCGCACATATTCGCAACCTGCATCGATCATCCGGATAGCCTGGGCTACCGTGGCGTTGGTATCAAGGGTATCGGTATTGGTCATCGATTGTACCCTGATCGGGTGATGACCACCAAGGGGTACCGTTCCGATATTTACGACACGTGTAGGAAAGCGGGAAGAGATCATTGTTTTAAATTTTCAGAGTCACTAAGTTACAGAGCCTCAACGTGCAAATTAATAGCCAAAAGTACAACTCAAATGGCAAAAAGAAAAAGAAAGGATTACTTGTCATAATGATATCTACAGCTATATATCAATATGTCGTTTTCATTTACCTGATACACCAACCTGTGCTCCCTGTCAATGCGCCTGGACCATAACCCGGTCAAGTCATATTTAAGAGGTTCTGGTTTACCTAAGCCTTTGTAAGGTGTTCTATGAATATCTTTGATTAGTTCATTTATCTTTTTGAGGATTTTTTTATCTTCAGATTGCCATGATGTATAGTCTTCCCATGAATTCCTTGAAAATATAATTCTCATTATTCTTCGATTAATTCTTTGTGAATGGATTTTCCGGTTTTCATTTGATGCATAGATTCATATAGCCTGTCGGCATTTGCCTTTGAACTGAGTAAATGCATTGTTTCTATAATAGAGTTGAATTCATCCAATGAAATAAGTACAGCACCATGACCGGTTCCTCTTTTGATGATTAAGGTTTCATTATTTTTCTCGACGTCATCAAGATATTGTTTCAGTTTTGTTCTAAACTCTGTGAAATTAGCTGCTCTCATGTTTTTAATTATTATAAGTAATTAATAAAGTACAAATATAAGTACTTTATTAGTAACCTTTGCAAGACCTGAGTAAATTTTTCAACATTTAGATTTGGTATTATTTTAATCAAAATATAGGTTTTCAGGAATACCTTTATTAATCAACAAGGTATTAAATAACCTGAGGCACTGCCCCTCATGATCATATTTTGAAATATATTTTTTAAAGTCATCAAGCGTTAATAACCTGTTTTTAAAATCATGGTAAACCTTTTTAATGAAGGAATTCCAGTTTGCCTCGCCCATGCATCTCCGGACCTGATGCAGAACGATGGGGCCCTTGGCATATATACACTGAGCTTCCTCGGGAGAATTATTCACAGAACCAACATCCAAAATCGACACATCTTGTCCGTTTTTTACAATAGCATTATAATTTGCTAAATAAACATCTTTCAGAATGCGTGATAAGGAATCTGCACCATAAATGTGTTCGATATACATTGCCCTTAAATATTCATTGATGGATTCTTCAACAAACCATCTACCTTGTGCATGTTCATCGGCGATCACAGTATTTCCGAACCACTGGTGCCCTACCTCGTGAGGCACCCAGGTACCCGGATCGGGGAGATATTCCGATAATTTTGAAGTAAACAGAAGTAAGGTATGCAGGCTTTGTCCGAGAAACCAATCAGCCGGGATCTCAACTACCATATAATTGTTATTTCGATATTTCCCCAGAAAGTCGGAATAGAAAGTAAAGGAGCTCTTAACCTGTGAAATGATTTTTTGCTCATCTTTCAAACCGGGAATAAAATAGAAGTTGATCCTGGTTCCCGCCACAACCTCCGAGTTGTATTCCATCGAATCAGAATTAAAAACAAATAGGGCAAGATCACTTTCGTGGGTGGTTTTCCAAACAAAAGTAATCATGTGGTTCGTCAGTAATTTTTTCTTGCATGTGCCATTGCTAAGTGTAATTTGATTATCAGGAACGGTAATCCTGAGTGTCGAATTAAAAATATCTCCAAGTTGAAGTGGATACCATCGATCCACACGTTTCATAACAAACATTCCTTTGTCGACCAGGAATGAGTCAGCAGGAAGGGCGTATGAAAATATTAAAGTGAACTTTTTACACTTAACCAATTTTTCTGGTAATCTGATGGATAAAGTATCTTGCTCGGGAAAATGAAATGGAATAATCTCTTGATTAGTTGATCTTACATTTTTTATTGCAGCATAATGACTTAATAGAAGATGAAATGTGCTAGAAGAATCGTTCTTTTGAATAGTTAATTGAACATTAATAAGAAATTGCCTGGTTGATAAATCAAGGTTAACATCAATATCATATGCCTTAATTTTTATTCCATTGGGTTGTGCAACGACAGCTTGACTTGTAAGCAGAATTATCAAAATTAATTTGGATTTCATTGATAAAATAATTGAAAAGTCGTTACGTGTCAGCCGAAAAGAATTTTTCGCTATTTCAACCCCTTGACTCTCGGCTTTCCTGCTATAAAATCCTTTAAGTAATACGGTTCGAAATAGACAAGGTCCTCAAATTTCTTTTGGGAAAATTTTTCTTCTGAAAGGGAGATCATGAATTTGGCAGAGGCTTGAAAATCTTCGGAAAATACCGCATTGGGATGCTTGTCAAACAAAGGTCTGCATTTTAATGCCCCGTCGCCCGCAAAAACGATCCTGTTTTTTCCAAGATATTCCATGAAAGAATTTTCATCCATGATCTCTGCCCGGGTTTCCCGGATCTCATTTCCTTTTTCATCGAAGATAGCACAGTACACCTCCATCCTTCGCGCATCGATCATAGGACAATAAAGGATGTTATTCTCCCCCTCCCTGCTTGGGGAGGGGGTTGGGGGGTGGGGCATGCCAATCGCCATAGCCCGCAAGGTGCTCACTCCGATCAACGGTTTCTCCAGCGCGTAACACAGACCCTTGGCCGTTGCCACCCCGATCCTTAACCCGGTGTACGATCCCGGACCTTCGCTAACGGCAACTGCGTCAATGTCAGACAAGGCCACGCCTGCTGTTTTGAGAACTTCATCCATGAAAAGGGTAAGAACCGAAGAATGGCTGTTCTTCGTATTTGACTCTACCAAGCCAATCAATTTCCCGTCCTGTGCCAACGCAACGGAACAGACACCGGTGGCCGTTTCGATATTTAATATCAGCGACAATTATTTCTCCGTAAACAGATCTTTTTTGTCCACCTTTTTAACCTTATCCTTGTCCTTCAAATTCTTTGAGATGGCAGAATAAGGTCCGCTGATGATTTCCTGGCCTTCCTTTAACCCGGAGAGGATCTGGATAAAGGTATTATCCTGGATGCCGGATTTTACATTAACTTTTTTGGCCGTTCCGTTTTCAAGGATAAAAACACATTCCTGGATCTCGCCTGTTTTTTTCATTGAACCTACGATCTCCATCTTGTCGTCGCCATCAGTCTTCTCTTTTACATTTTTGGCATTGTATTTATCCAGGCTGTCTTTTGCAACACGCGTGGTTACCGCCTGGATCGGAATTGATAAAACATTTTTGGCCGTTTCCGTCTGGATCTCAACGGTAGTTGTCATTCCCGGGCGGAATGGAGAGAAATCGGGACGAGTCGGGTCCAGGAGGTCTTTATAGGAATCTTTGAGGACATGGATCTTGACATTGAAATTTGTAACCTGGTCAACGCTGGTGCCGGTTGAATTGGCCGATGTGGCAATTTCCGTGACGATACCCTTGAATTTCCGATTCAGGTAGGCATCTGCTTCAATGAGTGCCGTATCACCGAGTTTAACGCGGACAATATCATTTTCATTCACTTCCACCTGGGCTTCCATTTCATTCAGGTTGGCGATCCTCATGATCTCAGTACCACTTGAGAATTGTGATGCCCCGGTTACGCGTTCGCCTTTTTCCACACTGAGCTTGGATACCGTTCCGTCGTTGGGTGCAAAGATAGCGGTCCTGGTCAGGTCTTCCTTCGCTCTCTTCAACCCGGCCTCTGAACTTTTTACCTGGAACTCAGAAGCTTTGATATCCTGATCGGAAGCTTCTACCTGGGCTTTCGCAACTTCGTAGGTGGCCTTTGCCTGGTCGAATTCAGCCTGGGAAATCACGTTCTGTTTGAAAAGTTTTTGCTGGCGGTCGAAGATCTGTTTTGCGTTTTCATACTGTGCCTTTGTCTGGGCAAGGCGGGCCCGGGCATTGGCTTCATTGGCCTTTTGCGAATTCAAGGCAGCCGTGCTCTGGTCATAAGCCGACACATAAATTTCCGGGTCGATCTTGGCAAGCAGATCCCCTGCCTTGACCTGGCCACCTTCTTTCACCATAAGTTCAACAACTTCCCCAGAAATATAAGGGCTGATCTTGATATCTTTTTCCGGTTGAATTTTTCCGTTGGCAGAAACGGTCTGGATGATGCTTCTTTTTGCAACTTTTTCTGCAGTCACCTTGATCCCTTCATTCCGTTGATTTTTCACGAGGATCACGACAATGATCAAGATGACAAGAAGTACGATTCCTGCAATGATACCTATCTTTTTTTTCGATTTCTTTGAAGCCATGGATAGCGATGAATTGGATTACTTGTTTATACTGATTGGTTTTCCCATATAAAAATCAAGAATGGTCGTCTTGAAAATAAAATCATATTTAGCCTGTAAAAGGTCCGACTCTGCTTTTGTCAAATCCTTCTTGCTGTTGTTATAATCGAATGAAGTCATCATCCCGACATCAAATTTCTGCTGGGTATATTTGAAGGATTCTTCCTGAGCTGCCACCTTCTGAAGTGAAGCATTATACTGTTGCAGGGAAGCCGATGCATCGGTATAAGCCTGTTCAATGTTTTTCCGCAGGTCTCTCTTCTGAATCTCAAGATCGATTTCGGCTTTTTCCTGCTGAATTTTTGCAAGGCTGATATTTGTTCTTCCCGTCCATCCGTTAAAGATGGGGATCCGCAGATAAAAACCGAGCGTTTTGTTATCGTTATCCCTGATCTGTTTGCTGAAATTCTTATTCTTGTATGTGCTGCTGGGATAATAACCAAAAACCGTATCCCCTGATACATTTGTCATTCCGATAAATTCTTTTTTATAAACCGTTGATTCCAATTCCTGGCTGGCACCTGAATATCCGGTCCCCCAGGAGCCTCCAAAGGAAAGGGAAGGATACAGAACACCCCGGGCGATGGCAAGGCTTTTCTGGGCGCTTTGAACATGAAGGTCTGCACTCTTGATCTCTGGACGTTTTTCAACTGCAAAATTGAAAACCTGGTCTGGAGTTAAAAGTCCTTTCGAATCTTCTACAGGTTTAAGTAGTGGTTTTTCAATCCGGAAATCCGGGGAAACAGGAAGGTCGATCAGTTGCTGCAGGGAAAGGCGGGAAATGACAAGACGGTTCTCCGCCTGTATGACCGCCAGGGCTTCGGCCGATTCCTGCGCCTGGATGTTCAGAAGATCGCCTTTGGCAGAAGAACCTGCCTCTACCAGTTTTGACATCCGTGATACCTGGCCCTTAGTAATCTCAATCTGGTTCCTTGCCACATCGAGAAGTTCAAGGTTGAGCAGCATATCCAGGAAATAACCGGCAACAGCCAGTGAGATGTCGTTTTTCAGCACATCAAGGTCGAATTGGCTGGCAAGAAGAATGATCGAATTCTGTTTTATGGTATTTACTTTTGTTAACCCGCTGAAAAGGGTTGCAGTACTCTGGATGTAAAAGTTGTTTGATCTTACCGTAGATGTCGCAAAAGTATTCGTGTACATATCAATGGTTTGACCAAAATTCCAGACATTGGTTGCATTTGCATTCAGGTCGGGAAGCAGGTTCAACCGGCTCTGAAGCAATTGTTTTTTGTTCGCTTCAACCGAAAGGATCTGTTTTTTGATATCCAGGTTGTGATCCAGTGCATAATTGATGCAATCTTCAAGTGACCAGACTTTCGGAGTATCCTGGGCAGAAGAAATAAAAAATCCAGTCAGGAACAGGAAGATGAAAAAAAATCGGAATGAAAATAACCTGTATGAAATATACATATAAATGGAGTTTTGTTAAAGATTGATCGGTGGGTGTAAATTATTAAGAGTCTGTTTAAAAATTTGATATAAACTATTCATTATATTGATTAACAAGCGAATGTGAATAAAAAGTAAAAAGGCTTACGCCAATCGATGGATA
>JADGPR010000089.1 GCA_017882335.1 Bacteroidales bacterium | reverse complement strand
TCACTGGAAATGATCAGTTTCCATTCCGCAAGATCACTGCGGAAGAGGCGGTTACTGGCAAAAAATGCCAACATAAGGCAAGCCAGGCAACAAAGAACAATTTTCGGGTATTTCTGAGGCTGCATTTTTATTGAATGGATTTAACCGTTGATGTAATTGCCGTTGAGCAGTCAAATGTAAAGAAATATTATAACTGGCGGAGGAACACTGAAAAAAATATCTATATTTACTTCGATTATGCATAGGTTCATTGCCTGAGTAATTTTCAATTTTTAATCTCTCACACATGGAAACAACCCTCTTTGGAAATTATGTTGAGATAAAAGATCAAAAGATCGAACTGGAAGGCGCTACACTTCTTCACCTGAATGAGATCCGTAAATGGACCCAATTTCTTTCCATTCTCGGGTTTTTGGCGGTCGGGTTGCTTTTATTTGTTGGAGTTTTATTGTTGATAACTACTTCTCTCCCGACAGTTATGCAATTTGACCAATACGGTATCCTGAGCCCATGGATCGGGATCTTTTATATCGTTTTTGCAGGGATTTATTTTTTTCCGGTTTTCTACCTGTTTAAGTTTTCAAAGTATGCCAAACATTCGTTGATGCAGATCGATTCAGGAGGATCTTCCACTGAACTGATGGCCCATGCAATAGGATACCTGAAGAAGCATTTTCGCTTCGTCGGGATCTTTACCGTCGTTATTCTTGCCGTTTACCTGTTGGTGATCATAGGGTTGGTTATCGCTTTTGTAATCAGGTAAGAAGCAGGTATTTTCTATGATCGGGTTAAATTACCCATCTCTTTTTTATCTTAATCCTTCACAATGGAAGCGTGAAAAATGCGTTATCTGAATAAGATCGCCTATGCCCTGAATTTACCTTCACATTCATCTGAAAAAGTGCAACCCATGAATAATAAGAATGGCCATAGATCGTGCCTATTGATTCCTGTTCGGAAGAATTTTGATCTGATTATCCTTTTTCTGTTTATCTGTCCTCTATTGGGCGCCGCACAGGATAAAGTAGCGCTTAATACAGCCAGGAACTGCAGCTATATGAAAGAAATCGAAAAGGAGATGATTGCCGAGATTAACCTGGTTCGAAGTGATCCTGCCGGATATATCCAGTATATTGACTATTATCATGACCTGGCAAAACTAAACCTCGATCATTTCGGGAAGGGGAAACGGAATTATTCACTTTCGATCACGTATGAAAAAATAAATGGTGTTGGACACAAAAAGAAAGTGGATACGATATGGTCCAATGAATATGAAGAAGAAGTACATGCCGTCGAGAGTCTGCTGAAGGACCTGAAAAGTATGCCACCCTTATCAATATTGGAACCGGATAAGGGAATTTATAATGCTGCCCGTAAGCATGGGCTCGATCAGGACCGACATAACTGGTCGCTGGGGCACATGGGAAGCGACGGATCGTGGCCATGGGAGCGGATCCGGAAATTTTCACCTATGATGATAGCGGGAAATGAAAACCTGGCCGGGAGATTCCCTGAACCAACTGCAAGAGACATTGTGATCCAGCTGCTGATCGATTCGGGTATCCCGGATTACGGTCACCGTCATAATATGCTTGATCCGAAATGGACCCATGTGGCATGCTATGCCAGCGGGCTTAAAGGGGATATGTATCAATGGATCCAGGAATTCGGGCAGAAGAAGTAAAACTTGATGCTGGATGCTGGATGCTGGTTGTGTGAGCAAGGTTTTGAGTATTGGGACTGCTCAACTAATTATAAAATGCCGAAGCAATCCCCCTTTCTCTACAACATACTCATTGTCATTGCGAGGAGCGCAGCGACGAAGCAACCCCCAGTATCCAGCATCTGCCTCCTGTTCTTAAATTTCCCGGTGATTCTGTTTGGAGAAGTCAGTTCTTTTTTCTAATTTTGCCGTCCGTTTAAAAAATCTTAATCATTTAAAATCAAACAGATGTTGAACCAGTACGAAACCGTTTTCATTATGACTCCCGTTTTATCTGAAGAACAGATGAAGGAAACGGTTGAAAAGTATCAGAAATTTCTGATCAGCAAACAGGCGGAGATTGTCCACGAGCACAATTGGGGTTTGCGAAAGCTCGCCTATCCCATCCAGAAAAAATCAACCGGATTCTATCATTTGATTGAATTCAAATCTGAACCGGAAATGATCCGTGAATGGGAAGTGATATTCAAGCGGGATGAGCGGATCCTGCGTTTTC
Organism: Bacteroidales bacterium; assembly: GCA_017882335.1. Classification (GTDB taxonomy): domain Bacteria; phylum Bacteroidota; class Bacteroidia; order Bacteroidales; family FEN-979; genus FEN-979. Next base: position 7,510 of record JADGPR010000089.1, on the reverse strand, counting down.
TGACCGTTGCCCTTGAAAAACACGCTATCGCATATAATGAAAAGAAGCGGAACAAGGCAAAAACAGAAAAGCAAAAAGAAGAATAACCCAATTGTCGAACGTAAAAACAAAAAAAAATGGCAACACAACAAGCCGGCGAAATAAAATACCTGACCCCGATTACAGTTGATACTAAAAAGAAAAAATACTGCCGGTTCAAAAAAAGTGGTATCAAGTACATCGATTACAAGGATGCAGATTTCCTTCTGAAATTTGTGAATGAACAAGGGAAGATCCTCCCCCGCAGAATCACCGGTACCTCAACCAAGTATCAGCGGAAAGTATCACAGGCAATTAAAAGGGCACGACATTTAGCGTTGATGCCTTATGTAGCAGATCTTTTAAAATAGGGAGGAAGATATGGAAGTTATTTTGAAACAGGATGTTCCCGATCTGGGATATATCAACGAGAAAGTAAATGTGAAACCGGGATATGCAAGAAACTTCCTGATCCCACAGGGAATCGCGATTCTTGCTACGGAGCCCAACAAAAAGATCCTTGCTGAAAATCTAAAGCAAAAAGCATTTAAAGCAGATAAGGTCCTGAATGAAGCAGAAGAACTTGCAAAGGGTTTGAAGGATCTTACCGTTAAGATTGGCGCCAAAGCTGCTGAATCGGGAAAGATCTTCGGAAGCGTCAATGCAATTCAGATCGCACAGGCATTAAAAGACCAGTTCAAGTTTGATATCGACCGCAAAAAAATTCATGTCGATGGTGAACATATTAAGGAATTGGGAACCTACAAAGCCAGGATCATTCTTCATAAAGAGGTTCAACTCGACATCAACTTTGAAGTTTTCGCCGAATAAGAAGATTTCTTATTAGATTGATTAAATTTGTCCCGGAAACAAATAGTTTCCGGGATTTTTTATGCTTTCCAGAAACCAGGTAAAACACATTCATTCCCTGAAACAGAAGAAATTCAGGGAAATCCATCGCCAGTTCCTGGCGGAAGGCTCGAAACTGGTCCTGGAGATCCTTGAAAGCCCACACAAGGTAATGGCAGTTTATGCATTGGCCGATTGGCTAGAGCGAAATGGAAACATCCTCCTTTCAAAAAAAATTCCGTTCACGGAAATCTCAGAGGGGGAAATGGAAAGGATCACCGCCCTCTCTTCTCCCAGCCCTGTGCTGGCAATCACTGAAATCCCTGCAACAATCATCTTCCCTGTTGCTGCTATCCATGACCTGTTGCTGGTGCTCGATGATATCAAAGATCCGGGGAACCTGGGAACCATCATCCGGATCGCGGATTGGTTTGGAATAGAATCCATCATTTGTTCTGAAAACACGGTTGACCTTTACAACCCCAAGGTGATACAGGCTACTATGGGATCGGTTGTACGTGTCAGGGTATATTATTTCAACCTTCCTGAATTCCTCTCTTCCGTGGATCCGGCGATTAAGATCTATGGTGCTTTCCCTGAAGGAGAAAATATCTATTCCATCCAGTTGGATCAAAGGGGGATCATTCTTATCGGAAGCGAATCCTACGGGATTTCACCGGAAGTAATTTCGAAGGTTACGGATAAAATCAGCATTCCTTCTTATTCACCGGCCACGGGCCGTGACCATGCTGAGTCGTTGAATGCGTCTATTGCTACGGCTATCATTTGTTCCGAATTCCGGAGAAGAAATCGATGAATCCTCCTGGTAAAATTCATTTTTTAATTTCGATTTTATGAAGACCTTGCAGCCATTTTTTAAAAGAGCACTGGTTTTTCTTTCCTTCTTCCTTATGACCGGAATGAACCCGGTACTGGCTCAGGTCCCGGATGGGCTACCAAATGAAAACCGGGTTTATGGAAACAAGATCAAAACAGTGCTTCTGCACAAAGAAGGTTTTGAAATGTCGGCCCCCGTGATGAAGCTCAATTCAGACGAACAGCTGAAACTTTCCTTTGATGAATTGGATCCCGACCTGAAGCGGTTTCGGTATACCATCCGCCATTGCGAAGCCGACTGGACTACTTCCTCAGAACTTATGATCACGGATTATATTGACGGGTTCCAGGATGATGCTATCAACGATTTTTCTTATTCCTATAATACGACAACAAATTTTACCCATTATTCACTGGTTTTTCCTACATCGAACCTGCGCCCGAAACTTTCCGGCAACTACATCATTATCGTATTCCTGGATGATCCGGCCAATGTAATGCTTACCTGGCGGTTCATGGCCATGGAGAATACACCCCTTTCGGTTACGGGGATTGCGCACCAGGCAAATAATGTCACCGACCGGTTCACCCGGCAGCAGGTGGATTTCACGCTGGAATACAACGGGCTGACGATCAATGATCCGACCCGGGAGATTAAAATCGTGATTACCCAGAATGACCGTTGGGATAATGCAATCAGGGGGCTTTCCCCACGATTTGTCAGGGGAACGTCACTGGACTATACCGATGAGCCTCAGAGTTTGTTCAACGGAGCAAATGAATTCCGGTCATTTGATATAAAAAGCCTGTTATACCAGTCGGAACGGATCCGGAAAATTGATTACGATAAAAATGGATACCAGGTCTATTTGCTGGATGACCTGCGGAGGCCCTTTAAGAATTATGTAACAGATAAAGAGATCAATGGCCGTAAGCTGATAAAGAATGAGGAGCATTCCCAGAACAGTGCCATTGAGGCTGATTATGCACAGGTTCACTTTTTTCTGCCGTTTGAAGCGCCACTAGGCAATGGACAGATCTACATCCTCGGCGCGGTGACGGACTGGCAACTCAACGACAGCAGCCGGATGACTTATGATTTTCAGCGGAGAGGGTATGAGAAGACGTTGTTCGTAAAACAGGGGTACTACAATTATCTTTACGTTTTTAAAGACAACAGGACTGGCAAGTCAGACGAATCGCTCATTGAAGGAAATCATTGGGAAACAGAAAACGAATATACCATTTGGGTGTATTATCATCCCACCGGGGCCCAATACGACCGTTTGATCGCCGTACAGGACCTCAACACGATCCATTAGAAAGGATACCCAATCCCGAAGTTCCAGACGATATCGGATAACCCGAGTTTCCCCATATACCAATGGCTGTTTTCAAGGTAGTAAGGAACCCTGATGGGGACAGCAGGGTCGAATCTTATGATGAAATAATCAAAATCAGCACGGATCCCGATCCCAACGTCGATTGCGATATCAGGAACAAGGTACTGAAGCTGGAATTTCCCGCCGGGAAGGTCAGTTACATCACGGAGGAGCCACACATTCCCAAGGTCCATGAAAAATGCTGAATGGAAATACTTGTAAACCGGGAAACGGTATTCAAGGTTCAACTGCAACTGCATATCACCGGTCTGGTCGAATGAATTGCCGATGGTGTCGTTGTGATAGCGTCCCGGCCCCAATGTACCCATTTTCCAACCCCTGAGATCATTTGCACCACCGGCAAAAAATGCCTTTTCAAAAGGAATGGAAGTGGAATTTCCATAAGGAATGCCAAAGCCTGCATAAAACCGTGTGACCAGTGATCTGTTTTTTGTGAAAAAATGATAAAACCGCAGATCCAGGTCAGGACGAACAAATTGTGCGTACTGAAGATCAAAAAGAGTATAATTACCAGAGGATGTTTTTGTCGCTTTAAACACCTCGTCAATACAATAGAGTAAGTTCCCACCGGTTTCAAAATTGGACCGGAGGTAGAAAAAGTCTTTGACATTATTGACATCCTGTCCGTTGTAAGTCAGGGTATATCTCAAGCCGGCCACAAGGTGATTGGTATATTGGTTTTTAAGCCTTTTATCGGTAATGTGATAGAGATAATCTGTGAAGATTGAATCAGGCAGAACTTTTACCAGGGTGATTTCCGCAGGATTGAGCACGTGCTTTATCTTGTCTGTTTGGTACCAGGTATAACCAAAGGAGATGTTGGAAATATGACGGTCATAATTCGGCCTTTTCTGAAAGTTATAACCCAGGGAGACCGTGGTGCGTGGCTTGAATTTTTTCGGCAGGCTTTCGGGCCTGATCGGGATCAGAAACTGGGGAAAGGTCAGGCTGGTATTAGCACCTAATTCGATGGTATTGAAAAGGTCTTTGGATTTTTGTGGGCCGATATTGCCCTGCATCTGGGCTGCACCGCTGAGGATGATCCTGAACAACTGTGCCCCCCTGAAAATGTTCCGGTTCGTATAGTTCACACTTCCCTGTACCCCAAAAGCTCCTGCTGAGTTCGTGCCATCGGTAGAAATGGTAAAAGAGTGCACAGGAGCACGGGAAAGGAGGATCTTACAGTCGAGTTTATCACGGTCTTTCAGCCCGGTCCCGGAAGCTTCATGCATTTGGATATTCATAAAATTGAAAACCTGTAGTGAAGCTAACTGCGAATAGGTCTGGTTTACGTCGCTGAGGTTAAACCAGGTACCGCTCTTGATGAAGATCATCTGTGCAATGGTCCGGGGTTTCAACCGGGATTTGTTCTTGAAAAGAAAATAATAGGTATTGCTCGTAGTGTCGTGCCTTAAGGGTTTGAATGTGACCACCAGGGTATCGTACCGAAGGGTATCCGACTGCAGTAGACTGTACTCGGGGAAGATCAGGATTTTTCCGATAGTATACCGGGCGTGTTTCGATTCGGTAAATGTTCCCAGGTACTGAAGGGAAGGAATGACAGGGTTTCGGATCTCGATGGTCACATCCAGTATTTTGCTGTTGAATGTGCTGTCGACCCGGTAACGGATGTATAAACTGGAAAAATGATAATACCCGTGATCCATGAGTGCATTTGTAATCCTGCTGCGTTCCCCGTCAAGAAGGTATGTATCGTAATTATGGCCTGCATGGATCAAAGCTCTGGCTGTATCCATGAAAATAAATTTTGCCAGTTGTGTATCGGCGATGGCATAGCGGATGCTTTGAATGGTATAGGGTGTATTCAGCCGGATGACATAAACCACAGTGGCCTTTTTCTTATGGAAGATGACTGTGTCTTTGATGTTCGCATTGAAATATCCTTTATTTGCGAGGTAGAGGCTCATTTGTTTCTTTGCAATCATAGTAAGGTTTGAATCCAGCAATACGGGTGGTCTCCCCAACTTGGTTCTCATCCATTTCTTAAACTTTGTATCTTTCCCTTTTGATCCTGCATTATAGAATGCGATGTTGGCCCTCAACAGACCGAATAGTTTAGAATTCGGCTCCTGTTGAAGATATCCTGAAAGTTCATCTTTGGAGACTTTATTGGAAGAGATACTGAACTTGTTCTTGATCAGCAGATGCTCATTGGGTGGAAGATTCTGGGTTATATTACATCCGGCAAAAAAGAGGATTGCCAGGAACAGTAGCAGAACGCCGGTTGTTTTTCTTCTTCCCAAACGATTGTGATAAAAAGTAAAAAAACAAAAGTAATGAGAAAAATTAACAGTGAAGAGAAGACATTTTAGAATGAAAAATGAAGATATTTACTATTTGTTGAGGTTGAAGGGGTGAATAAAAGTCACCTCTTGGGCGACTTCCTTTATTGGTGGGAATTACTGGATTCCCCGCCTGCCGCGGGCAGGAAACCAGTGACCCTCTGCTTAATATAGTAGTCCTTGATTACATCATTGTCAGAGGTGATCGTGGGTGACGGCTCAGCGCATATAACTTATTTTCTGAGCGATACTTTTGATGAGCAATACAAATGCTTTTATTTCCGGCTTTAACTTCTCCAGGACATCCGCATTCTCCTGCATCAATAGATCCTTAGAATCCAGAAAATGACCGTGCGAACCTGCTTTTGAATAAGGTGTAGTTTTCATGAACCGTTCCATCGCATTTATGATAACAATCCTGTCATGCCATTCCCCGATCGCTATTTCGGAACGTGTCAAATCCAGGCGTAATTGATTCAATCCGGCCGTAGGAACTACCTGTGAAACCTGGTTTGCAATGGCTGCCATTGCTTTAACATTCTGTCTGATCCGGTGAATATATCTCGGATCATTCCATCCGGTCAAAAGATATTTTACCTTTAATGAGCTCCTGTCAATCATCTCCCATGAATTGATAACAAGTTGTTTCTTGCTCACCCGGTTAAAAAGCTTCTTTACAGATCTGGTCAAATCCTTTAGTTTATGTCTGTCGAAGTTGGTTACAGACTTAAGGTATTGCCGGATTTGAATTTGGTTCTTTTTCAGAAGCCACTCATTAAATTCAAACAGAACCGGGTCCGGATCGTTTTTCTTTTCAAGGAAAAGAAGGATCAACTGGATCTCACGAATAATCCCGGCCTTATTGAAGATATCTTTGAATAATTGATGAGCTCCTGTTTCCGAGGAAAAACCAGGCACAACAATGTCGAACAGGATGAACAGGGCATTCATCTTCTTTATATCCACCCGCGCTTTGTGAATATCTTCAATATCGCAGGTGATCGCTGCTTTATAAAGGCTGGATTGAAAAGAAGCGGTGAGTTTTCGGAAATACCTATAGAGAAACTCACCTGTTTCAGACCTGTTCATGGTTTTCCGTCTTCATTTTTTGCTGGGCTGTTGCCGGGGTGATCGATTTGACCCACCCTGATTTGAATTTCTTATATGATCCATTCATTTCCTGCATAAGAACAATTCCCTCTTGTGCCAGCGCTGCAAATCTCTGCCTTGAAATGTGCTTTTCGCTCATGTCTTTTAGTATTTTATTCCTGGAATTCTTCCAAACCCGGATTGCATCGACCAGAAGCAACCCTATTTCCTTGGAAAGAATGAGGTGATCGCCCTTAACAATGAGATATTTAACTCGTTTTACACACCTGTCGAGATTATACCCGGTTCCGGGATTTTTCCCTTCTACACGGGTTATAATACTTTTGAGTCGTGTTTCGATGATAGTGGAGATAATCCAGGATGTTTCAAGATAAAATTCATTCTTTAATGCCAATCCTGCTTTCGGTATAAGTTTTTTGATCAGCTTCCGGGAATTTGTTTTTTTCTTCATGAGTATATAGATTGGGGTATTAATTCTTGTGAGAGTAAATTTAATACAATTTAATCAAATTTAAATAAACCTTTCGAAACTGAGATTATTTAAGGTGCTTTTGTCTTTGTTTCTTTAGCAAAATCATCAATGATGATGCGGTAGGGGCCTGATATTTCTTTTGTGAATTGAGAAGAATCCGAAATCTCAGATTAGAGAGTTGTGTTAAATAGTTCTATTTGGTTTGATACTATTCCATTCCAGTGCCGATGCAAACACTGGATTTGATAAGCCTGGGCTTTGGTTTCAAATTCTTCAAAGTATTTCGATTTTGTTGGAAAGAAATAATTTCTACCTTTGCACCCGCAATTTGGGAGTTTAGCTCAGTTGGTTCAGAGCATCTGCCTTACAAGCAGAGGGTCACTGGTTCGAATCCAGTAACTCCCACAATTTTAAACATCTAAATAGTTTAAATATAACCATTTAGATGTTTTTTATTTCCAGTTTGTTCAAGTATTGTTCAACTTTCCCCGTTTTTTTGACAGAATTAACTATTCTAC
>JADGPR010000006.1 GCA_017882335.1 Bacteroidales bacterium | reverse complement strand
TCTAATGACCAGAGTCAACTTCCGGTAAAAGTCAGGGTTGAAATTGATGCATTAAACGGGCTTTCCACAAAATACATAGATTCAACTCAAGAGCTTTCCTTTGATCTGGCAATGAAAGCGCTGAGACTATCAAAACTTGTCAATTATAAGAAGGGTGAAGCTTATGCTAATATAAACCTGGGCTTTCATTATTATAAGAAGAAGACCTATCTTGAGGCGCTTGAGTATTTTATGGCGTCATTAAATTATGCTGAAGCAAATAAAGATGAGTTTATAAAGGATGAAGTTTATAAAGGAATGATGGTGCTTTTTATGGATTTGGGAAGGAGAGATCGGGCCACTGAATATTTGCTGAAAAGAATGGTCTTTGCAACAAAACATAATATCACGAAAGAATTAGCGGGATTTTATATTACCTTGGGCCAATTAATGTATGAACAAGGAGATACGAATGAAGCTTTCAGATTATACTTTTATGCACTTTTTTTAAAACCTAAACTGGCAAAGCTTTATCAACAAATATGGGTAATGAAATCAATTGGGAACCTTTACCTGTCAACAAAACGATATGATATTGCTTTATATTATTACCGGGAAGCTATTAAAGAAAATCCAAAGGATCTGGGGAACCAAAATGGAACAATCTATTCAATAATGGCCCATACCTATGAAAAGAAAAATGATCTGGACAATGCCCTATATTATAATAAAATTGCCTTAGCTATCAGAATAAAAGAAAACCGGCAATTACTAGTAATCAGCTCATTATTGAATATCGGGCATGTATATCTAAGAATTGGGAATTATGACTCTTCACTCTACTACCTTGAGGCCGGATTGAAGAATGCTAATTTATTGGAAGTAAATTTCTTAAGAGAAGCAGGGTATAAATATTTATATGAACTGTATCTTGCAAAAAAGGATTGGAAAAATGCTTTATATGCTTTACAGGTATATAACAGCGCACAAGATATTGTTGAAAATGAAAAAAGTAAAGATCAGGTTACATTGATGGAAAGCAACCGGATTATCAATGAAAAAGAGAAGCAGGCGGAAAAACTCAGAGCTGAGAATGCCATCCAGAAACTCGAGATGAGAAACCGAAGTCTCCTGGTGTTGTTATTTATCTCCCTTTCTCTCCTTATGATTGCCATTGCCGTTTACATTCAGCAGTTACTGATTAAAAATAAAAAAGCAAAAAAAATTGTTGAAGATATAAATGATCAATTGCATGATGAGATCAAGGAACATGTCATTCAGAATGAAGAATTGAGCAAAAGAGAACAGGAGTACCGTTTTTTAGCAGATCATTCAGCGGACTTGATAACCCTGATGGATAGTAATTTTAAATGTTTATACATATCTCCTTCCAGCGAATTTTTCTTAGGATATTCACCCGAAGAATTGCTGAGTTTGGAGGATTATCGTGATCTTATCCACCAGGATTCAAGGAAATCTTTTAGCCTTGAATTTGATAGCATGATGGATTACCGTGACCCGACGAGGTTTGTTTATCAAGCCATAAAGAAGGATGGTTCAGCCTTCTGGGTTGAAAGTAACATTAACCCGATTTTTGACTCATCTACCGGCAAACTGAAAGCGATGCTTTCGATAACAAGAGATGTTTCCAGCCAGATCGATCAGGAGGAGGCGCTGATGGAAGTAGCAAGGCAAAAAGAATTACTTATCAAGGAGGTCCACCACCGAGTAAAGAATAATCTTGCCATTCTGACAAGCCTTGTGAATATGCAAAAAAGTGAATTTACCGATCTCAAGACATTGGATATTTTTTCGGATCTTCAATTTCGTGTCCGGGCAATGGCCCTCGTTCACGAGCAACTTTATAAAAGCCAGAACATCGAAGTTTTGCCCATTGGAGAATATTTATCGAAACTTGTGGGGATCGTTTCCTCTGCATTTTCCACCAAAAGGGTTGAGGTTCACCAGGATTTTTATGACGAAATCGTGGATGTTGAGATTACACTTCCTCTTGGATTGATCGTTAATGAATTATTGACAAATGCCTATAAATATGCTTTCCCTGACAATAAAGAAGGAAATATCTGGGTGACTTATAAAAAAGTTCCCCGGAGAAAAAAATCCACTGTTGAGATGAGGTGCCTTACCGTGAGAGATGATGGCATAGGATTACCGTCGGATTTTGACTTATCACAAAGGACTTCCATGGGCAGCCAGATCATTCATCTTCTTACTCGGCAACTGGAGGGAGAAATAAAAATAGATGGAACAAAGGGTGCTAGTTTTTCTATAATTTTACCATCGGAAAGGTAATGCCTCCAGAATCTGAAGAATTCCTTATGACAAAAAACCATCTGAATATTTCAATTATCGGTGCAGGGACGATCGGCACTGCGTTGGGTAATATTATTGCTGAAACGGGATTACACAGGATAAAACTTTTATCCATTGAGGAACAGGTTGTAAATTCAATAAATTCGATAGGGATTAACACTAAATATTTTCCCACCCTTCATCTCCATCCATCCTTAAAAGCTACAACGGAAACAGAACAGATCAAAGGTTCTGACATCATCTTTCTGGCCATTCCTTCAGTAGTATTAATGGATTATATGGCAAGCATCCGTTCGCACATTCCTGTTACAGCAACCCTGGTTAACCTGGCGAAAGGTTTTGGGTCGGAACACAAAACCATCATTTATTGCCTGAAAGAAACTTTTCCCAATCCTTTGTGCTCAATGAAAGGGCCCAGTTTTGCCCGGGAGATTATAAACAGGGTTCCTACCGGTTTTACCATTGGCTGTTTGGATCCAATTGTTGGTGACGGTCTCAGCGCAGTATTCAATGGAACATCCATTTTCATCGACCGTTCAGATGACATCGAAGGCGTTGAATTGTTAAGTATCCTGAAAAACATTTATGCCATCTGCCTTGGGATTGTAGATGCCCATTTTAATTCGCCGAACATACGTTTTCTTGTCCTGACAAAGGCTTTCAATGAAATGCGGAAGATCCTTCTTCATTTCAACGGGAAAGAAGAGACCATTTTTAAATATTGCGGATACGGTGATTTCACCCTTACCGCATTGAATGACCTCAGTCGTAACAGGACCCTTGGCCTGCTTATCGGAAAGGGGTTCTTTACCGAACATGTTTCACATGAACTCGTACTGGAAGGAAAGGTGGCAGTGAATGTATTCTATGAGGAAATATCAAAGATCCTTGATATAAGGCAGGAATTCCCGATCATTGGCGAATTGTACAAGGTATTCAACACAGAATATGATGTATCTGCCTTCGTCAGCAACCTTCTGGTTTTCTGATTCCCCGATATTTTCGTATCTTTGCATACAGCTTCCTGTTCAGAAAAATTCTGGGGTTGACCGGATTTGACAGCAAGGAAGTGGAATTGCAAGCATGCCGGGCGTTGGGAACAGGTCCCGTAAAAAGTCAATTCCCACAGCCAATAAATGGCGACAATTATTCTTACAGACTGGCTGCTTAATTTTAGAAATTAAGTGCCTCTTGTCTCCCGGAAAACCTCTCTCAACGGTGTTCCGGATGAGGCATCGCAAATGTTGAGATTGTCCTTCCAGGGTTCTGATGGCCGGATGAAAAATAAGGAACTAAGTTACAGATAGGCCCGTTTTCGGCCGGTCTGTTCCCGACAACCAAACGGAAACTAAGCGTGTAGAAAACAATTTTGCTGCTTGTTTGGACGAGGGTTCGACTCCCTCCAACTCCACAAAATCAAAGGCTTTCTCATAAGTTTGAGAAAGCCTTTTCTCTTTGAATCCCAAGAATAATTGGTTATTTTTGATTTAATTCTAAAATAATTTGTATTTTTGTTAGGCTTGTTTTAAGGTTAAAACAATCTCCCCTTCCTCGAAACCGAATGAAAACAGCAATTTCATCTTTATATATTATTACAATTCTTCTGGGGGTTCAATTAAAAATTTCTGGCCAACCGGTCGTGGATTTCACTTTACCCGACTCCAGCTGTATCGGCGCTCAGATAACTATTACAAACCTGACAACCGGAGGATCAACTTTTTATTGGAATTTTTGTTCCGGAAATACAACCAATGATCCAACAGGGGTAAATATTGGAAATGCAGGAGGTTTGCTTAGTGTTCCAACATATATGACACTTGTTCAGGATGGAAACAATTGTTATTCCTTTATAAGTTGTCAACAGGCTGGAATAATCCGATATTACCATGGGACGACATTTAATCATAATCCGATAAGCTGGACTAATTTCGGAACTTTTAGTGGTATACTTGGTACTTCCATTGAAGGGATTCAAGTAAAAAAGGATAATGGAAACTGGTATGGATTTGTTTGTAACAACACTACATTGGTCAGGTTGGATTTTGGCGTTTCTTTAGCGAATACTCCAACAGCCATTGATCTGGGTCCATTTAGCGGGTTAATTATGTTACATGGATTGGTTGTAATGAAAGAAGGTACAACATGGATGGCATTTGCAAACTGTTCTACGGGAGATAAATTTGTCAGATTCAATTTTGGAAACAGCTTAACTAACATCCCAACAATAACAGACTTTGGAGATTTAGGAGTTTTGATCAATCCAGGTCCTTTATGTATTGTTAAGGAAAACCTATTATGGTATGCGTTAATGATAAATGGCAACGCTAGTATATCCCGGTTGACATTTGGTAATTCACTTCTGAATGTTCCAACCGGAGAAAATTTAGGTAACCCCGGTGGTGTTTTGTCTGGAGGGGGACTCTCAATAGTTCGTGATTGTGATTTAACAAGCGGCTACTTTACAAAATATCTTACGAACGGGCAACTGGGCAAATTGATTTTTACAGGAGGGGTTACAGGTACTGTCACAGGTCAGGTTTTAGGGAACATTGGTAATCTCAATCTGCCTCACAGCTTTTCTGAGATCTTCCGTCAAAATGATACTCTTTTTGCTTATATAACTAACAGGGGATCGAATACACTTACCCGTTTGACTTTCCCCCCTTGCGCCAATGCATCGGTTCCGTCTTCCACTTTGTTCAACCCACCACCATTCTCATATAACCAGCCCGGAACCTATAATGTAAGATTATTAGTTAACGAGGGGCTGCCAGACCAAGTGAGTCTTTGCAAGACCATCATTATCGGAGCTGTGCCTATTGTAAATCTGGGACCCGACAGGAGCATCTGCCCGGGAACCTATACCACTCTTGATGCCGGCGCAGGATATACAACCTACCTCTGGTCGACCGGGGCAACTATCAGAACGATCATCGTATCAGTCGCCGGGACCTACTCCGTAACCGTTACAAAAACCGGCTGCACAGCAAACGATGAGGTGAACGTGTCGTTATATTCAGTTACACCCGTAAACCTTGGACCGGATACAACCGTTTGCCAGGGACAAACCGTTATCTTCGATGCGGGCGCATGTGCGGGTTGCACTTATCTGTGGATAGACCTCGGTTCCGGTTTAACAGTTGGAACATCACAGACTTTCACAACGGGTCTGGTTGGTATATATAAGGTTACTGTCACAAATACAAGCGGGTGCCAGGTTATGGATACAGTCCAGTTGTTAACCATTACAACTCCAGTTGTCACGAATTTCCCCCTGGCAAAATCGATCTGTTCAGGCAATTCAACAAATATTATTTTAACTTCAAATGTTCCAATTACAACATTTTCGTGGACAGCTACCGGTTCCTCAGGCTTTGTTGCCGGTTATTCATCTGGTATAGGAAATACGATCAACCAGGTGCTCACAAATTCAAATACAGTCAATGAAACTGTAACCTATTTTATTACGCCAGTATTGGGGAGTTGTGTTGGAAATACAGTAGCATATATTGTAACGGTAATTCCAATTAGTACTGTAAATATATCCATTGTTTCTTCTTCCAATAACATTTGCGTAGGAACTATGGTAACTTTCACAGCCACACCGACCAATGGCGGGATAAATCCTTCTTACCAATGGAAGGTGAATGGACTCAATGCCGGTTCCGATTTTCCTGTTTATACCTATGTTCCGCTGAACGGAGATATTGTCGCTTGTGTTTTAACTTCATCCAATATCACATGCATCTCCAATAATCCAGCATTATCCAATGCCATTATAATGATTGTTAACCCGGTTAATATTGTCAATATATCGATATCTCCTTCGGCCAATCCGGTCTGTTCAGGATCAACTGTTACATTTACGGCGACCCCACAAAATGAAGGAACCTCTCCAACTTACCAATGGCAGGTAAATGGCATCAATGTCGGCACAAACAACCCCATATATACTTTCACTCCGGCCGAAAATGATCAAGTCATCTGTATACTTAATTCTTCCGAAACGCTTTGCATCGCCAATAATCCCGCAACCTCCAACCAGGTCAACATGACGGTCAATGTAAATCTGCCGGTTAGTGTGACAATTTCACCCGATGCAAACCCGGTATGTGCCGGCTCTCCTATTACAATTACTGCGACACCTGTTAACGGAGGGACTCTACCAACTTACCAATGGAAAGTCAATGGAGTTAATCAAGGATCAAATTCACCATTGTTTACATACACACCATCCAATAATGATGCTGTTTCCTGTATGATCTCTTCTGACTTATCATGTACAACAGGGAATCCTGCCACAAGCACAACCGTGATAATGACCGTCAATCCTAATTTGCCGGTCAGTGTTTCAGTTGCAGAATCAGCCAATCCCGTTTGTGCCGGCACACCAGTGACATTTACAGCAGCACCGGTCAATGGAGGGGCTTTACCAACCTGCCAGTGGAAAGTGAATGGTATCAATATCGGCCCAGATTCACCTGCATTCACGTACGCGCCATCCAATAATGACGCGGTTTCCTGTGTTCTGACTTCTGACCTGACTTGTACTTCCGGTAACCCGGCAACAAGCAATATAGTGGTAATGACAATTAACCCCAATCTGCCTGTCACCATTTCCATATCTGCTGATGCAAATCCGGTTTGTTCCGGAACTTCTGTTTCATTCACTGCAAATCCTGTAAACGGAGGAATATTGCCTGCATACCAATGGCAGGTTAACTCAATAAATGTCGGAACCAATATTCCAAACTTCACCTATATTCCGGCAAACGGGGACCTGGTATCCTGTGTACTTACTTCGTCAGAATCTTGTACATCCAGCAATCCAGCATCCAGCATCCAGCTTCAGATGATTGTCAATCCCAACCTGCCGGTCAGTGTTTCACTTGCTGCATCGGATAACCCGGTTTGTGCGGGTATCGCAGTTACTTTCACTGCAATACCTGCAAATGGTGGCAGCTCTCCATCCTATCAATGGAAAGTCAACGGGATCAATGTTGGTACCAATAACCCGGCATACACTTATAATCCATCAAATAACGATTTGATCTCCTGTTTGCTGACTTCCAACCTCACCTGTACCAGTGGTAATCCTGCCACCAGCAATGCAATCACCATGTCGGTTAACAGTAATCCTATTGTTACTTTTAACCCTTGTTTTGATACGGTTACAACCATCAATGCCAAACCCTTTATGCTCAAAGGTGGAATTCCATTGGGGGGAACCTACTCGGGACCAGGAGTCAATTCCTTAACCGGCGTTTTTACCCCATCACTCGCAGGCATAGGCACACACTCAATCACGTATACCTACACCAATGCAGCACTCTGCAGCACCCTTGCCCATGCCAATATTATCAATTATCCATTTTCAATTGTCAATTGTGGAAGCCCGATCACCGATATCAGGGACAACAAGGTTTATCCTACCGTTCAGATCGGCACCCAGTGCTGGATGGCTGCCAACCTGAACTATGGGTCACAGATAGCAGGATCATCAACTCAAAGGGACAATTGCATAGTTGAAAAGTACTGTTACAACGATATCCCTGTGCGCTGCACCACCGGATCCGTGTTCTATCAATGGGATGAATTGATGCAGTACGATTTTTCTGTGTCGAACCAGGGATTGTGCCCCCCGGGATGGCATGTGCCGACAGAAAATGACTGGAATATATTATTTGTCAACTGGACAAACAATGGCTTTGCAGGAAGCCCTTTGAAATATTCCGGATATTCCGGGTACAATGCATTATTAGCAGGTACCAGGTTGTTCAACATCTCCTGGAGCTATGACGGTTTCGCCACCTTCTTTTGGTCTTCAACGGCATATACTTCCACCAAATCCTGGGCGCATGTGATGAATGATTATGATCCCAGTGTAGCGCTTTATCCTGCAAGCAGGGCGAATGCATTCAGTGTCCGATGCTTAAAGGATTAGATGGCAGAATGACAAGATCTAAAATGGTGAAATCCCTTATTTAATAAGAGAAAGCCCTTCAAGCGCAGAGGAATCCTTTGGCCTGTTCAGCAGCACTTTGTTGAAGAGCACCTGCGCTTCCCGCATTTTCCCCAGTTTTAGGTTTGTCCAGGCATAGAGAACCAGGCTATCATAATCAAACGGATAGAGGTTTACCACCTTTTCCAGGTATTTTTCCGCTTTTGCATAATCCTTTCTCCCGTAATAAATTGATCCCATGCGATAATTGGCAAGTGTATTCTGCGGGTCAATTGCCAGAATTTCATTGTACTGGGTTATGACCTGGTCCCAGTTTCCCAAGGCGGAAGCCGGATAGACAAACCCGAATTTTGCCTCAATGGAATAGGGTTTCAGCTTCATAGTTTCCTGATAATAAGCCGACGATTCGGTAAACTGACCAGCAAGGTAGGTCACCCATCCCAGGCGCAGGTTGATTTCGTATGAATCTTCCTGGTATACCTTCTTTAAAACGGAAATTGCTTCCGAATAATTTCCCTTCGATTCAAACTCATAACTTTTTCCGAATGCCTCATGCATCACTGTATAGTTTTGGGAGAAGAGGCCGAGGGTGATGAAGAGAAATAGTGAAGTAGCGAAATAGCGAAGTAGCGAAACCTTCGTAATTCGTAATTCGTAATTTTTAATTATTACAGTTTCCATGTGATTCCTCCTATTAAAGTATTAGTGTTATATGGATTATTCTCTGTTTTTAGTGTTTCAATGGGAAGGTGTGTGTCTGGATTAATGGTTTTAACGTAGTACAATTGCTGGTTTTCCTTACGGAAATACTGGTAAATGAGTGACAGTTGAATGTGTTTATTTATAACAAAGACCAGGTTGACGCCAGCACGGTAATCAATGATGTCGCTGTTGTTATATATGATTGAACTATTGAAAATGTTGCCATTGGTATAATCCCCGTAATAAAAGTTTCCTTCGAGCCATAACCAGGGTGCGACTTTTGCCCCTATAACCTGGCTTAACAGCAGCCTAGTATCTTTCCCCTGGAAAAATCCGGTGACGGTGTTGGTTCCGTAAAAATTGAGGTTCCCAAGCGGGTAATAGGTCAGTATAAGCCCAGCCTGGATCTGTTTTTTGTTATTCAGGTTCGACCAGCTTCCGGATAGACCAATATTGAAAATGCCAAGATCTTTGGTTATCGTGAGTGAAGCCACCCAATTGTTGAACGCGGTATCTTTCTGTTCATATGAATAACTTGCACGTGCAAAAGGGAATGTATGATATACATTGTCAATGCTAGTATAAAATGCCGTATCCTGGATGGAATCCATATGGAATCTTGAGTTGATCATGGGGTAGCTGACATGTACCCAATGGATGGCCGGCATGATCTTAAATCCATCCGGAAGGGTTATTGTTGCGCCAATATGTACTTCGTTCTGACTGATATGGTACCTGAAACTGGTATCATAAATAACCCAGGGAAATGTATAATTATAATTTTTACCAAAGATGGTATCGGTTATACTATTCAAATTATCCTCCCTTTTGCCAAATTGAATGTATTTCGTCTTAGTGAAATTGAGGTAGTTATACGTCATCGAAATACTTACCCGGTTTGAAATCTTCACCTTAACATTGAGATCAGTATAAAAGTTATTGCCATAAAGATCCTGTTCTCCATAAATGCTATCGTGACCCATGAGCGTGGAAAGATTTTTCGGGGCATTGTCACTGCTGAGTGTATAACCGCTTTCAAAATGCACCAGTTCCAAAAAACCGCTTTTTGAACCGGTTGTTTCCCTGTCCTCCACAGGGAAGGTTTCCTTAAGGATATGCGCCTCTTCATTCCGGTTCGTATAAACATATGCCCGGTATAGATAATCTGAAACCATCGGATCTCCTGAATTAAACTGTCTTGCTTTCCTCAGATGCACTGTTGCCGGAATGTATTCCTGCTTTTCAAAGTAAGCAATGCCCAGCCTTACCCGCAGGTAGTAATAATCGATATCCTGGTGCAAGGCTTGCTTGCCGACCACTATCACGCTGTCCCATTTCTTTTCTTCAAAAAAACGGTATGTAAGCATATCTACTGTTTTGAAATCGAGTTTTGTTCCTGCCTTTGACGATAAAATCAACAATAGAAAAAAAACCAAAAAAAGAACAAAACAGCTTTTCATCGGCCACTCACCAGGTTAACTGTTGTTATTTTTTCATTTTCGTTGATGACAAACAGTTCGAGTCCGTGAGGACCTATAAACAATTCACACTCCATTTTTTTTATTTCACGGTTCCCGACCTTTGCACATACCATCGACCGTAAACGGAATTTGGTCTGCATCAGTGCATCATCCATGCCCAGGTATTTGAGACTGTATTCCGAATGTGAAAAAATCCAGAATGGCGCAATAAAATCCTGCCCCAGGTTAACTATCCAGTTATTAAACATGTTTACCGGGAACTGGTCTTTTACCAGCAGGTTGTTGTAATAACCCAGCATGATTTTGTAGGCACCCAGGAAAAATTTAAAGAGAAGCGATGACTTGTTCCCCTCAAAATTGGTGAAGTAATGAATATCGTCATCGTTACGGAAATAAGCACGTGATTTGCTCTTTTCGCAAAAAATAAACATATTGTTCACTGCGTCAATCTGAACCTCCCAATCTACCTGGTAATCCTTCTCCCCCGGTTGGGTTACATTGAGCTTGAATTTTTGTCCCGGGATAAAATGAAATGCCTTTTCAAGAGAACTATTTTTACTGATATTCGAAACCAGTGCATTGTTTTCAGGAGAAATGTAAGATTTCAATTCGAAAATTCCTGCTTTATGAAGAATATAATGGTTGATGGGATAATCAAGCGTTTTGGATCCAATATAGGGTGTTCCCTGGATTTGAAAATGAACGTGTGGCACCGGCGAACGGCCAGAATTCCCGCAGTTGGCAAGAACCTGTCCTTTCTTCACAGTATCTCCCACTGCCACTTTAAAGCTCTTTTTTTTCAGATGCGACAACTTTGAATAGAGTTGGTCTGTATGGCGAAGGATAATGGTGTTTCCCCAATTATGTTCCAGGTCTACCTTGCCGATTTCATTTTCCTCCACTTCATCAACAATCTCTTCCACATGGCCATCTGCAGGTGCAATTACCGGTTTGTTGTAGGCATAATAATTCTCACAGTTGTTTCCATCTCCGGAATAGGTAAGCCCCTCCTCATCTGTCACTTCAAAATCCCACGCATGACGCCAGTCGCCTTGGTGCGTGAACTTCCCATTATGGCCCTGGGTCACTTTCCATTCACCCCAGAAAGGTAAGACAAAGGGGAAAATGAGTGATTTACCAAAACGGGTTTTGTAGTTCACATGTGAATAAAGGTTTTTCTCAGGAGAAAATTGCTGGTAAGCCACCAATTGGGGTTTATCATAAAACCGTTCACGGAACTTCAGGGAATAAAGAAAAATCAGCACTACAATGTTGAAAGGCAATGAATAAACCGATAGCTGGAAAATTGAAAATATCACATTGGTGCTCGTGAGAATGATTGAAATAAGGGGTGTAAGAAGGATCACCCATAAAAACGACCATCGTGAAGGGATGATGAAAAACCCGCCAATGGCAATCGAAGTGAGGATAAAATTAAAGCCGATGAAGCTGGATGTGAGTTCCTGAATGTCGGCCCCGATAAAGATATAATAGGCATAGGCTGAAAAGAAACCTACCAGGGACAGGATAAATGCAATTCGTGAATAGATGAGAAGCCCTATCGCAACAAGAATCCCTGCAAAGAGATGATATTGAAAAAAAATGGCGCCCAGCGAAGTGAAATAAAGCCGGACAGATCCATAGATCCTCAAATTTGCCAGCCAGTTGTAAGATTCTACCATCCGGTTCCCACCCAATGCAAACATCTCATTGGTCATGAAAATACCCCGTTCACTGACATGCAATGCGGTAAATTGCCGGGTGGCAAGGCTTACCAGCCAGGTTGCAAGTAAAAACGAAAGGCTCAGGAAGGGCAATCCGTATTTTCCTACTACCCCCTCAACCATCAAGGTTAGAAAAAGGGTAAGCATCGAAGAAAATGCGAGCACAATGAAAAATTCCGGTCCGGGTTGATAGTAAACTCCAAGTGCCAATCCTACCAGCAAGCTATTGAATCCGTAATATCCATTCTTTATGTTCATCCGGTTGAACCCGATGAGATAAGCCATTGCATTCGATACAACAATTGCAATAAATCCACTCAAACCTGCCCAGAAGTCGAAAAACGATACCACCATCAGGATCAATGCGAAAATCTTGCTGTTCGAAAAGAAAATCTGTGTATAGCTATTCACTACACTGGAAAGGAAGGAGGGAAAGAGATATGTTGTTTTTTTAAAACTCAACGGTCAAAAGTTAAATGTGAAGGCACCCGTTCCATGCTGTTCATATTTTCCAGTGATTCCTTAATCCGGATCAGATGCGGTTTTTCATCCAGGTCGATAAGCACCACGTTGGGCCGCAAAGTTATAAACTGCATCCACTGGGTCATATTGTATGCACCCACATTGTGGATCACTATATGGTCTCCCATATTGAGCAACGGCAGGTTGGCGCTTTCGCGGATCACATCGATGTTCATGCAGAGCGGTCCGTATAGGCAGGTATCTTCTGAATAATGGGTGAACGGCTGTGCCGGGGTGATTTTGTGATCGTACCAGAAGGATGTAAAGAGGATATTTACCCCGACATCGATTATGGTGTTGCGGCGGCCGGTACTGGAACGCTTGTTTGAGATCACTGACCCAAGCAAATAACCTGCCTCATCAACAAGGGCGCGGCCGGTTTCGAGGATGAGCAATGGCAATTTATCTTTTTTGAAATTACTGTTAAGAAGCACTGTGGAAATGGCTTCCGCGAAGTCGTCAAAGGTGGGATTGGTATCGGTTCCCGGAAGATAGGAACCTTTCAATGTATTCTTCGAAGCAAATCCGCCCCCCATGTCGATGTATTTTATTTCATGTTTGAATTTCTGTTCAACGGCAAGCGCCAGTTCAGACAGCTTAGATGCCGCAGTGCCATAAGCAAATGGCGAAAGCATGAAAGTACCAATGTGGCAATGAAGTCCGACCAGTTCCATCTTTTCCGAATGCATGATCTTGTTGATGGCATCCCACGCCTGACCGTTTTCATAGTTAAAACCGAATCGGTCCCACATAGGATATACACCCGTATCCATGTTCACCCTGATTGCCACTCTCGGACGCTTCTTCAGTTTATCGGCTAATTCTCTGATAGAATATAATTCATCGAGGTGGTCGATGTGGATCAGAGAATCATTGGTTATAGCCTTTGTAAGATCCTGTTCGCTTTTATCCGGACCGTTAAAGATGATCTTCCGGCCATCCACTCCCAGGTTAATGGCTTTGTCGTATTCAAAACCCGAGACCACTTCTGCCCAGGAATCTTCCTGGTGGAAAATATTGCAAATTGCATTCAGGTAATTAGTCTTGTACGACCAGGCAAACTGAACCTTGGGATAGCGCGTTCCAAAAGCTTTTTTGGCTTTTTTCACCGTATCGCGGATGGTTTTCTCAGAAATGACGAACAGAGGCGAACCAAACTCTTTGATCAGGTCCTTTACCGCTACCCCATCGATGTGCGTCATCGGTTCATATTCTGTTCTCGTCCCGAATTTATTCGGCATTCCGGTTTCAAGTTTCTTAATCACCGGACGTTCGTATCTTGTTTTACTCATAGATAATATTTTATTAAAAAAGTGACAAAGTCACAGAGTCATAAAGTATTTTTATTTTCGCTACCTGCCTACCGGCAGGCAGGCTTCGCTAGTTATTATAGTTCTCCATAGATTGAGATCTGCTCAAACTCTTCCCTGTCAACAATCATATCCCATGAATAACGCACGAACATCTTTCCCACAGTATACTTTGTAAAGGGTTTTACCTTTTCACCCATGGCCAGCTTGACCAATGCTTCGGGAATGTTTTGTCCGACACCGACAGCAAGGTAGATCCATGCAGGCAGGCGCGGATTGATCTCCAACATGTAAAGTTCGCCATCCTTATTTTTCATCAGTTCAAGTTCAAATCCACCACGCCATTTTGTTGTGCGCAGGAATTTGCGCGTCATATCCAGCATTTCCTCGTCAGAAATCGAAATGCCTCCCCAGGCCTTTCCTTTTTCAGTGATGTATTGCTTGCGCATCGGAACAGCCGCAATGGTATTGCCTTTACCATCGCCCAGGCCGGTTACGTTGAATTCCGTACCATGGATAAATTCCTGGATGATGATGGGAAGCCCCCATTTGGCGCTGATTTTATTATAATAGCTTTTCACCTGTTCGATGCTGTATGCAATAGAGGCATCGTAAAATTTTCCTTTCACGATCATCGGGAATGAAAATTCCGACTGGAGACTGTATACCATGCTGAGGTCATGAATAACTTTGCTCCTGGGGACATTGATGTTATACTTCTTCCCGAATTCGTTGAGGTTTACCTTCTGCCGTTCCTCGAACTGGTGCAGGGTTGGAAGAAACATATGAATGCCCATGGCCTTGAGTTTCGTCTCCAGTTTGATAAACGGGTAAAGTTCCGCATCAAAGTTGGGGATGATCACATCCAGTTTCTCCTTTTCATGGATATATTCCAGGCGAGCCAGAAGGGTGTCGATTCCAGCCGTAGGATAAGGAATCGAGTATGTACGGTCCACCAGGTCGTGCATGTAAATGCCCGGCTCAAGCGATTCGTATGACAGTCCTATGATCCTGACATCAAACGATGCCGCCTCCCTCAGGGCCCTGATTACCGAAATCCCGGGACCCGGACTGTCAATCGCATTCAACCCAGTGACGGCAATTTTAAGCTTTCGTTTCTTCATGGCTGTCTAAGAGGTTGTGGTGTTCAAGGATACCGATGAAATCGTGATAGTCTTTCTCAAATGTGGCTTTATCCGTTGCAAATTTCCCCAATATGAATTTACTGATGTCCTCCGGGCTTTTCTCCTCCCGCAGGAGATTGATAATCTCAACACCAATGGGGTTCACTGAGTAGGATTCACCGGTTACAGGGTTAAACAACAATCCGGCTTCACTGACAGCAACATTTTTTCGGAGTTTCATGGATAAATGATTTTAAAGTGGCATTTAACTAAACAATATTGAGTATTATTCTTTTCTTTTCCGCTAGTACAACGGCATTGAATATTTTTTAACATCTTCCTCCGTGATTCTTCCATCACACAGGATCACCAACCTTTCGACAACATTCCGCAACTCACGGATATTACCGGTCCATTTGATTTTTTTCAAAGCATCGAAGGCATCCTCCATAACCTCCAGCGGGGCTTTTCCCTGGTGTTCACAGATCTCGGAAATAAATTGTTTTGTCAACAGGGGAATATCGTCCAATCGTTTAGAAAGGGGAGGCACATCAATCAGTATCACACTCAATCGGTGGTAGAGATCCTCACGAAAATTTTTATTCTCCAGTTCTTCCTTGATGTTTTTGTTTGTTGCAGCAATCACCCTGACATCAACCGGAATCTCCTTCTCTCCCCCAACGCGTGTAATCTTGTTTTCTTGCAAAGCCCGTAGAACCTTCGCCTGGGCCGAAAGACTCATGTCACCGATCTCATCCAGGAACAAGGTACCACCATTGGCCAGCTCAAAATCTCCTTTCCGTTGCTTGATGGCAGAAGTAAAAGAGCCTTTTTCATGCCCAAAAAGGTTGCTCTCGATAAGCTCGGAAGGGATGGCGGCACAATTCACTTCAATGAACGGATTTTCTGAACGGTTGCTCAGTGCATGCAGCCACCGCGCAACAAGTTCCTTTCCGGTTCCACTCTCGCCGGTGATCAGAACACGGGCATCGGTTGAAGCTACTTTGGCAATGAGGTCTTTAACCTTAAGCATTTCTTCCGACTCACCGATCATTTCATGAACCCCGTTGATCTTCTTTTTCAGGATCTTTGTCTCATCCACCAGGATCGATTTATCCATTGCATTCCGGATCGTAATCAGGAGCCGGTTTAAATCCAGTGGTTTGGAAATATAATCAAATGCCCCTTTCTTTATTGCTTCGACAGCAGTGTCAATTGTTCCATGCCCTGAGATCATGATGACCGGCGTATCCGTCACCAGGAGAATTTTCTCTAACACTTCGATGCCATCCATTTTCGGCATTTTGATATCACAGAGGATTGCACTGTATTTGTTTGATTCCAGAAGTTTCAACCCATCCGGGCCATCCGCCGCATCATCTACTTCATACTTTTCATATTTCAAGATTTCACGTAACGTATTGCGGATACTTTTTTCATCATCGATCACTAAAATCCTTGACATGGCGTTTGTTTATTTGTTTCAAAGATAAATAAAGTTTGAATACTTTTGTCTGATGGGCAGATCCGGATCACAGACAAATTCCAGTAGTTACAAATCTCAACATACAGCATATTGTTTTTTATCCTGGTTACTGATCTGCGGGTTTTCTATTGCCATTACCGCACAAAACATCTCTGAAGTTCCTCTGCAGTTTCCATGGGCCGGAGGTATGAATTCATGCCAGTTCGGGGCGATCGATATCAACCTTGACGGGAAACCCGATCTGGTGATCTTTGACCGCTTCGGAAACCGGATCCTTCCATTTATAAATGAAGGCTCAACAGGAGAAATCAAGTATTCCTATCATCCCGAACTTTCTTCCCTGTTTCCTGATCTTCATGACTGGGTTATCTTTGCAGATTACAATTGCGATGGCAAACAGGACATTTTCACTTATTCCCTTGGCGGAGTCAGGGTTTTCAAGAACATCAGCGATACCTCACTCAAATTTGAACTCATTACCAACCTGTTGACCTCCTATTTTTATACCGGGAAAGTGGGCATCCTGCTTACTCCCGTAGATTATCCTGCCATCTCGGATATTGATCATGACGGCGACCTCGACTTGCTCACTTTTTTCGGGCTGGGTTCTTATATTGAATACCATAAAAACCTGTCGATGGAAAAAAACGGAAACTGCGACAGTCTTGATTACAGGCTTTCTGATAAGTGCTGGGGAGATTTCAAAGAAAGTGAAGGAGGAAACGAAATCACCCTGAACATTCAATGTCCTTACAAATATTCGGAATTACCGGATTTATCATGCAATAGGTTATCCCCAAAACATACCGGTTCAACCCTCCTGGCAGCTGACCTTGACGGCAACGAGTTGAATGACCTGATCATAGGTGATGTCGATTTCCCTAACCTGATCGCCCTGATTAACGGAGGAACGATTGATTCTGCGCATATGATCAGCCAGGACAGCGCATTCCCGGGGAATCCTTATCCTGTTCGGCTATTTTCCTTTCCCGCCTGTTCTTTCCTAGATATGGATAATGATGGCATCCGCGACCTGGTGGCTTCTCCTTTTGATCCCTCTTTCTACGTTTCTGAAAACAAGCGTAGCTGCTGGTTCTATAAAAATACCGGAACCAATGATCACCCGGTATTTCAATTTCAGACTGATCATTTTTTTCAAAATGAAATGATCGATGTAGGTACAAATGCTTATCCCGTTGTTACAGATGTTAACAGAGACGGTTTACCGGATCTTCTGATCGGCAATTACGGTGAATATGATTCTTCTTATTATTTCCAGGGATCATTGAAGTCTGTATTTATATCGAAGATCTCCTATTATAAAAATACCGGACAACCCAACAATCCATCCTTTCACCTTGTAACCGATGATTTTGCTGACCTTTCCAGGCTTCATGGTCTCGGATTTTACCCGACTTTTGCAGATCTGGATGGAGATGGTGACCTGGACATGATCATCGGGAATGCTGACGGATCGCTGACCTATTTTCAAAATACTGCCGGTTCCGGTCATGAACCGGTTTTTGCTCCTGCACAAACTCAATATCAGAAGATCGACGCCGGGAGTTTCAGTACGCCTCAGTTATTCGACCTTGACGAAGACGGGTTGCCGGACCTTGCGATCGGGAACCAGAAAGGAACCCTTGTGTATTATCAAAATACCGGGACTTTAGTTTCGCCTGTTTTTACGCATGTGACCGATAGCCTGGGAAAAGTAGTCGTAACAAATCCATTGATCTCCTATGACGGGTATAGCACACCATTCTTTTTCAAGGATCCTTCCGGAAAGACCGGCCTGATCGTTGGTTGCGAGGAAGGGAAAGTTCATTATTATACGAATATTGACGGGAACCTGAATGGCACATTTACACGAGCGGATTCCCTGTTGACCGTTCTCTGCGGATCTCCAATACCTTCTTCATTTGGTTACCGGACGGCTGCCACTGTTGCGAACCTGGAAGATCCGGATTTTATGGACCTTATCGTGGGAAATTTTTCAGGAGGATTGAATTATTTCAGTCATAAAACAAGCCCGGTAGTTTATACAGCGATCGAAGAAAAAGGACCTGCATCAACAAAGCAATTTGTGGTATATCCAAACCCGGCCGACCAGCAGGTATTCATCCAATCCGTTCAGCGTTTCAATCCTGAGTATTTTCAGGTAACACTTTACAACAGCCTGGGTCAATCTGTAGTTCAAAAAGTTTTTCTTGCCTCCAATTCAATTTCTCTCTTTGTAGCCAATCTCACTGAAAGCATTTATTTTCTTATTGTATCCCCTCTTTCTCCCCACGAGTCTGCCAACCCATTCACTACCAAAATCGTAGTGATTCATTGATAATCATCTGATTTATTATCAACCTTAATTTCCTTTCTTTTTTAAGATACGGATAATGAGTTATTTACTCGTTTTTTTAAAAAAGTTATTAACAATTCACAAAATATTTGGTGGGGAAAGGTGGGGAATCGTGGGGATTCCTATATATTTACACCTTCAAATTTTCCCCCTGCTATGACCATTCTCCACGGTGAATATGAATGCCGTATCGACGACAAAGGGCGTATTATCCTTCCTGCCGGGCTGAAGAAGCAAATCCCGCCGGAAGCGCAGGAGAAATTTGTCATCAACCGGGGTTTTGAGAACTGCCTGACCATGTACCCTATGAATGAGTGGATAGAGGTCAGCAGGGATGTAAATCAATTGAACCTTTTTGTTAAAGATCACCGGATTTTTGCCCGCAATTTCAACAGAGGGGCAACGGAACTTCAGCTTGACGCCAGCAATCGAGTCCTTATACCTAAAACTTTATTGGAATACGCCCGGATCCAGAAGGATCTGATCTTATCTGCATTTTCCAATCGAATTGAAGTATGGGCTAAAGAGGAATATGAGCAGCATCTGAAAATGTCGGACGAGGAATATGCTGACCTGGCGGAAAAAGTGATGGGGAAACTCCATAAACCTGAAGAACCGGAAAATGTTTCATAAAAGTGTGCTCCTTGAGGAAAGCATAAAGGCACTGGTGATACAGCCGGGTGGCACATATGTGGATGCAACCTATGGGGGAGGCGGACATTCAAAGGCGATCCTGAAAGAATTGAAAGGGGGAAAATTGTTCGCATTCGACCAGGATGAAGATGCATTGAACAATAAGATTGAGGATGAGCGCCTCATCCTGATCCATAACAACTTCAGGTACCTGCGAAATTTTCTTAAACTCTACAAAACCGTTCCGGTCGATGGAATTCTCGCTGATCTTGGGATCTCATCCTACCAGATCGATCATCCTGAAAGGGGATTTTCAACACGGTTTGAAGGGGAACTGGATATGAGAATGAACCGGGATAAAAAAATATCGGCAAAAGAAATCGTGAATCAATACCCGGAAGATAAACTGGCATCAATATTCCGTGAATATGGCAACCTGCGGAATGCCACAAAAATCGCAAGGCTTATCGTAACAGCGAGGAAAACGAACCCGGTCAACACCACAATGGAATTAAAAGAAGCACTGACGCATGCAGCCGAAAAGGGAAAAGAAAATAAATTTTTTGCACAAGTCTTCCAGGCACTGAGAATAGAAGTGAACCAGGAACTGGAAGCTTTGAAGGAATTCCTAATCCAGGCAACAGATGTTCTGAAAAAGGGAGGCCGCCTGGTTGTGATCTCCTATCACTCGCTGGAAGACAAACTGGTAAAGGATTATTTCCGTTCGGGGAATTTTGACGGGAATCTGCAAAAGGACTTTTATGGGAACCCGATCGTCCCCTTATCGGTCATCAACCGGAAATCCATTGTTCCTGACCAGAAAGAGATTGGTATGAACAGCAGGGCCCGGAGCGCCCGATTACGTATTGCTGAAAAGATCTGATAAATGGAGGAGGAAAAGAAAAATCCAACGCCGGAATCACAGATGGAAGAAATCCGTCCCGTGAGGAAGCCCCGGAAGATGACCAAAGGGATCCATGATGTCATCGGCGGTGATCTTCTGTCGAATCATGCCGTGCTCAGGAATCTGCCATTCCTCATCTTCATAGCCATCCTCGCCATGTTTTATATCGGCAATACCTATTACTCGGAAAAGACATTCAAAAATATCGAAAAAATAAAAAATGAACTGAAAGAATTGCGGTATCAGTCAATAACAGCAAAAGCGAAGATGTTGGATGTAGGCAAGCAAACCGAGATCGCTAAAAAGGTAGAACGGCTGGGGATAAAAGGAACCACCACGCCTCCTTATAAGCTCTTTTATTCAAAAGCCCTTTTAAAAAAAGAAACCGATACGCTTCATAAAAATCCATGAAAGAGATCAAGAAAGACATATTGTTACGTGTGTATGTCGTTTATTTCGGGATACTGCTTTTCGGCATGGCGATCATCGGGAAAGCGATTTATATCCGGTCCTCGGAAGGAAAAGAATTGCTTGAAAAAGCCCGAAAGCAGGAAATGCGTTTTTTTCCTGTCGATGCAATCCGCGGCAATATCTGTGCAGACGATGGGACGCTGCTTGCCACATCCATTCCCATTTTCGACATCCGGATGGACGTAAGTTCAGACCTGATCACCGAGGGTCTTTTCAAGAATAAGATAGATTCGCTTGCTTATCAACTTACAAAACTGTTCAAAGACAAAAATCTTTCCGAGTACAAAAATTTCTTATGGGAAGGAAGGCGAAACGGAGACCGATACCTGATGATCCACCGCGATGTAACCTATCCGGAACTCAGGCAGATGCGCAAATTCCCGATTCTCAAACTGGGGACCTATAAAGGTGGAATGATCGTCATACCGCAATTCCAACGGGAGCTTCCTTTTAAGAACCTTGCCCGTCGTACTATCGGATATGAGAACACGGAAGCTGCACAAAAAGTTTATGTGGGACTGGAAGGCTCGTTCAGTAAAAATCTACAAGGCACCGGGGGCAAGAGGCTGATGCGAAGGATCGGTAATGCCGCCTGGATGCCTGTGGATATCGAGAATGAAGTAGAGCCCCAGAATGGAGATGATATCATCACAACACTGGATATCAATCTGCAGGACCTGGCAGAATCTGCTTTAAGAAAAGAACTAAGCGCCGATAGTGCTGATCATGGATGCGTGATCGTGATGGAAGTCAAGACCGGGTTTATCAAAGCGATCATCAATCTTGGTAAAAGCCCTAAAGGAGGATATGAAGAGGTATTTAATTATGCTATAGGAGAAAGTTCGGAACCCGGATCGACTTTTAAACTGGCTTCATTTCTTGTAGGATTGGAAGATGGGAAGATTTCCATGGACCAGCCGGTCAACCTGGGCAATGGCGTCATGAATTATCATGGAAGGTCGATGACGGATGCACATAAGTTGACAGGTACCTTACTGGCGCACCAGGTGTTTGAAAAATCCTCCAATGTTGGAACTTCCAAACTGATCTATAATGCATATGTCGATGAACCGCAGAAATATATCGACGGACTTTACAGGATGTCGATCAACCTCCCGCAGAATCTCCAAATAGGCGGTGAAGGCATGCCTTATATTAAGAACACGAAGAGTAAATGGTGGTCTGCAGTATCGTTACCCTGGATGGCGATCGGATATGAAGTCGCCATTACTCCTTTACAGACCCTTACATTATACAATGCAGTTGCCAATAACGGGGTAATGGTAAAGCCACTTTTTGTCAGGGAAATCCGGAAAAATGGCCAGGTAGTTCAATCTTTTGAGCCGGTGGTCATCAATCCGCATATCTGTTCGCCGGCTACGATTGAAAAAGCCCAAATGCTCCTGGAAGGAGTTGTGGAACGCGGAACTGGAACTTCATTAAAGAACCCGCATTACAAAGTTGCAGGGAAAACCGGCACTGCCCAGATTGCCATGAACAACAAGGGATATGGGCAGGGAACCAAAGCCATTAAATACAAAGGATCCTTTGTGGGGTATTTTCCGGCCGACCATCCCAGGTATTCCATCATTGTGGTCATCAACAATCCATCCAAGGGAAAATATTATGGTGGTGCGGTTGCTGCTCCGGTTTTCAAGGAGATCGCCGACCGGATCTTTGCCAACCTTCATGACGTCAACAATCCTCCTCCGCAGGATACCTCCGGACACCTGATCCCTTCTGCAAATGCAGGTGTACAAAAGGACCTGGAAGATGCTTATGCTTGGCTTAACATCAAAGCAAAACCCTTGAACCCGGTGGCCCAGTGGGCGATACCGGTTTCGAACAATTCATCGGTGATACTTCTGCCATCAAATCATTACCAGGGAACCATGCCGGATGTGACTGGAATGGGGGTGAAAGATGCCGTTTTTCTCCTCGAACAAATGGGATTAAAGGTTGTGTTGAATGGGAAAGGCAATGTGGTCAGGCAATCTCTCAGCCCGGGAAGAATGTATATAAAAGGATCCATAGTGTCATTGGATTTGGCAATGGGAAAAGGTTGAGTGAAGGGTGAAGGGTGAAGGGTGAAGAGTGAGAAGCGAAAGCGAATAGCGAACAGCGAACAGCGAATAACAAATATAGAATAGAGAACAGAGAACAGAGATCATGAAGAGGTTAGGAGATATACTGGAAAAGGCGGGAGTGAAGGAGATATTTGGGTCAGTGGATATTGAAATTCATTCGCTGAAATTCGATTCCCGGACAGTCGACCGCGGTTGTCTCTACTTTGCTGTAAAGGGGACCGCCTCTGATGGACATCAATTTATTCCCGATGCTGTAAGGTCAGGAGCCGTTGCAGTGGTATGTGAAAAAATTCCGAAAAACCCGGAAAGGCAAGTCACTTATATCCTCGTAGATGACAGCAGCTATGCCAAGGCTGTAATCGCTTCAAATTTTTTTGGGAATCCCTCATCCTTACTGAACTTGGTGGGAGTTACCGGCACTAATGGAAAAACGACAACGGTTACTCTTTTGCACCAGCTTTTTCAAAAACTGGGTCACAAAGCCGGGTTGATTTCCACCATACAGAATAAGATCCGGGAACGGAACCTTGCGACAACCCATACGACTCCCGATCCTGTTCAGCTGAATGAATTGCTGGCACAGATGGTTGAGGAAGGGTGCACCCATTGTTTCATGGAAGTAAGTTCACATGCAGTGGTTCAGCGCCGGGTTGCCGGTCTTACTTTCAGGGGAGCCATTTTTACTAATCTGACACACGATCACCTGGATTATCATAAAACTTTTGATGCCTATCTTAAGGCCAAGAAAACCTTTTTTGACGACCTGCCCGGTAGCGCATTTGCACTTATTAACAAGGATGACAGGAATGGGAGGATGATGGTACAGAATACAAATGCGACTGTTTCCACCTACAGCATGCAATCCATGGCTGACTTCCATTGCAGGATCCTCGAGAACCAATTCCAGGGTTTGCATCTCTCTATGGATGGAACAGATTGCTGGTTCCGGCTGATCGGGAACTTCAATGCCTATAACCTGTTGGCAGTATATGCCACGGCAGTCCTTCTCGGAGAGGAGCGGCAAAATGTATTAACCCAGCTTAGCCTTTGTGAGCCTGTTGACGGGCGGTTCAATTATATCCGGACACCGAATGCGATCACAGCCATTGTGGATTATGCGCATACTCCTGATGCTTTGCAAAATGTCCTGGGAACAATCCAATCGATCCGTACCCACAAGGAAAAGATCATCACGGTTGTTGGAGCAGGTGGGAATCGCGATGCTGCCAAACGGCCTATGATGGCTAAAATAGCATGCAACCTCAGCGACAGGGTTATCCTTACGTCCGACAATCCCCGTTTTGAAGAGCCTGAAGCCATTCTGGATGATATGAAGAAAGGGATAGAGCCGCAGTTTGCCAACAAGGTACTGGTGATCGTAAACCGCAAAGAGGCGATCAAAACGGCCTGTGCCCTTGCGAAACCGGGAGATATCATCCTGGTAGCCGGCAAAGGGCACGAAACATACCAGGAAATAAAAGGAGTTAAGTATCCTTTTGACGATAAAATAGTTTTGAATGAAGTATTGGGAGTGGGAGTAGAATAACTCATAATAAAAAGATTATGCTGTATTATTTATTCATCTGGCTGCACGAAGCCTTTGATTTCCCAGGAGCAGGTGTATTCCAATACATCTCGTTCAGGGCAGCACTGGCGCTTATTACATCGCTCTTCATTTCAATGATCATTGGAAAAAGGCTGATCGGTTACCTGCGGAGAAAACAGGTAGGTGAAACCATCCGGGATCTCGGTCTGGAAGGACAAACGGCCAAACAGGGAACACCTACGATGGGTGGGCTTATCATCCTTGCAGCTATCCTTGTCCCTACCCTTCTCCTGGCAAAACTTCATAACATCTATATCTTTCTGATCCTCGTTTCAACGGTCTGGTTGGGAACCATCGGATTCATGGATGATTACATCAAAGTATTCCGCAAGGATAAAAAAGGTCTTGCAGGAAAATTCAAAATCATGGGACAGATCGGGTTGGGCCTGATTGTCGGAACCACCATGTTTTTCAGCAAGGACATCGTAATCCGTGAGAAGACAACCAGGCAGGCCTTTGTTCCCTCCTCCGAGATTTTCAATGTGGAAGGTAATTCAGACCGTGCAAAGATGTACACGAATATTCCAACAAAATCCACGAAGACTACCATCCCTTTCCTGAAAAACAATGAATTTGATTATTCTGTTTTGATCTCCTGGATCGGGAAGAATTATAAAAATTGGACATTCTTAATATTCATACCCATCATCATCTTCATCATTATTGCTGTATCAAATGGTGCAAACCTGACCGACGGGTTGGACGGGCTTGCGACCGGGAGTTCGGCAATCATCGGACTTACGCTGGGAATCCTGGCTTATGTCTCCGGCAACATCATCTTCGCAAATTACCTGAACATCATGTACATTCCGAATACCGGCGAGCTGGCAATCTATATCAGCGCATTCGTCGGGGCCTGTATCGGGTTTCTCTGGTACAACTCATATCCTGCCCAGGTTTTTATGGGAGATACCGGCAGCCTGGCGCTGGGCGGCATTATCGCTGTATTTGCCATCCTGATCCGAAAAGAGATCATGATCCCGATTTTCTGTGGGATCTTTCTCATTGAGAACCTTTCGGTGGTTATGCAGGTAGGGTACTTTAAATATACGAAACGCAGGTTCGGGGCCGGCCGCAGGATATTCCTGATGTCGCCGCTGCACCATCATTTCCAGGTCAAAGGATACCATGAATCAAAAATTGTGATCCGCTTTTTCATTATCGGGATCATGCTGGCAGTGCTGACCATTGTAACATTGAAATTGAGGTAAAACAGTCATTCAAAGACGAACTCTATAAAACTGAAAACATGACATTAGAAACATTGGCTTTACAAGGACATCCCGGGGTGCATAGTTCTATGGCTGCATCCATAACAGCCCGCATTAAGGAAGTCAGGAGTAATTTCATCAGGGAATGTTTTTGTGATTTCCAGGACATGGAGCATAGGATGGAATCCGTTGCAAATGTTCATGGGATCGAGTTCATCAATGATTCCAGGTCCACAAATATCAATTCGACCTGGTTCACACTGGAAAGCATGTCCAAACCGGTCATCTGGATCGCCGGGGGCATGGATTCAGGCATCGATTATACCCAACTTAAACTTTTGATCAAGGCCAAGGTCAAGTCGATCATTTTTCTTGGGATGGACAGCACTTATTTCATTTCTTCGATGTCGGACCTTGAAATCCCGTTAACGGATGCATCGACGATGGACGAAGCCGTGGAGTTGGCCTATTTTGCAGGAGTGATTGGGGATGTTGTCCTACTCTCTCCGGGATGTGCCAGCTTTGATCTCTTTAAAGACTATGAAGAACGTGGAATCGCCTTCAAAAAAGCAGTGAAACAACTTTAATCTTCAAAGTCATGAACAAATATTTCAGGAATGCAAAAGGAGATGTAGTGATTTGGGTCGTTGTGACCATCCTTTGCATTTTTTCCTTACTTGCGGTTTATAGTTCAACGGGAACGCTGGCTTATAAGAAGCAGGGAGGGAACACCGAATATTACCTTTTCAAACATTTTGCAATCCTGGTTTTCGGGATCCTGCTGATGTATGCGACACACCTTGTCAAATACACATATTTTTCAAGAATCTCCCAGATCGGCCTGATCTTAACCATCCCTTTATTGTTCATCACACTATTATCAGGAACCAACCTCAACGAAGCAAACCGCTGGCTCACGGTACCCATCATCAATCTTACTTTTCAGAGTTCTGATGTAGCCAAGCTTTTCCTGATCATGTACCTGGCACGGGTGCTCAGCAAAAAACAGGAGGAGATCAAGCATTTCAAGTCGGGATTTTTACCAGTTATTATTCCCGCCATCTTCATTTGTACATTGATCCTTCCTGCCAATTTTTCCACGGCAGCAATTTTATTTGTAACCAGCATGGTGCTGATGTTTATCGGAAGGATCTCGCTGAAATATATTTTTTCACTGGTAGGATTGGGTATCGTTGCCGTTGTGCTGATCTTCACTCTGGCAAAAGCTGCAC
Source organism: Bacteroidales bacterium (assembly GCA_017882335.1). GTDB lineage: Bacteria > Bacteroidota > Bacteroidia > Bacteroidales > FEN-979 > FEN-979. The sequence continues at coordinate 46,268 of JADGPR010000006.1, read as the reverse complement.
CCAATCTTTTCCCCCGTGGCGGAACCTGGATCAACCGTGTGGATCATTTCCTGAATAAAGAAAAAGGCGATGAAGATGCGAATTACCAGGTAGAGCAAGCTAAGATTGCCATTGTTTCAGGCGGAATACTGGGGAAATCGCCGGGAAAAAGCACACAACGGAATTTTCTGCCTCACCCCTATTCTGATTTCATATTTGCCATCATCGTGGAGGAATATGGTATTGTGGGAGGAGGATTCGTGGTGCTCTTGTACTGTATCCTCTTTTTCCGTGTTGTAAGGATTACTACGAAATGCCAGGGAAATTTCGGGGCTTTTCTTGCGATCGGGATCGGTTTCAGCCTGGTATTCCAAGCCATGATCAACATGGCAGTGGCTGTTCATCTGTTCCCGGTTACGGGACAAACATTGCCACTGATCAGTATGGGAGGCACTTCGATATGGTTTACCTGTATTTCTATCGGGATCATTTTGAGTGTGAGCAGGAGAATTGATATTGAAACCAAGGATGGAACGGAAGTTGAAATTCTGAGTGAAGGGAACCTTGTTCCTGCAACCAGCTAAAAAATAATTCTGAAAAGTATGACCCGGATCATTATCAGCGGAGGAGGAACAGGAGGACATATCTTTCCTGCCATTGCTATTGCCAATGCCCTCAAAGCGATTGAGCCAAACATAGAGATCCTTTTCATCGGAGCAAAGGGCAGAATGGAGATGGAAAAAGTGCCTGCTGCAGGATACAAGATCCAGGGTTTATGGATCAGCGGCCTCCAGCGCCGGGTTACCTGGAAAAACCTGAGTTTTCCATTTAAAGTCATCTCCAGTTTAGTAATGGCTGACCGGATCCTTGCGAAATTCAAACCCGATGTGGTGATTGGCGTTGGCGGTTATGCAAGCGGTCCTACCCTGCGAATAGCAGTGAGAAGAAAAATACCGGCATTGATCCAGGAACAGAATTCCTATCCCGGAATAACAAATAAGTTGCTGGGTGGAAAAGTCGATAAGATTTGTGTTGCCTATGAAGGCATGGAGCGGTTTTTCCCAGCCGGGAAGATCATCCTAACCGGGAACCCGGTACGCCAGGATATTATCACGCCGGGAAATAATACCGAGGCACTGGAACATTTTCAACTGAATAAGGAAAAGAAAGTGGTTTTGATCATCGGGGGCAGCCTTGGTGCCGGAACAATTAACAAAAGCGTTTTACACTATCTGTACCACCAGGATGAACAAGATAATTTTCAATTGTTGTGGCAAACAGGGAAGTATCATTATAACTCCATCAAATCCAACCAGAAAATCCTGAACAGGGAAGATGTTCATGTACATCCATTCATCGACCGGATGGACCTGGCCTATACGGCAGCAGATATCATTATATCCCGTGCAGGTGCGATTGCCATATCGGAATTGTGTATTATCGGAAAACCGGTCATCCTCATCCCTTCCCCCAATGTTGCCGAAGATCATCAAACGAAAAATGCTGAGGCGCTGAAAAGAAAGTCGGCAGCATTGATGCTAAAGGACCAGGATGCTGTAGAGAAACTTTTCGGCCTTGTGAAAAGCCTGGCTGCTGACAACGGGTTACAAAATGATTTAAGTAAACATATTAAAACCATGGCTCTTCCGGAGTCTGCCAGCAAGATCGCGAAAGAAACCATGAAACTTATCAGAAAAAAAGAATAAAGAACAGGATGGAAATTCATCAGTATAGGTCGGTATATTTCCTGGGCATCGGAGGAATCGGTATGAGTGCCCTGGCCCGTTATTTCCACCGGTACGGTGTGATGGTTTTGGGGTATGATAAAACGCCAACGACCTTGACCCATCAACTTATCGAAGAAGGAATCTCTGTTCATTTTGATGATAACCCGGAACTTGTTCCGGATCATCCAGATCTTGTAGTTTATACGCCTGCCCTTCCAAAAGACAATAATGAGCTTCAATTCGTGATTGCAAAAGGACTTCCCCTGAAAAAACGATCTGAAGTCCTTGAGATGATCACCCGCAATGCAAAGACCATTGCCATTGCCGGAACCCATGGAAAAACCACCATCACGACACTGGTTGCCCACCTGCTAAAAACTGCAGGAATAGACAGCATAGCATTTCTCGGAGGAATTTCTAAAAATTACCACTCAAACTTCATCACCTCCGGCCTGTCCGCTAACCAGTCTATCAGTTCACCAGTATATTATATTGTTGAGGCCGATGAGTTTGACCGTTCGTTTCTCCGGCTTTACCCGGATATTGCGGTTATCACTTCTGCCGATGCGGATCATCTCGACATCTATGGTAATATTGATGAAGTCAGGCTCTCCTTCGGTGAATTCACATCCAACCTTCAAAAAAACGGAACACTGATCCTGAAAAAAGGCGTAGATATCGTACCGGAAGAAGCTGACAACTATACCATACAGACCTATCACCTCGAAGGAGATGCAGATTTTTATCCGGAGAATATCCGGCTGGAGAACAGCCGTTTTATTTTTGATCTTGTCACACCCGCAAGAACGATCCGGAATATTACACTCGGCTTACCTGGGAAATTCAATCTTGAAAATGCCATAGCCGCCGCCGCAGTTGCTTATACAGTCGGAATACCGGATGAGGTTATTGCACAGTCGTTGCTGACCTTTGAGGGTGTTGAGCGCCGTTTTGATTTCCAGGTGATCCAAGATGATTTTGTTTACATTGACGATTATGCCCATCACCCGCAAGAGTTAAAGGCCTGTATCCGTGCTGTCAGGGAGATCTATCCCTCCAAAAAGATAACCGGGATCTTCCAGCCGCATCTTTTCACACGCACGCGTGATTTTGCAGATGCATTTGCACGCAGCCTGGAATTACTGGATGAACTGATCCTTCTTGAGATCTACCCTGCAAGGGAAAACCCGGTAGCAGGGATTGATTCGGCAATGCTGCTGGGAAAAGTGCAACTGCAAAACAAAAAGATATGTAGTAAAACCGATCTTACGGGCGAACTGAGATCAAGTAAACCGGAAGTCCTGTTAACATTGGGTGCAGGCGATATTGACCAACTTGTAAAACCGATACGGGAGTTATTTACGAATATGTGACAAAAGAAAATGAAGAAATTTCTGAAGATCCTTGAAATTGCAGCATGGGTGCTTATGACAGGCGGCCTGTTTGCACTTCTTGGATTTACCGCCATCGAGCACAACAACGAAGTTTGTAAAAAATACATCATTCGCGTCGATTACGGCAAGGCGGATGTGCTGGTTACGGAAGGAGATATTTATACGGTTGTAAAAGCAACCGGGAACCTACTGAAAGGTCAACACCTGGGTTCTATCGATTTCGAGCGGATCGAGCGTGATATAAAGCGTCAATCATATGTGGCCGATGCGGAGGCTTACATGACACTTGATGGAGTAGTTGAAATCGACGTTGTTCAGCGCCAACCCATCCTCCGTATCTTTAATGAAAAGGGAGAGAGTTTTTACCTTGACGGCCTGGGGAATCTGATGCCCCTGAATCCTGCTTTCTCGGCCCGTGTGCTTGTAGCCACAGGATCCATCCTGGAACCTTTCTCGAAGAAGGTTTGTTACCTTACCGATTCGGTACGAAAGAAAGATTCGATGGAATGCCACTCGGTGATGAACAATCTTTACAAGTTATCTGCCTTTATTACCAAAGATAAATTTCTGAAAGCCCAGATCGAGCAAATCTATGTTGATCCAAACGGTGAATTCGAGCTGATCCCCAGGGTAGGAACCCATATCATCCTGATGGGAAGAGCAGATAACCTGGAAGATAAATTCGAACGTTTGTTTGTCTTTTACAGGATGGGATTGAGTAAAACCGGATGGACCAGATACAATATCATCAATATAAAATTTAAAAATCAGGTTGTTTGTTCAAAAATTTAAGTAGAATATGAAAACATCAGAGATCATTGTAGGATTAGATATTGGCACGACGAAGATTGCAGTCATTGTCGGACATAAAAATGAATTTGGGAAGATCGAAATTCTTGGCCATGGCAAGGTTCCGTCGATCGGAGTAAAAAGAGGCGTTGTTTCCAACATTGAAAACACGGTGCAATCGATCAAGGATGCCATCAAGGAAGCTTCGCAGAAATCGGGTGTCGATATCCGGTATGTGAATGTCGGAATTGCCGGCCAGCATATCAAGAGCCTTCAGCATCATGGCAGTACCATCCGCAAGGACAGCGAAACGGAGATCAGCCAGGAAGAGATCGAGACCCTCGTCAATAGCATGTATAACCTGAATATGAACCCGGGTGAGGAGATCATCGAGGTTATTCCACAGCAATTCAGCCTCGACGGTGAGCATGTTGTCAAGTCGCCCAAGGGGATGATGGGCAGTTCGCTCGAAGCTAATTTTCACATTATTGTAGGACAAACGGCTGCTGCCAAGAATATCTATAAATGTGTAAGGAAAGCCGGACTCGATGTGGTTGACCTGATCCTTGAACCCATTGCTTCGGCCGAGGCTGTTTTGAGTGAAGAAGAAAAAGAAGCAGGTGTCGTTCTTGTCGATATTGGCGGAGGAACTTCGGACATAGCCATCTTTCATGAAGGCATCATCCGGCATACGGCTGTGATTCCCCTTGGTGGAGATATTATCACCGAAGATGTAAAAGAAGGGTGTTCGATAATAAAGAAACATGCAGAGGAATTGAAAGTCAAATTCGGCTCTGCACTGGCAAGTGAAAACCGGGAAGAAGAGATTGTGGCAATCCCCGGGTTAAGAGGCCGCTCCCCGAAGGAGATCAGCATCCGCAACCTGGCAAACATCATCCAGGCAAGAATGGAAGAAATCATTGAATACATCTATTTTGAGATCAAGAACTCGGGTTATGAGAAGAAGCTTATCGGAGGGATTGTGCTGACAGGTGGCGGTGCACAAATGAAGCATATCGCACAGCTGACAGAATTTAAGACCGGCTTGGATACACGTATCGGTTATCCCAATGAACACCTTGCCAACGACGTTCCAGAGGAGATGGCCAGTCCGATGTATGCAACCGGAATCGGCCTCGTCATTGTCGGGATCGACCGGTATGAAAAGGAAAAAGAAAGAATGAAACCTGCCGTTGCCGAGGAGATTCCGGAACCCGAGGAAAAAGTGACGAAAACAAAGAAGGTCAAAGAGAAGAAACCAAAGGATCCCGATAAGTCAGGGCGGAAATTCACCGACTCATTTATTGAGAAAATTCAGAAATGGTTCGAGGAAGAGAATGAGTAAATTCTGCTATTAACAATCGTTCTGTTAATAAAAAAAAACGCCTGCCATTTTTCATGCATTGTTTCTGTCTAATTTTAAAAAGCTAAAATCCCAATCTATGTTAAAATTTGATTTACCTAAAAACCAGTCATCCATCATTAAGGTGATCGGTGTCGGCGGAGGTGGTAGCAATGCCGTAACCCATATGTTCCGGCAAGGCATCAAAGGTGTTGATTTCATTATTTGCAACACCGACTCGCAGGCGATGGAATCCAGTCCGGTACCGACAAAGATAGCGTTGGGGGCAAATCTTACGGGGGGCCTTGGTGCAGGAGCCGTTCCTTCAATCGGAAAAAACGCGGCACTGGAAAACATCCAGGACCTGCGGAACATATTGGAAAAAAACACCAAGATGCTGTTCATCACTGCCGGGATGGGTGGTGGAACCGGAACCGGTGCTGCACCAGTTATTGCCAGCGTTTCGAAAGAACTTGGTATCCTAACCGTGGGAATCATTACCATGCCTTTTTCCTTTGAAGGCAGGAAGCGTAAACAGCATGCCGAACAGGGCATCGCCGAGTTGAAGAAATATGTGGATGCCTTACTCATCATATGCAATGATAAGCTGAGGGATCTTTTTGGCGATCAGCGGCTCTCCGCTGCTTTCAGTCATGCCGATGATGTGCTGACTACCGCTGCAAAAGGAATCGCTGAGATCATCACGGTTACAGGATACATCAATGTGGATTTCGAAGATGTGAAAACGGTGATGAAGGACAGCGGGGTGGCGATCATGGGTTCAGGGCTTGCAAATGGTGAAAACCGCGCCATTAAAGCAATTGAAATGGCCCTCAATTCGCCGTTACTCAACGACAACAATATCGAAGGAGCCAATAATCTCTTACTTTACATTGCTTCCGGTAAAGATGAGATCACGATGGACGAAGTTTCCGAAATTACCGATTACATCCAGGAAAAGACAAAAAATTCAGCAGAAGTGATCTGGGGAAACGGGATCGATGAATCGCTGGAAGACAATATCAGCGTAACCATCATCGCAACCGGATTTGATGAGGAGCACAAGAAAAAACCTGCAGAAAGAGAAAAGCCGGTGATCGTGACCCCCCTTTACGGGCAGGAAATAAAAATCAAACCCCTTGATATCTCGGTAATGCCCAAGGAGGAACCGGCCATCTCTTTGGAGCAGGAACCTGCTGAAGAGATCCTGGCCATTATACCGGAACCCGAACCGGAACCCGAACCCCAGGTTATCGAAAGAGAGATCATTCCGGAAGAATCTTTCCCTCATCGTACCATTGTCTTCAACATGGAACCCCAGGACACCGAACCACGGAAAATAATTCATGAAGAGCCTGCCGAAGAAATAAAGTACGAAAACAAGCAGATTGAGATCCCTGTGTCGGAGGTTTTTTTCAGGCCTTCTGTCAAACCGGTTCAAAAGACAGAACCTGAAGTTCAAAAAGAACAACCCGAGATGGAAAAGATGATGAACGACCGGGTACAAAAACTCAGGGCATTGAGCGAAAAGCTCAAGACGCATCCTCCGCTGGAAACTCACCTGGCCGAGATCGAGAGCGTACCGGCATATAAACGCAGGAACGTTGAGCTTTCCGATGTACAGCCATCTTCCGAATCACAGGTACAGCTCTATACGATTTCCGAGAAAGATGCAAATATCGAGATCAAAAAGGAGAATTCCTACCTGCACAATAATGTCGACTGATCATGGAATTGGAAAAGCTGATCAACAACGATATTAAGAACACCATGCTTGCCAGGGATCCGGAGAAGCTGGAGGCTCTCCGTGCCATCAAAGCCGCATTACTGCTGGAAAAGACCAAAGAAGGAACGACCGGAGAGATCCCTGAATCGGTTGAGCTTACACTTTTGCAGAAACTGGTAAAACAACGCCGGGAATCGGCCGATATTTATGCAGCGGCCAACCGGGAGGACCTTGCCAAAAAAGAACGTTTTGAAGCTTCCATCATCGAGAGGTACCTGCCACAACAAATGGGGGAAGAGGAACTGACGGAAAAGATCAGACAGATCATTGCACAGACCCAGGCAACTTCCCTTAAAGATATGGGAAAGGTGATGGGCGCTGCATCCAAAGAACTTGCCGGAAAGGCAGATAATAAAAGGGTTTCTGAAATAGTGAAGAAAATCCTCGGGGCCTGATCTGAAAAATTTTTTACTGGTTTAAACGGTGTTTTTTTTCAGAAACCGCTTCTCTTTGCGTTTTTTCACGATTCCGGAGATAAAACAGACCAGGTTCCAGAAGTGCTTCCATTTCCCAAAACCCTTACGGACATCTTCGTACCATCGCTCACCGCGAAGAATCTTGCAGAAAGCCCCCCAAGCATGGTCACTGTCACCGATAAAGGAATGAATTTTCAATGGAAAAGCATTAAGCAGATGTTTGATCTTATTTGCCTCCAGCAGTTCCGTCATCAGCTCGTCATTGATCTTCTCAGAATAAACATCCACCGATATGATCTTCCCTGATAAATATTCAGAACAGGTTTCGGCAGCAAGTTTCCCGCTTCTGATTGCATAATAGATGCCTTCACCCGTCAGGGGATCACCCAGTCCTGCCGAATCTCCCGTTACCAGAACACGGCCGTTATGGAACCTGGACTTCCTTGAACGGACCGGGATGGGCCAGGATTGCAATGAGCGTGTTTCTCCGAACCTGATTCCGGAGGTCGGAGGTCGGAGGTCGGAGATCGGAGGTCGGAAGTCGGAGGATTGAGAATCGAGGATGGAGGATGGAGTAGTGATGTCGGTAATTGATGATATAAAACGTTCATAATAAGGCATCATTCCTTTCGACAAGCCGGCAGGGCCGCCCACACCGATGGAAAAATGATCTTTCTTCGGGAATACCCACGCATATCCACCGGGAAGTGTTCCCCAATCCAGGAAAACCGTTTCAGAGAATATTTTCAGGTCTTCCGGGTCGGCTGTTACTTCCGCCTCCCATGCCAATCCCATTTCAATAGCATCACGGAGTCCTGCAATTCGGGAAACGATCCCGGAAGCGCCTTCTGCACCGATCAGCAAACGGGTACGAAAAGATTTTTCTTTTGTTGAAACGGTAATACCGGATCCATCCTGCATGAAGGATATAACCTGTTCTCCCATCTTTACTTCAGCACCTGCCTCAGTTGCTTGTTGCAAAAGGAATGCATCCAGGTCGGAACGCATGGTGCAATACATCAGTGGGTTGGCCGAATGCCGGGTAAAAACATTCCCGAAGTTATGGGAAAAACGGAAGGAATGAATGCTCGATTCGATGACAGGGGAAAGGTCGAAAGGAATCTCTTTCAGGATTTTGTGAGTCAATCCCCCTCCACAAACCTTGTACCTTGGAAACAGGGTTTTCTCAAGAATGGTTACCTGTATGCCTTGTAATGCCAGGATATAAGCTGCAAGGGAACCAGCCGGACCCGCACCAACAATGATTACATCGGTATCAAAAAACATCAGAGAAGGGCAAGAACCTCTTTCAGGAGTTTATCTTTATTAACCGGGACCACCCCTACCTCCTCACATACCAATCCGCCGGCAAGATTGGAAATATAAGCAATCTCATAAGGTGAACATTTTTGGGCAAGGCAAAGGGCTGCAACTCCGATCACCGTATCACCGGCGCCCGAAACATCAGAGATGGAGCGTACATGTGCCGGGATGAAGATATTTTTTTCCTCTAAATTATCTTTCATACTGATCATGATACCCAGTTCTGATAAGGTTGTAAGAATGTACTGGCAATTAAGTTTTTCCCTCAATGTTTGCGCAGCCGATATCATCATATCACGATCGCTGTGGTCAAATTCGATCTTCATACCTTCTTTCAGCTCTTTCAGATTGGGCTTGAACAGTGTCACACCGACGAAATCGTAAAAATTTTTTTTCTTCGGATCAACGGCTACCGGAATTTTCAAAGTTGTAGTACGGTCAATGACTTCCTTAATCAGGATGGGATTGATCACTCCTTTGTTGTAATCCTGGAAGATGATCCCGTCAATTTTTTCCTTTGACAGGATCCTGTCAATATTGGCAAGAAGGTTCGCACGATCGTTTTCCGAAAGGTCGTCTTCCTCTTCCTCATCCACCCTCAGCATCTGTGTGCTGTTTCCGAAGATCCGGAATTTCGTGGTGGTAATTCTTTGAGGACTTTTTATGATGCCGTAAGTTGCAATCTTTTCCTTTTTCAAAAGATCGAGAAAATTTACTCCTTTATCATCCTCCCCGATCACCGAACAAAGGATCGGTTTTGCACCCATGCTTTTAATGTTCATGGCCACATTGGCAGCACCTCCCATGCGGTTTTCCCTTTTTCGTAATGCAACAATAGGAATTGGCGCTTCCGGTGAGATCCGTTCAACTTTGCCCCATAAATAGGAATCCACCATCACATCCCCTATGATCATGATGGTAAGTTTGTTGAACTCCTCAAAAAGCTTTTTGTAATTGCTCTGTTTGTCCATGAAAACCAAGGGAATTAATTTTCCTGCGGAACCAAATTGTAATCTGCTATCGTTTTGATATTTCGATTGGGTTCATCCGAAGAGATTTTCCCGTCCATCAATCGGATAATGCGATGAGCATGCAATGCGATATCTTCTTCGTGCGTGACGACGATCACAGTATTGCCCATCTTATGAATTTCTTCAAGCAATCCAAGAATTTCAATGGAAGTTTTGGAATCAAGGTTCCCGGTAGGCTCATCCGCCAGGATAATAGCGGGATTGTTCACGAGGGCCCGTGCAAGGGCAACTCTCTGGCGCTGCCCTCCTGATAATTCATTGGGTTTATGCGCAATGCGATCAGAAAGTTTTACTTCATCCAGGACTTCTGTCGCCCTTTCGATCCGTTTTCCCTTTGTCATTCCGGCATAAATCAGGGGTAACATGACATTTTCCAATGCCGATGAACGGGGAAGCAGGTTGAAGGTCTGGAATACAAATCCGATCTGCCGGTTCCGGATCTCGGCCAGGTTGTTATCATCCATCTTGCTCACATCTTCACCACTGAGGAAATAGGAGCCGCTGGTAGGTGTATCCAGGCAGCCCAGGATATTCATCAGGGTTGATTTTCCTGATCCTGACGGACCCATAATGGCAACAAATTCATTCTTTTTGATTACGATCGAAACAGAACGTAATGCTTCGACGAGCACAGTTCCTACTTTAAAATTCTTAACAATATCGACAATCCGGATGATTTCTTTTTCCATATAAATTTTTATTATGCCTGGAATCTCTGTATATCAACAAAAATACAATTTAATTCAGAAATGAAGGATAAAATCTTCCTTGCTCAGACCTTTCCTGAAGAACACCAATCCCATCCTGAACAGGTCAATGGTGATGCTAACAGAAGGATGATCCTGGATCTCTTTCCAGGCTTCTTCCATCGCTCCCGACCAATGAATATCGTCAAAAATAAGAACGGAATCATCGTGAATGTGTTGTAAACATTGATGAAAATATTGTAAGGTAGGCTTTTTCAGGTGATTTCCATCGATAAAAACCAGGTCAACTGTTCCAAGTTTCCGAAGCAAGCCGGGCAGAACGTCTTCAAAAGACCCTGTAACCTGGTGGATGTTTGACAGGCCCAGATGTTCGAAATTCTTTCTAGCAACGGCTGCAGTTTCCTGGCATCCTTCAATGGTTGTGATCTTCCCTTGCGGGTTTCCCAACGCCAGGTAGGATGTGCTCATTCCCAGGGATGTTCCCAGTTCAATCATGACTGCCGGCCGAAAATGCCTTGCCATGCGGAAGAGGAACTGGCCATAAGCGGGTTTGACGCAGGATTTTTTAATGACCTTTTTCACGGGAACAATACGATGGCACCAGGGAATGTTACCGGCGCCAGCACCCAGGTCAGACATTTTAATGTATCCCTGATCCTTTAAAAGCCGTGATCTCAGTTTTTCGATTGACCGGAATTCCTCGTGACCGGTTTTGTCTTTCAGGATCTCAGAATAGATCTCGTAGACAAAAGGCGAATGAAGGTCAAACTTCGATTTTGCCCTGATTCGGTGATGTATAAACCGTAATGCAGTTTCCGTTTGTTTTGACATTCTTAAAAAATCGCACAAAATTAGGTCATTTACGATTATAAAATTCAGGAAAAGGAAAATATACTAAAATGTGTACTTTTGTCATTCAACATCAGTGAATGATCTTTCATAAGGATTCAAAAGTCTCGGATTATTTTTCGCTTGTCAAGATAAGCCACACTGTTTTTTCTCTTCCTTTTGCCCTTATCGGGTTCAGCCTGGCTATTCATGAGACGGGTGATCCAAATTACCTGCGTTTGCTGATCCTTGTGCTGGTGTGTGTATTTTTCGCAAGGAATGCTGCGATGGGATTTAACCGTTTCGTGGACCGGGAAATTGACCGGAAAAACCCCCGCACTTCGCTGCGAGAAATCCCGAAAGAGATCATCCGGCCGGGTTCGGCATTGCTCTTTGTCCTGCTGAATGCAGGCTTATTTCTTGCCGCTGCTTATATGATTAATCAACTCTGTTTTTTCCTGGCCCCCGTTGCATTGCTGGTTGTGCTGGGGTACAGTTTCACCAAGCGGTTCACTTTTCTATCGCATATAATCCTCGGACTCGGGCTTTCCCTGGCGCCCATAGGAGCTTATCTTGCCGTGACCGGCCATTTTGCCACGCTGCCTATTATTTTTTCCGTGATCGTAATTTTCTGGGTGGCCGGGTTTGATATCATTTATGCCTTACAGGATGTTGAATTTGATAAAAATGAGAAATTACGATCCATCCCCGAATCCTTCGGTAACCGGAATGCATTGACAGTATCAGCTTTATTCCATTTTTTTGCCATCGTATTGACTGTTTTCGGAGGATGGTTCGGGAATTTCCACATCTTTTACTGGATCGGCACAACCATTTTCAGCATCATCCTTATCTACGAACACCTGATCGTCAAGCCCAACGATCTTTCCAGGGTCAACATTGCCTTTGCAACACTCAACGGTATTGGGAGCGTGGCCTTTGCTGCGTTTGTGATCATGGATATTTTTATCCGGTAATTCCGTGATGCTGTGGTGAAATGGCAAATCCCTCTTAACTTTAAGAACTTTATAAATTTGATGAACTTGGTAATCTGACATTGTCACTTGCCCCAATTGTCGCGATCCAAACTTCGATACTGTATTGCTTCAGCGAGATGCTCCGCCCGGATGTCGGGTTGCTTATCGATATCTGCGATCGTTCTCGAAACTTTCAGGATGCGGTCAAAGGCACGGGCAGAAAGACCGAGTTTTTCCATTGCATTCTTCAGAAGGAGATTTGAGGCATCATCGAGATGGCAAACCTTCCGTAAAATTTTTACCGACATTTGGGCATTGCAATAGATACCGGGCATTCCTTCAAACCGTTTTTCCTGGATCTGCCGTGCCTCGATAACCCTTGAGCGTACGATCTCGCTTTTCTCAGAAGGACGTGCATCACTCAGTTCACGAAACGGTACCGGTACAACCTCCACATGAATATCGATCCGGTCGAAGAGGGGGCCTGAAATCTTGCTCAGGTACTTCTGAACATTTCCTGCCCCGCACTTACATTCTATCTTCGGATGGTTATAATAACCGCAAGGACAAGGGTTCATGGCAGCTATGAGCATAAAACTCGCCGGAAAATCAACTGTAAATTTTGCCCTGGAGATCGTCACCACCCGGTCTTCCAATGGCTGACGTAGAACTTCCAGCACCGTTCGTTTAAATTCGGGAAGTTCATCCAGGAACAATACCCCGTTATGGGCCATAGAGATCTCCCCCGGCTGAGGTACCCCTCCTCCTCCTACCAGGGCCACATCGCTGATGGTATGGTGTGGCGACCGGAATGGCCTTACGGATACTATCGAATGGTTGTGTAACATTTTGCCTGCTACCGAATGGATCTTAGTGGTTTCAAGCGCTTCTTGCAAATTCAGGGGTGGCAGGATCGAAGGCAGCCTTTTTGCCAACATCGTCTTCCCAGCCCCCGGCGGCCCAATCAAAATAACGTTGTGTCCCCCTGCTGCTGCAATTTCCAACGCTCTTTTGATATTCTCCTGCCCCCTGACATCTGCAAAATCATATTCATAATCATTTAGTTTCGAAAAAAATTCTTTACTGGTATCGACGATCACCCGTTCAAGTTTCCCGGTATCATTGAGGAAATCTATGACCTGTTGGATATTTTCTACGCCATAGACTTCCAGTTTCCCAACGATGGCAGCCTCTTTGGCATTTTGTAGTGGAAGAATGATCCCCTTAAATCCTTTTCGGGTTGCCTCGATCGCGATGGGAAGCGCTCCTTTCATCGGCTGAAGGCTGCCATCCAATGACAGTTCCCCGAGGATCATGAATGATTCCAGTTTTTCTATCTTCACGATCTTATCGGCGGCAAGGATCGCCACGGCAATGGGGAGATCATACGATGAGCCTTCCTTGCGGATATCAGCCGGTGCCATGTTAATGACGATTTTCTTCCCGGGAATCTTGTATCCCGTATTCCGGAGGGCGGAATCGATCCGCTGATGGCTCTCTTTCACTGCATTATCGGGCAGCCCGACCATGAAAAAATTGATCCCCTGGTCGATGCAGACTTCAATCGTGATCGTTATGGCGTGAATACCGTATAAGGCGCTTCCAAATGTCCTGACTAACATAAAACCGGATAAGGTTGAGTAATCTATTCCCTTAATCCGGAAAAAACGAAAAGGTAATACGTTTTGGAAAACTTTTTTTTAACAATTCTATTTTTCAGGCTTGTATCCTGATAAGGTGAGGATTTTTTGTGCATCGGTTTCCTGCATCATCATCTTCAGGGTAATATCCGGATTTTTTTGCATATAGGAACGGATAATCTGCAAACCGATCCATTCGCCCAGTCGCGGAGGGGAATCTTTGGAGAATTCCATGGTATAAGGCCCGTCGGCAAGAAACATCCGGAAATACTGGCCGTCGGAAGAATAAAGCAGGCGGTTCTCAACCAGGGCTGCCCAAACATGTGTTTCATTCTTCTCAACCCAACTGTATTGCTCCTTGGTATAATCCATCTTCAGGTAACCGGGGACATCCGGGATCAGGGCATCAACCAGGTATTGCCGTTTCCCGGCTTCCACCATTCCTCCCAACAAGGTCATGGGTGCGGTCGGTCCAGGGTATATGTCATTTACAATCTCCCTGGCACAATCGGGAACGATATGATCTTCCGTCATCCGTTCGGCCTTATAGAGTGCAAGCCCATCGGTGAAATAGGGTTTGAAATCCTTACCGAGATAGGTATCCAGTGCGATGATCAGAACACTGTCCGCCAGTTGAACGGGACTGGTATAATCCCCACCGGAGATATACGAGTAAACCCTTGGAATCTTTACTTCAGGAAAATAGAACTTCCAGTGACGGAAGGCTTCGGTAAGGTCTTTTTCGACCTTGGAAAGATCGCTGAACCGGATTTCACTTGCTTTCTGAAAATCAATATTCCTGGGATTCTCCAGGTAGGCTTTCATATCGTCAAGTTTTTTCGTATCATTCAGGTCTGTTCCCAGAAAAAAATAATACGCATGCTGAATCCGTTCAAGGCCGGCTTTAAGATCTGTAACGGGGACCTTGAACAGGTCCTGATCGTAGCGATTGATCTTAACATCGGCTATCGTGACACTGGAAACATCAATCTGCAAGCGGTTTTTGTGCCAGTTGCATCCAGAAAAAACAATAATTGTAAGAAGCAGCAGGGTAAATCGGGTAATTTTCACGCGGGTTTGGTTTTATTTTTAACGGAAAATTCGATCAGATATTATGGATTGCCATGTTTGATAGTGCCTCTCAATCCTTCTATCGGACCCTTTATTTTTCATTTTTACATTAGCCAAGTAACCAGAACCAAGAACCTAGAATCCACATCCAGCATCCAGCATCCAGCATCCAGTTGATTACTTTTGGATAAAATCCTATGAGAAACCTCTTGATTCAGTTATGAATAATGTAATTTTGTTAAAAAGCACCATCAGAGGTATTAATAATTCCGGAGCTATGACAAAAATAACAATACGATTACTGGCCATTTCCCTGATCTTTTTTTTTACAAAGGCAGGCTTTTCACAGAATTCACCGGTGCGGTTGGGATTGAGGGTTGCCCCATGCATCTCATGGATGAACCCAAATGAAAAAAACTACATTTACAATGGAGCTGCAACCGGCATCTCCTTCGGATTCATCAGTGAATTCTATTTTACAGAGCATTACGCTCTTTCCACCGGTTTCAATTTCTCCTTTCTGAGTGGGAACCTGCAATTTCCCTATGCACTATCACCGGATATAGGTATCCTTGACCGAAAATACAACTTCCGTTATCTCGAAATTCCGTTAATGATGAAGATGAAGACAAAGCAATACGGTAATTTCAGTTTCTTCGGACAGATCGGGTTCGGCACGGGATTTAACCTTCGCACCAAAGTGACGGATAACTTTATGACCCAGGATCACGGGACTATCACGGATATGAAGAACCTCAACACAAGTGAAGTGTGTTTTATCCGTGAAGCCATTCTCGTGGGGTTGGGCACCGAATATAAGATTGATGAATCTGTTTCATTAATAGTAGGATTTTCATACAGCAATAGCCTGAACAATGTTTTACTGGGGAAAAACACGAAAGATAACAGTTTGTCGAACCGAAGCAGCCTGAATTATGCCGAACTGAATATCGGCGTACTTTTTTAATGCAGTAACAGGAATGAACCTATGCGTATCGCATTAGCACAATTGAATTACCACATCGGGGATTTTGAGAATAACATCGCTCATATAAAATCCTGTATCCACAAAGCTAAGACCCTGCCCGCGGATGTGGTGATATTTTCCGAACTGGCTGTCTGCGGTTATCCTCCACGTGATTTTCTTGAATTTGATGATTTTATTTCCAAATGCCGCGATGGGATCCTATCAATTGCCGAAGAGTGTAAGGATATTGCTGTCATCGTAGGTGCTCCCTCGGTAAATCCTTCCGACAAAGGGAAACCGTTGTACAATTCCGCTTACTTTCTTGCAGAAGGTAAGATACAGGCGGTCTTTCACAAAACGCTTCTGCCCAACTATGATGTTTTCGACGAATACCGGTATTTTGAACCCAACCGCCTGCCTTATGCGGTTGTTGAATATAAAAAATACAAATTTGCGGTTACCATCTGCGAGGACATCTGGAACATCACGGATGACCCTCTGTATGTGCGTAACCCGATGGATGAGCTGATCCTCCTGAATCCCGACCTGGTCATCAACATTGCGGCTTCTCCCTTTCATTATGGCCAGCCAAAACGGCGAAGGGATGTCCTGATAAGAAATGCAAAGAAGTATAAACTTCCGTTCTTTTTCCTGAACCATGTGGGAGGACAAACGGAATTGTTATTTGATGGCGGATCGATGGTTGTGAACCCGGAAGGAAATGTTTTTGATGAGATGAATTATTTTGAGGAAGACCTCCGGGTTTATAACCTGAATGATTTTATTTATAAGGATAAAAAAGAATACCGCGAAGATGCTAATACGCCAAGCAAGATTGAACTGATCCATGATGCATTGGTCATGGGCATCCGTGATTATTTCGGGAAGATGGAGTTGAAGACTGCCATTCTCGGGTTATCCGGGGGAATCGACTCGGCCGTAACGCTGGTATTGGCTGCACGGGCATTGGGAAGTGAAAATGTGCGTGCAATCCTTCTTCCTTCCCATTTTTCATCTGAACACAGCAAACAGGATGCAATAGAACTTGCCGACCGGCTGAATATTAAACACGACATCATTGAAATCGATAAAGCTTATTCGGCTTTTGAAGATCTGCTGAAGCCCTGGTTTGAAGACCTTCCGTTCAATCTCACGGAAGAAAATATACAAGCCAGGGCCAGGGCGGTTATCCTGATGGCATTATCAAACAAATTCGGATATATCCTCCTCAATACCTCCAATAAAAGCGAAGCTGCCGTAGGATATGGAACTTTATACGGTGACATGTGCGGCGGCATATCGGTGCTCGGGGATGTATACAAGACCCAGGTTTACGAACTGGCTTCCTGGATCAATCGAAAGAAAGAGATCATCCCGCAGAATACCATCGATAAACCCCCATCTGCTGAATTGAGGCCGGGACAAAAAGATTCAGATTCGCTTCCTGACTATTCGATCCTCGACAAAATCCTTTACGGTTATATCGAATTGAGAAAAGGACCGAATGAACTGATACAGGAAGGATTTGATAAAGAAATGGTGAAGCGGGTGCTGAAACTTGTCAACACTAGTGAATACAAACGTTACCAGACGCCTCCCATCCTGAGGGTTTCACCCAAGGCCTTCGGAACCGGCCGCAGGATGCCCATTGTCGGGAAATACCTTTCGTGAAAGCGTGATCTTTATTCGATGATCGATTCTACTGCATTGATCTCAGGCAACACACGTTTAACGGCTGCTTCTATTCCGCTTTTCAGGGTCATCTGGCTGTGAGGGCAGTTTCCGCACATTCCGAGTAACCGTACATTCACGACTTTGTCGTCGGTCATTTCGATAAATTCAACATCTCCCCCGTCTGCCTGGAGATATGGCCGGATCTGATCAAGCACGTTTTTCACTTTGGTTTCGAGTTCCTGGTTAGCTGTCGTCATAGTAAATATTCCTTTTTGTTTTTCGATGTTGTTATTTTCATTCTGATGAACAATTCATTTTTTAAGAGTTTCTTTAACCCCGATCGATTCCTTGATGGCATTGTGAATGGCAACCTGTTGAGCCACTGTTGCTGCCAGCTGAGCAAATGCCAGTGTCACCGGTGATTTCTTATCGGTAGCAATGGGACTACCCTGGTCACCGGCATCTGAAATGGCAGTCACGATCGGAATCTGTCCCAGCAGCGGGACGGACAGATCTGCAGCAAGCTTTGTGCATCCGCTCTTCCCGAAAATGTAATACTTTTTATCCGGCATATCGGGAGGAACGAAATAGGACATGTTTTCCACGAGGCCCAGGATCGGGATCCGTATTGCTTCCGTGTTAAACATATCTGCAGCCTTTCTCACATCGGCAATTGCCATTTCCTGTGGTGTGCTGACGATGATGGCGCCCGTTAGCGGGAAATTCTGGATCAGCGTTAAGGGAATGTCGCCGGTTCCGGGAGGAAGATCGATCACCATATAATCGAGTTCACCCCAGATGGCTTCCGTGAGCAACTGTTTCAATGCAGTGGATATCATGGGGCCGCGCCAGATCAGCGCTTTCGACTGATCAACAAAAAAACCGATCGAAAGGAGCTTCAGCCCGAATTTTTCAACCGGCATGATCCAGGTCTTTCCATCCCGGTCGACCATATGCGGCCGCTCATTCTTCAAGCCGAACATAATCGGGATCGAAGGTCCGTAGATATCGGCATCCATCAAACCCACTTTCGCACCCGTATTGGCCAGTGCAACAGCCAGATTGACAGCAACCGTTGATTTTCCAACGCCGCCTTTGCCTGAACCGACCGCGATGATGTTCTTCACATCCTTTAGTAATTCTTCCGTCTGTTTCCTGACTGTCGTTACCTGTGATGAAACCGCCACCTCCACTTCAGCATAAGGATCAACATATTTCAGAATGGCATCTTTGCATTGTTTTTTCAGAAAATCTTTCAACGGACAGGCAGGCGTGGTAAGCACCAGTGTGAATTTCACCTTATTCCCGTCAATCTTTATATCCTGGATCATGTTCAGGGTCACGAGATCCTTTTTCAGATCCGGATCCTGCACATGGCTTAACGCTTCTAATATTTGTTTTTTGGTCATTTTATAAGAGTATCAACTGATATGAACCCCAAAGCAAACTTGGGGGAATTAAACCCAATCACCTCTCCCCCTTCACCCCCTCTTCTTCAGGAGAGGGGGACTGGGGGTGAGGCTAATAAATTCCTTCTTCGGATCCCAGAATAGTTCCTCAAACTTCACAACTTTATCTTCTTCCACTCCTATCCCTTCACTTTCCAGCAATTGCTGCATGACCTTCAGTCCTCCGAAATGATGCTTGCCGGTGAGCAATCCAACCCTATTCACAACCCTGTGCGCAGGAATATCGGAGGTTTGTGTGTGTGAACTGTTCATGGCCCAGCCTACCATGCGTGCCGAACCTTTTGTTCCGATATATTCTGCAATTGCACCGTAGGAAGTCACTCTCCCGGCAGGAATCCTGCGCACAATTGTATAAACTTTCTCAAAAAAGGAAGTTTCGTCCCGCTTTCCCTTCTCCTTTTTCATGGAAGATCATTTTTCAATTCCAGGAGAAAACTTTTGATCCGCTGAAGTGAATCTATGATCTCCACCTGCTTTTCAACATCTTCTTTATTCCGCTTGATCTTTTCCCGTGCTCCCTGGAGGGTGTAACCTTTTTCTTTAACCAAGTGGTAGATGATCCGGATCTTATTGATATCCTCTTTGGTAAACAGCCGGTTTCCCTTTTTATTTTTCTGAGGACTGAGAAAATCAAATTCAGTTTCCCAGAACCGGATCAGGGAGGCATTCACCTCGAACAATTCGGCAACCTCACCGATAGTATAATAAATCTTTTCGATCTTTCCGGTCAGTTTCATTCCTGATTCAATACGATTAGTCCATTGTTTGCGAAGGCCGTGAGGACAGATCGAGCATCATCTGGTACTGTTCGGCCGTCAGGTCATTGAAGAAGAAATATATCGGGTTGAGCGGAACCCCGTTTTTTCGCACTTCATAATGAAGATGAGGAGAGGTGGATTTCCCTGTATTTCCAACATAACCGATGATCTGGCCCCTCAGGATCTTCTGTCCGGGTTTGACAAAGATCCTTGAAAGATGTGCATAAACCGTTTTGTAACTATACCCGTGGTCAATGATGATCTCATTTCCATATCCTCCGCCATCATCGTGCCCGGCCATTTCAATGGACCCGTTCCCGGTAGCATAAACTTCTGTCCCGATCGGGGCGGAAAAATCCATTCCTTCATGGAATTTCCGAACCTTATAAAAGGGATCCACCCTCGTTCCGAAATAGGAACCTATTCTCCGGAGATCCTTATTGCTAACAGGCTGGATGGCAGGGATGCTCACCAGCATTCGTTCCTTATTCTTCGCAAGGTCGAAGACTTCGTCAAACGATTTTGACTGAACATACAATTCCCCGAGGATCCGAGTCATCTTTTTCTCAGTTTCGATGATCAGATCTGAATTCTTATAGCCTTTCAGTTTCTCATACCTGTCAACACCACCGATCCCTGCTTCCCGTATCGAACCCGGGATGGGCTCCGCTTCAAAGATCACACGGTAAATATTGTCGTCACGGTCCTGGAGATCAGACATGACCTTGGTAACCCTGTCAAGTTGGTCGTTCAGGATACGGAACTGCAACTTCATTTGTTCGATTTCCCGTTTTTGAGCCTTTTCTTTTGGAGAATCGAGAAAATTAAATGCCACTACAAGAACAACTGCTGCAAATACAACGCTGGTTGACAAATGGGTAAAGAAATACCACAACCTTTTCCGGAATGTGGTCTGGACACGGTCGAAAGTAAGAGATTTTTTATTGAATTTGTACTTTACCTTGCTCATTAAAAGCCAAATAAAGAAATATTAGAGACAGGTTGTATAACGATCGCAAAATTACGTAAATAAAGTAACTTTGCAGGCGTTAATTACCCGTTATATGTTAAAGATTGTTAAACACCTAATAATCTCGTAGTTAGATGAATTCTCAAACTGTACGCCAGACCTTCCTTGATTATTTCAGATCCAGGGAACATAGCATTGTTCCTTCTGCGCCCATGGTTATAAAGGATGATCCAACACTGATGTTTACCAATGCGGGGATGAACCGGTTTAAAGATATTTTTCTCGGTAACAAAGAATCAAAATTCCCGCGCATTGCGGATACCCAGAAATGCCTCCGGGTTTCAGGAAAACACAATGACCTGGAAGAAGTGGGGCACGACACCTACCACCACACCATGTTCGAAATGCTCGGGAACTGGTCGTTCGGCAATTATTTTAAGAAGGAAGCGATTGAATGGGGTTGGGAATTGCTTACAGATGTTTACAAGATTGATAAAAACCGTTTGTATGTTACGGTTTTTGAAGGAGACAAAAAGGAAGGACTGACGAAAGATACTGAAGCTTATGAAAATTGGAGGTTGTGGATTCCTGAAGACCGGATCCTCCTGGGTTCGCGGAAGGACAATTTCTGGGAGATGGGTGATACCGGTCCCTGCGGTCCATGTTCGGAGATCCATGTCGATTTAAGGGATGACCGGGAAAGGGGAAAAATTCCGGGCTATTCGCTGGTAAATAAAGGAAATCCCCTGGTCATCGAAGTTTGGAATCTTGTTTTTATCGAATTCAACCGCCTGGCAAACGGGCAGCTGGTTCCCCTGCCTGCAAAACATGTCGATACAGGAATGGGATTTGAACGTCTCTGCATGGTGATGCAACATAAGAAATCCAATTATGATACCGATGTTTTCCAGCCATTGATCGGAGCCATTGCACAAAAATCGGGGATTCCTTACGGCACCGATCCGAAAGCGGATATTGCCATGCGCGTGATCGCCGATCACCTTAGGGCCATCACTTTTGCCATTTCAGACGGGCAATTGCCTTCCAATGTCAAAGCCGGTTATGTGATCCGGAGAATCCTTCGGAGGGCTGTAAGGTATGGCTATGTATTTCTTGACCTGAAAGATGCCTTTATCCATGAATTTATTCCTATTCTCGTTGACCAGATGGGAGATGTTTTCCCCGAATTAAAAAAACAAAAGGAGCTTGTCATAAATGTGATCAGGGAAGAAGAGACTTCATTCCTCCGAACACTGGCTAGCGGGATCACAAAGTTCAATTCTTATCTGGAATCTTACAAGAATGGAGCAACCGATATCCAGCATCCAGCATCCCTGCCTGTCCGGCAGGCAGGCAGTATCCAGCATCCGGTCGAAAAAATCATCGACGGTGCATTCGCTTTCGAACTCTACGACACTTTTGGTTTCCCGATTGACCTCACCCAATTGATGGCGAAGGAAGCAGGTTGGGAAGTGGAGATGGATGGCTTCAACAAAGGACTTGCTGAGCAGAAAACCCGTTCACGGCGGGCTGCCCAGGTTGATACGGCAGATTGGGTAATCCTGAATCCTGAATCTTCAGGAAATATATTTATCGGTTATGACACCCTATCCGCAGAAACACAGATAGTACGCTACCGGAAAGTCAAAACCAAAGAAGGGGAATTTTTCCATGTGGTATTGGATCAAACTCCGTTTTATGCTGAATCAGGTGGACAAGTGGGCGACCGGGGGTGGCTTGTTTCACTGGAAAAAAATTATGAGGTCACCGACACGATTCGGGAACACGACCTCATCCTGCACATGATGAAAACACTTCCGGAAACACTTTCCCTTTCTGTTACTGCCATGGTCGATGACTCCAAACGCAGGAATACAGCCAACAATCACACGGCTACTCACCTGCTGCATGCGGCCCTTCGCAGGGTTCTCGGGACCCATGTAGAGCAAAAAGGTTCCCTTGTGGATGAATATCACCTTCGTTTTGATTTTACGCATTTTGCAAAAATGACAGATGAAGAGATCAAAAAAACTGAAGAGAACGTGAACCAGAAGATCCGGAGCAACATTGAACTTTACGAAGAACGGTCGATGGCAATTGAAAAAGCAAAAGAGATGGGGGCCATGGCCCTTTTCGGGGAGAAATACGGGGATATGGTAAGGGTTGTTGTTTTCGATAAAGATTTCTCTGTTGAACTTTGCGGAGGGACACATGTGCCGACAACAGGGCAGATCGGGCTATTCAAGATCGTTTCAGAAGGTGCCATTGCTGCCGGGATCCGCAGAATTGAAGGCATCACCGGGGAAAAAGCGATGGAGTATTATAATTCCCGGATCTCCTTGCTTGACGAGGTGAAGGAAATGCTTAAAAATCCGAAGGATGTCATCAAGGGATTAAAGACCGTCCTGGAAGAGAACCAGGAATTGAAGCTATTGGCAGCCGAATACGAAAAAATGAAGCTGAATAAAGTCCGGGAGGCGATCACATTAAAGATTCAAAATATCAAAGGCATTCATTTCCTTGCCGAAAAAGTGGAACTGAGCGTGGATGCTGCCAAGAATCTCGCCTTTGACCTGAGTAAAACAACAGACCACTTTTTCCTTGTACTGGCTTCGGAAAATGATGGAAAAGCGAACCTCACCGTGATGATCTCCGAAAGCCTCATCAAAGAAAAGGGATTCAATGCTGCTAACATCATCCGTGAATTGGCAAAAGAAATCCAGGGAGGCGGTGGCGGGCAACCGCACATTGCCACGGCCGGAGGTAAGAACCCTGCTGGCATACCGGCTGCGCTTAAGAAAGCAAGAACCTTCCTGAAATAAAGTACGAATATTGAAAAACAGTGCACCCAGGCTGATTTTTCAGTATGCTACCGAAAAGATGACGCCTGCTGAAAAGCAACGATTCAGGAAGGGAAAGTGATTTTTTTGTAATTATGAATTATGAATCTGGAAATTTGAATTATGAAGGATTCATATCTCATAATTCAAACTCATAATTCAAAATTAAAAAGTTTTCTGTATCTCCCGTTTTACTTCTTCAAGTGCAATATCCACAGCGGGTTTTTCCTCTGCGAGAACCAGTTCCAGCAATACCCTCACCATCTCGGATGAAGGGGCATTTTCGGGTATTTTCATAGATGCGGTATTGATCAGCCGAATGGTTTCTTCTTTCGCATTTCTGACCAATCCCCAGGCTTTGGATGGGAGGTAAAGTTGTTGGGACAGATTGTACTCAAATTCCTCACGGATGGCTCCAACCAGTGCCGCCTGGAACTGAAGGACATTCATTTCCGGCCGGTTGATCCGCATAATGAGGTTGTTCACGGCGATCCGGTCAAGAAAAAGGACGATGCGTTCACAAGCTTGTAACCGCAAAGGAAGGATGATCCTCTGTTCTTCCCCTTGCGCCTGTAATTGGACAGGCTGTTTTTTATGTGAAAAATAATAACGAAGAACGACCAGGGCGGAAACCAATAAGAACCCCACGGCTACAATGATCTTCAGAAGAGAAAAAAGAAACACTTCCATAGTTTTATTTTTTATACAAATCTAATTCAAAAACAGGTAACATGAAATTCGTTCTCGCTGATTTTCGCAAATTAAGAGCTGATTAACGCAGAACACCTTCTGATTTGATAATTTAGCATTTGTTTTAATTAAAAATCGATATCTCTTCTGCGGAAACCAGCCTACCGGCAGGCAGGTTTGCGATAAATCTGCGTTGATCTGCGAGAAATAATAAATTGGAATTACTTATAATACCTGTAACAAAATAGTGGGAATCAAGGAAGCATTAATGCCGAGGAGGAGAAACTCGATTCTCAACTATTTTTCTTAATTTTCCGCCTGAATTCAAAAGATATTCACCACATAGTCACATTAGAACACAATAGAGTAACAAACTTGTTCAAACCTAATGTGACCTATTGTGCCTATTGTGGTTAAAAATTTATCAGAAAAGCGCGTGAGGCTAATCCAAGACAAATGAAAATTATTATTCCGTTCTTGAAGAATCACCTGGTAGCCTTACTCCTGCTTGTTACAAGCCTTGTAATTGGATTCGTTGTTTACGGGAATTACGGGATCGCATGGGATGAACCGAACCAACGGGAGATCGGCCAGCGATCCTGGGATTACGTTTTCAGGGGAGATAAAACGCTGAATGATTTCAAAAACCGGGACTATGGCGTGGCTGTTGAACTCCCATTGATCTTTTTCGAAAAAACACTTGGGATGAATGATACCCATGACATTTATCGGATGCGTCATTTTACCATCCATCTTTTGTTCCTTTTGAGTGCTTTTGCATTCTATCTTCTGATTTGGATTCTTTACCGGAATAAACCTCTTGCCGTATGCGGCTATCTCATGCTTTTGCTCAGCCCGAGGATCTATGCCCAATCCTTCTTTAACAGCAAGGACATTCCCTTTATGTGCATGTTCATCCTCTGTTTCCTGGTCTGTGTCATTGCCTTCCGGGATAAAAAAATCCGGCATTTTGTTCTTTTCGGGATCCTGAGCGGCCTTCTGATCAATATCCGGATCATGGGAATTGTAATCCCGGTTGTGGTGACTGTATTGGTACTAATCGATATGATCAGTGAACAGGACCGGGAAAAAACGTTCATAAATTACATAGTTTATCTTGTTCTGACTGCCACTGTGGTGGTTCTAAGCTGGCCCTGGTTATGGCAAGATCCTGCAGGGCATTTCAGGATCGCTTTTTCAAATATGTCGAAATTCAGGTGGGACAATAATATCCTGATGAATGGGGATTTTGTAAGGGCTTCCGCTGTTGGCTGGAAATACTTCCCGCAATGGTTCGGACTGACGACTCCGGTTGTTTACCTGCTGCTTGGAATAGCAGGTTTCATCTTCCTTTTCCTTCGCTTTTTCAGGAAGCCTCTTGATTTTATCAGGCAAACGAATGATCGTAATCAACTGATCTACCTGATATGTTTCGCAGGACCTGTTATGGCTGTAATCATACTGCATTCCGTGTTGTATGACGGATGGAGGCAGATGTATTTTATTTACCCGGCTTTCCTTCTTCTTGCAGTCTATGGCTTATCATCCCTTATGAATGCCAGGATTTTCTCAGGTGACCTGCCGAAAGTGGCGATTTCAATGTTGTTGATCGTTTCCTTTGCCGGCACCGGATTTACCATGATAAAAAGTCATCCGTTTGAGGATATTTACTTCAATATTTTATTATCGAAGAAGGACCAGTACCTGCGGAAAACATTTGAACTCGACTACTGGGGTACTTCTTACAAGCAGGCACTGGAATATATTGTTGCTCGTGACCGTTCACCTATACTGAAAATCAAGGTTGCCAACCTGCCCGGCGAGTTTAATTCGTACATCCTGAAACCAGAAGACAGGAAGCGGATCCTATATGTGGAAGCCGATGACCAGGCGGATTATTTTATCACCGATTACCGTTGGCATCCATGGGATTATCCGTATCCGAAGGAGAAAAAAATATTTTCCATAACCATACAGAACAGCGAGATCTGTTCTGCCTGGAAACTGCATTAAAAGGATAACCATGAATTCAATTTGTATCATCATTCCTTTTTATAATGAAGCCAACAGGTTTCCGGTGGATGAATTCCTGGAATTTCTCCAAAAAGATCCGGAAACTTCATTTTGCCTGGTTAATGACGGAAGTACCGATGACACGGAAAAAATGCTCGAATCCCTTCATGAAAAATTCGCTGGCCGTATCCTTGTGACTACTTTACTTCAAAACAAAGGAAAGGCCGGAGCCATTCAAGCCGGGATGATTTCAGCCTTGCAGCATTTTACATGCAGGTATTTCGGTTTTTTTGATGCGGATCTTTCAACCCGGCTGGATGAATCCTTCCGGTTGCGTTCCCGCATACAGGAAAAACCTACACTTGAATTCGCATTCGGGTCGCGGGTTGCCATTCTTGGCGTCAGGATCGAACGGAAACTTTACCGTCACCTCATCGGCAGGATAATCGCCACCTTCATCTCCGGCATTCTTCACCTGATGGTATATGACACACAATGCGGGGCAAAACTATTCACACAACCGCTGGCAGCCCGTATATTTGAAAAACCTTTCATAACCCGATGGCTATTTGATGTTGAAATCCTGGCGAGGATTATCGGGATATATGGCAGGGATGGAATTGAGGAAGTTGTGGTGGAAGTCCCGGTGGAATCATGGATTGACAAGGGAGGGTCGAAGATAAGCTGGACTTATGGGTTCAGGGTTTTGTACGACCTGATGAGGATCCGGAATCATTACAAGTCCATCCTGTAATATTTTTTTTTAAATTTGCGGGAAGAAAGAAAAAAGAGAACAACAAATGATTTTTCAGTGAACAACTAACAGCGAAGAGCGAACAGCGAATATCGAACAGATGCCTGAAAAACGGAAAATCTATACCAAGACAGGTGACCTCGGAAAAACCTCCCTGCTGGGAGGAACCCGTGTTTCTAAAAGCAACGACCGGGTCGATGCATACGGGACCATTGATGAACTGAACTCTTTTCTCGGCCTGCTCCGCGACCAGCCGATCGGAGAATATTACCCGCAGGTACTGCTCAGGATCCAGGAAAACCTTTTTGTTGCCGAAGCCAGGATCGCGGCAGATCCAAATCTAAAGCACACTTCTCTCCCACTTTTCCAGGAAGAAGAAATTCTTTTTCTTGAAAATGAGATCGATGAAATGAATAAATCCCTTAAAGAACTTTCTCATTTTATCCTTCCCGGAGGTTGTGCTCCCTCTTCCTTATGCCATGTCGCCCGCACCGTTTGCCGTCGCGCAGAACGAGCAGTGATAAGACTCTCCACAACAAACCCGGCCGAAGAGATAATAATCAGGTACCTGAACCGTTTATCAGATTATCTGTTCGTTCTTGCCCGGAAAACCGGGAAGGATGCAGGTGCAGATGAAACGCTTTGGGATCCTTTACATTAAACAAAAAAACAACGGGTGACTTATTGAATGTTTTTTTTATACTTTTGCAAAAAATTCATATAGCACTTATCCCATGTACTGGACATTAGAATTGGCTTCGAAACTGGAGGATGCCCCTTGGCCTGCAACCAAAGATGAGCTTATTGACTGGGCTATCCGTTCCGGCGCCCCTCAGGAAGTGATCGAGAATTTAAGGGAGATCGAAGATGAAGGCGAAACCTATGAGCGCATTGAGGATATATGGCCTGATTATCCAACAAAAGATGACTTTTTCTTTCACGAGGATGAATACTGATGCGATATGTTAATTTTTTTTGTCACCTTTCCCGATCCTTAAGTTAATCCTTTACATTAATATTTTTAACCACTTCTGCGGAAATCCGCGTTAAATCTGCGAAGATCAGCGAGAAGCTTTTTATAGGAAATAGAAAACTATCCTTTCAGCAATTAATAATTGGATTATCAGGTAACAGGAAGGCCCTGAAACTGTTTCTCCCAACAACGGCGACGTAAATAGATCCGGGAATCATAATTCTTCCAAATCGAAATGGCTTTCAGGTTATTCTCCAGTTGTGGATGCGTAGTTGCTTTGACGATACCATGCTCCAGATAAGCCTTTTGTAGTTCATCATAGACCAGGGCAAGAGCTCCTCTTCCTTGGTAATCGGGGCGAACGCCGATCAGGTACATGTGAATGGTATCATTCTTTTTCAAGGCACGGTATAGATGAATAAATCCGAATGGAAAAAGCCTTCCGTTACATTTCTGAAGTGCATGCGTCAGGTCCGGTATCGTAATGCCAAAGGCAATGACATCATCCTTGTCGTCGATAACCATTGAAATATATTCTGGCCGGATAAATCCAAAATATTGTTTGGTATAGAGGTCAATTTGTTTTTCACCGATGGCTGCGTAGCCGTATAGGTCGTCGAATGCCTCGTTCATCATCCGGAACATTTTTTTTGTGTAAGGGAGAAAATCTTTTGCTTTTTTTGCCGGTACCGTCCGGAGATGATATTTTTCCTTTGCAATCGCTGCTGAGCGGGAAACCTTTTCGGGGATTACCGGGGGAACATTCATAATGAAATGCACCCAATCGGCGCCTTTCGCAAATCCAAGGTTAACCATGTGCTCCGGGTAATAGGGGTAATTGTAGATCGCAGCCAGGCTTGAAAGTTCTTCAAAGCCTTCGATCAGCATTCCTTCCGGGTCCATATCGGTAAAACCCAGTGGCCCCTGTATCCTGGTCATCCCTTTGCTCCTACCCCATTCAGCCACCGTTTCAATGAGTTTTGTCGAAACTTCAAGGTCATCGATAAAATCGATCCATCCGAATCGTACAAAATTTTCATTCCACCGCTTGTTGGCCCTGTTATTGATGATACCCGCGATCCTGCCTACAATTTTGTTATCCCGGTAAGCTAGCCAGTATTCGGCTTCACAATATTCGAATGCCGGATTCTGGTCTTTGGAGAGCGTGTTCAGTTCATCAAAGATCAGGGGAGGACACCAGTAGGAATTTCCTTTATATAACTCCAGCTGAAACCGGATGAACTTTTTCAGTTCCTTACGGGAAGTGACTTTATGAATTTCTGTATCCATTATAGCCAATGTTCAGTTTTGTACCAATTGATTGTCTCGCTGATGCCTTTTTCCAGATCATATTCGGCAATGAACCCGAAGTCACGCTGCAAAGGTTCCGTTTCGCAGCGCCAGTTGGTACTCCTCAAAACCTTGTATTTATCGGTATTCAATGTGGGAATGGTACCCCATAGTCCGAATAATTTTTCGAGTCCGAATGCAAGTTGCTTTACAATAACCGAAGGGACTGTTATTTTTATGGTTTTTTTCTGAAGGATCTTTTTGGTGATGGCGGCAAAGGTTTTGGTATCGTATTCCCTGCCATCGGAAACAAAATAGGATCTCATGACAATGGGAGATATCAGTGCATCAAAGATCAACCGAACCAAATCCTTTACATATATGAAAGTAAGGATCTGCTGCCGGTATCCAATGTAGGTTTCCAGTCCGCGGCTCATGGTTTTAAAAAAAATATAATAGTCTTTTTCCCGGGGGCCATAAACACCGGTGGGACGGAGAATCAACCAGGGGAAAGAATCCAGTGACAGGATGTACTTTTCAGCCTCCAGTTTGCTTTTACCGTACAATTCAATGGGTTTAGGAGTATCAGAGAGCATGACCGGGAGCATGGTTGCAGGATCGCCCGGACCATGCGCAGCCAGGCTGCTCATATAAATAAATTTTTCCGGTACCATGCCGGTCTTTGCCAGTGCCTGGATGAAATTCTGTGTGTTTTGTGCGTTTACCCTGAAATAATCCTCTTTCTTTCCGGCTTTGGTAATCCCGGCGCTGTGGATGATATATTGAAACCGGATACCCTGGTTTTTACATTCTTCAAGAGTTGCTACGATTGTATCCACGGAAGAAAAGTCCATTTCCAAAAAGTGGATCCGGGGATCCTTGAGGTATTTCCTGGAACTGGTCTTTCGGATACCGGCATATACATGGTAATCCCTTTTCAGTCCCTCTTCAACCAGAAAACTGCCAATGAAACCACTGGCACCGGTGATCAGTACATTTCCCATGTTTATCGTAATTCTATTCCGCAGGTCCTGCAAGATACTGCAAACACCTATTTTTCAATGTTCAAAATGCTTTATCCAGCAACGCCGGGTAATGTGCTGGCGGCCATTAAAATTTTTCCAGATGGTAAGCGCTTTGGCATTGTCTTCCAGCTGAGGCATGGTTACGGCACGGGTGATATGATTGCGGATGTATGCTTTATGCATTTCATTATAATAGAGGGCATTTATACCTTTCCCATGATAATCAGGCCTGACGGCATTCAGATACATGTCGATCGTATCATTCTTTTTCATGGCGCGGAGTAAGTAGATGAATCCGAAGGGGAATAATTTGCCGTGGCTTTTTTGCAGGGCCTTTGTCAGGGATGGCATCGAGATACCAAAGCCCACAATTTCATCTTGTTCATCGATCACACAAGAAACATATTCCGGGCGGATGAAGCTAAAGTAAGTCTTCACATACATGTCCATCTGTTTCTGCGAAAGGGTCGTAAACCCGTAGAGTTCATCAAAAGCCTTGTTCAGCATAACAAACATTTTTCCGGCATAAGGAAGGAGGTCTTTGGATTTTTTTGCCTGTACTAAACGCAACTTATATTTCTCCTGGACCAGTTTCGATACCCGATCCACTTTATCCGGAATCTCCTGCGGTACCTCAAATTCGTACTGAACCCAATCGGCTGCCTTTTCAAAGCCAAGCTGTACCATGTGTTCAGGATAATACGCATAATTATAGATGGATGCCAGGCTGGCTTCTTCTTCGAATCCTTTGATCAGCATCCCTTCGTTATCCATATCGGAAAACCCGAGCGGACCATGGATGCCATTCATCCCTTTTTCCTTTCCCCATGCGATAACAGTATCGATCAGTTTCGCTGAAACCTGCGGATCATCAATAAAATCAATCCATCCGAACCGCACCAGTTTCTCCTTCCATCGTTCGTTGGCTTTATGATTGATGATCCCTGCAATCCGCCCGACGAGGTCTTTCCCGCGATAGGCGAGGAAATATTCAGCTTCACAGAAATCGAAGGCAGGATTTTTTGTCCTCGAAAGAGTATTCTTATCATCAAGGAGCATGGGTGGGCAAAAGAATTTATTGCCTTTGTATAGGGAATTAGGATAATTAATAAACTTCCGGAGGTCTTTCCGTGTGGCGACCTTTTTGATTGAGATTTCCATATGTTTTCCTGGATTTTATCAATGAATGATGCCTAGCTTTTTCCCCAGTTTATTAAATTTGTCGAGGGCAATGTCGACCTGTGCTTTGGTATGGGTAGCCATGAGAGAAAAGCGGATCAGTGTAGAATCTTTGCTGACAGCCGGTGAGACGACAGGGTTTACAAAGATTCCTTCATCGAGCAACATTCGTGTCAGCTTGAGGGTCTTCAGGTTGTCTCTGATATAAAGCGGGATGATCGGTGTTTCACTCTTCCCGATATCAAAACCCATCCGTTTGAAATTATCGATGGCATAGTGGGTGACCTCCCAGAGATTGACCATTCTTTCGGGTTCGGCTTTGATGATATCGATTGCTGCGAGGACTGTTGCTGCTGATGCAGGTGTCATACTAGCGCTGAAAATCAGCGTGCGGGAATGGTGCTTTATGTAATTGATCGTATCAAAATCACTGGCAATAAAACCTCCTAATGATGCCAGCGATTTGCTGAAAGTACCCATAATGAGGTCGACTTTATCGGTCAGGCCGAAATGGGATGCAGTTCCTGAGCCATGTTCCCCGATCACGCCGATCGCATGGGCATCATCTACCATTACGGTGGCCTCATATTTCTCAGCCAGATTCACGATCCCGGGCAGGTCGGCAATATCTCCTTCCATGCTGTAGATCCCGTCAACCACGATGAGTTTGATCTTACCGGGTTCACATTGTTTCAGCAGGCGTTCAAGGGAATGCATGTCGTTGTGGCGGAATTTCAATACCTTTGCGAACGACAACCGGGTAGCTTCAAAGATGGAAGCATGGTCGAGTTCGTCGATAAGGATATAATCATTCCTTCCGGTAACGGTAGGAATCACGCCAAGATTAACCTGGAATCCTGTACTGAACACCAATGCCGCATCCTTATTGACATATTCGGCCAACTTTCGCTCAAGTTCAATATGAATGTCGAGGGTTCCGTTAAGAAAGCGGGAACCGGCACAGCCACTTCCGTATTTTTCGATTGCTTTTATGGATGCTTCCTTGATCTTGGGATGATTGGTAAGCCCCATATAGCTGTTGGAGCCGAACATCAGAACCTTTTTACCATTCATGGTTACCGTAGTGTCCTGCTCGGATTCAATGACCCTGAAGAAGGGATAAAGACCCATTCTTTCAACTTTCTGCGGTTCAGTATAATGTGATGTTTTCCGTTGTAATATCCTCATAGATGATGTTCTTTTGGCGCTGTTGCTAAAATTCAAAGATAAGAAAAAAACTACAATTATGGATGCATTTGCCTTTCAGTAAAATCCTTTCCGGCTTTTAAAGCCTGGAGATTTTTCTTGATCACCTCCTCTCCCTTATTCCGGAAAATAAAACGGATGGCATCTTCCAGCTTTTCATATTGCATATCAAGAAAAGGGGAAGCTGCGCCCAGGATCACAATATTCGCTGCTTTTAATGTCCCGATTTCCTTTGCAATTTCATCGGCATCCAAGGCAATATAATGTGGTAATTTCCGGATTTCATCCATTACTTTGTCCATCTGAGGATATTCCGGAATATTGATGAAAGGTTTGGTACTTGTGATCACCCACCCATCGGGAGAGAGTAAAGGCAGGTACCGTAAAGCTTCCAGGGGCTCAACAGAGATGATCAGGTCGGCTTTTCCGTATGGAATTAAATCGGAAGCTATTTCCTTGTCTGAAATCCTCAGGTTGGATTGTACATCACCTCCCCGCTGGCTCATTCCATGGACTTCCGATTGTTTAAGAAAAAGGCCTTGCTCAAGAGCGGCTGTACCGATGATGGCTGCGATGGATATAATTCCCTGGCCGCCTACACCGGCCAGTATAATGTCTCTTTTCATTTTTATAATCAATTCTGAGATTAGTATTCAAACATCTGGGAATTGTCAAAATTTTTTATCCGGCCGTTTCTGCCTGTTTGAATTTTTCCCTGACACGTTTATCAATGGTTACGATGCATTCCCGCCGCGGAATGATAACCGAAACCCCCGGATAGGCAAGTTCTTCATTGATGATCTTAACATTTTCTTCGTGAAATTTCTTCAGCGGGCGGAGTACATGAAGATGTCCCTCTTCCACCCCCATTCCTTTACATATATCTTCGATCTTTCCGAATGCCGGTGAGTCCTGGCCGCCGGTCATGGCAGTAGTGCCATTATCAAGGATAAAAATGGTGATCGGCGATTTATCATTGACGGCATCCAGTAATCCTGTCATTCCCGAATGGGTAAAGGTAGAGTCGCCGATAACGGCAACGGAAGGGATCAGTCCGGCATCCGCCGCGCCTTTCGCCATCGTGATCGAAGCGCCCATATCCACACAGGAGTTGATGGCTTCGTAGGGTTTCAAAGCGCCCAGCGTATAGCAACCGATATCGGAGAAAACACGCCCTTTCGGCAAGACTGCAAGAACTTCGTTTATCGCTTTGAATGAATCGATGTGCGGGCAGCCTGAACACAATGAAGGTGGACGTTCAACCATCAGTGAAGGAACTGGCAAGCCATAGGTGTCTTTCATTCCCAGAGATACCGTGACGATATTTGGGTTCAGCTCACCATCCCTGGGAACGGTTCCATCGAGCCGGCCTTTTATTTTCAATCCTTTACCAAGCAATCCTTTCAGGGATTCTTCCACGATGGGGTAACCATCCTCGAGAACAAGGATTTCCTTACATTCCGAATAAAGCCGGTCGATCATTTTCCTTGGCAAAGGATACTGCCCGATTTTCAGAACAGGATGTGGAACATGCCGGTCGGGATAATTCTCCATCAAATAATTATAGGCGATACCACAAACAATGATCCCAAGAGATTTGTCAGGGCCATCAATGAATTGATTAAAGGGTGATGTTTCTGATTCCTGTTCGAAGAAATCCTGTGCCTTTAAAAGGTTCCGGTATCTTTTCCGTGCAAGGGCAGGCAATAGGACAAACTGCTGGAGGTTTTCCGGGAGTTTCAGGTCATTCCTTTTCCGGGGATCTTTCCTTTTCACACCGGCACGGGAATGGGCCAGGCGGGTGGTGATCCGCATCATCACGGGAACTTTGTAACGTTCCGAAAAATCAAATCCATAGTGAACCATATCATAGGCTTCCTGCTGGTTTACCGGCTCAAGGATAGGCACCATAGCAAATTTTCCAAAAAACCGTGAATCCTGTTCATTCTGGGAAGAGTGCATGGAAGGATCATCGGCGGCCACGATAATCAATCCCCCATTAGCACCTGTGATTGCTGAGTTCACAAAGGGATCAGCCGCAACATTCAGTCCGACATGCTTCATACATACCATGGACCGTTTGCCGGCATAGGACATTCCAAGAGCAGATTCCATGGCGGTCTTTTCATTTGCCGACCATGTTGAATGAATCTTATCCTGTTTCGCTTGCTTTGAGTACTGAACAAATTCAGTGATTTCAGTGGATGGCGTTCCCGGGTAGGCGTAAATCCCCGACAGTCCGGCATCCAGTGCTCCCTGAGCGATGGCTTCATCTCCCAGAAGTAGAAGTCTTTGCATAATCCTATTAAAATTATTTATTATGGACAAAAGTAAAAATAAAATTCTGAATAACCTAAAGAGCAGGTGAACCCATGCCGGAGTAACCTCTCTTTAATTTATTTTTTTTCTAGGTCAGAATATCTATTTTTGTAGCATAAATTTTATTTACTACCATTATCATCTTTATGAGGCCTAAGTTACTATTTTTGTTTTTCCTTGTCATTTCCTTTTTAATTTACGCGATCTCTTCACGGACCCAGGCGCAAACCGGGGTCATACGGGGCTTTGTTTACGAAACAGAGAGTGGAGAGCCGGTGATTTTCACCAATGTTTACCTTTATAAAACGTCATTAGGGGCAGCCACGGATGTGAATGGTTTTTTTTCCATCATGAAGATTCCCCCAGGACAATATACCTTAATGGTTTCCTATATGGGGTTTGATACTTTACAAATCCCCATTACGATCAAAAGCAACGATCTGATTACTAAAAAATTGTATCTGAAAAAATCCACCTTTACGCTGGGAGAGTTCAGTATTTCTGCCGCAAGGGAGGATAAAAAAGTTGAAACACAGACCTCCATTATAAAAATAACGCCGAAAGACATCGGGCAGATCCCCACCATTGGCGGGCAACCCGACCTGGCACAGTACCTCCAGGTTCTTCCTGGGGTAATCTTTTCCGGCGACCAGGGAGGGCAACTTTACATCCGTGGCGGCCCCCCGATCCAGAACAAGGTATTGCTGGACGGGATGGAACTCTACCAGCCGTTTCATTCCATCGGGCTCTTCTCCGTGTTTGATGTGGACATCCTGAAAAATGTGGATGTAATGACCGGTGGTTTTGGTGCAGAATACGGGGGAAGGATCTCTTCCATCATGAATATAACCACCCGCGACGGGAACAAGAACCGTATTGCAGGGAAGATAGACGTAAGTACCTTCGGAGCAAAAGTCTTAGTGGAAGGGCCTATCGCCAGGGCAAAAGGAGAAGACGGGTCCGGCGCATCCTTCATCCTTTCAGTAAAAAACTCTTACCTCAAAGAGAGTTCAAAAGCTTTGTACAGCTATATCGATAAAAACGGTTTACCTTATAATTACCTGGACATTTACGGCAAGATATCCATCAGTGCATCCAATGGCAGTAAAATAAACCTCTATGGTTTTGATTTTACCGATAACGTTCAATACAAGGTACTGCAAAATTACCAGTGGGATTCCTATGGGGGTGGAACCAATTTTATCGTCATCCCGGGGGGGTCGCCTGTTCTTCTTGAGGGTAATTTTGCCTATTCCCAATATAAGGTAACACTTCAACAGGCAAATACTTCACCCAGATCCAGTTCCATTTCAGGTTTTTCAGGGGGATTTCATTTTACCTATTTTTTCGGGAAGGATGCCCTCAAATATGGAATTGACCTGAGCGGTTACAAAACCAACCTTACTTTCTTCAATTCCGTAAACCGAAGCATCATCACAGATCAGAATACCACCGATCCTTCCGTTTATGTAAAATACAAATGGCTGATGGGTAAATTTATTTTTGAACCGGGGGTGCGCCTGCAATATTATGCTTCCCTTGGATCTGCCTCCATTGAACCCCGCCTGGCCATCAAATTCAATGTCAGCGAACGATTCCGGTTAAAAATGGCTGCCGGTCTCTATTCACAGAATCTTGTCAGCACAACCTATGATAAGGATGTCGTCAATCTTTTCTATGGTTTTATCGGAGGACCCAACAACCTTCCGGAAAAATTCAATGGGCATACGGTAACCAGCAAGTATCAAAAATCCGACCAGGTGGTGTTCGGCTTTGAAGCCGATCTTTTTAAAAACCTTTCCCTGAATGTGGAAGGCTATTACAAATACTATCCACAACTTACCACCCTGAACAGAAATAAACTTTACGAAGATATTCCGGAAAATGCCGATAAACCGGATTATCTGAAAAAAGATTTTGTCATTGAAACGGGAGATGCAGAGGGTATTGATGTTTCCCTTCGTTATGACTACAAACAATTACACTTCTGGGGAGTCTATTCCCTATGTTTTATTCACAGGTATGATGGGCAGACATGGTATGTGCCTGTATATGACCGCCGGCACAATGTTAATCTCACGGCTTCTTATGTATTCGGCAAACACCAGGGCTGGGAGGTAGATGTGCGTTGGAATTACGGCTCCGGGTTTCCCTTTACACAAACCGCCGGTTTCTATGAGCAAATCAATTTCAATGATATAGGAACCACCGTGATAAACCAGAACGGAACCCTCGGAATCATGTATGCAGAATACAACAAAGGCAGGTTGCCCTATTACAGCAGGCTGGACCTTAATCTTAAGAAGAAATTCGATCTTGGACGCTACACGAAAATTGAAATCAGCGCCAGCCTTACCAATGCATTAAACCAACAGAATATTTTCTATTTCGACCGGGTTAGTTATAAGCGCATTGACCAGTTACCACTCATGCCCAGCATGGGGATCAACTTTACATTCTGACATCCCGCAACAACAATGGACTCTTTTCGCACTCTTTTATCATGCATTGACCTAACGACACTTGAAGGCAGCGATAATAACGGAAGGATTATTGAATTGTGCCGAAAAGCATGTTCATTCGGCGAATCCGGACTACCATTGCCTGCTGCTGTCTGCGTTTATCCACCGTTTGTAAGGTTGGCAAAAAATCAACTGAAAGGAACCGGTATCCGGGTAGCAGCCGTAGCAGGAGCATTTCCGAGCGGCCAATCGCCATTAGCTATAAGGCTTGAGGAAGTCAGATACACCATAAACGAGGGAGCCGACGAGATCGATATGGTGATTTCAAGGGGCCGCCTGCTGGAAGGAGATGAATGTTATGTCTTCGATGAGATCGCAGCCATCCGTGAAGTTTGCAAAGAGGTTCACCTGAAAGTGATCCTTGAAACGGGTGAACTCAAGAGCCCCGCTCTCATACGCAAAGCAAGTGAGATAGCCATCGCCGCAGGAGCCGATTTCATCAAAACTTCAACCGGGAAGATTCAGCCCGCCGCCACCGAAGAAGCCATGGAAATCATGCTGGAAGTGATACGCGAACAGTATGAAAAATCCGGCAAGAAAATTGGAATCAAGCCTGCCGGTGGAATATCTGAACCCGATCAGGCAGTTCAATATTATCTCCTTACAGAGCGGATCCTTGGAGCAGGCTGGCTCAACAAAAACCTCTTCAGGATCGGGGCAAGCCGTCTTGCCGATAAGCTCGCACAGAAAATAGGTTCTTCCCTACTTCCTTCCTGAAATAAAAATATTTCTTAACTTTACATCAGTATTCACGCTACTCTTTAATGAATCTGATAAAATTTAACCTTTCATCCATCCAGGCTCGGGATATCAGTAGTGCAATACTCCTTGATATTGCTGCCCTTGTTCTTGTCATGTTCACTCCTAAAATTGGTGAGATCATTCATCTGCCATTTTACATGATCGAACCCATGCGCCTGATGGTTGTGTTATCTATTGCCCATTCTTCCCGTGTAAATTCTTACCTCCTGGCCTTTACCTTATCTATGTTTTCCTGGGCTGTATCAGGGCATCCGGAATTTTTCAAAATGCTGGTCATGACGGGTGAGATGATAGCCAATGTTTTCCTGTTTTATTATCTCCTCAGGAAAATTGATTCTGCTTTTCTGTCGATGATCATTTCTATTGTTGTCAGCAAGGTTCTTTGCTATACCCTATACCTGGTTTTCTTTTCCATGATGTTTCTCAAGGAAGAAGCGGATCCTTCTTTTCTGATTGCACAGGTAATCACCACCATGGTCTTCAGCTTTTACGTTTTCCTTATCCTTCGGAAAAATCACAATAATTTAGTTTAAAAAATGTTTGAAGAATAAAGGTATTACCTTAATGTTCTTAACCATCCAGGAAATAACAGCATCCCTGCCTGCGGCAGGCAGGCAGCATCTAGCATCCAGGATCAGGAATCGCAAACAAACATGAAAAATTAACTATTGAAAAATGAAAAGCATCAATAAATACATCCTGCTATTCTCTCTTGTTGCAGGATTTTTCATCTCGTCCTGTAATAAGGATAATGGAACTACGCTGGCATTAACCCGGGCCTCACTTACCGGAAAATGGCTGGTAAGTGAATCGAAGAAAAAGGCGACCTATGAGGTAACCTTCGAGATTGATTCCACAACTACAAACGGTATTCTGATCAGCAATTTTGCCGGGTCCGGTGTGAATTCAAAAGCTACTGCCTATTTATCGGGAGTTACAGTGACATTGAAAGGCGACGATCTGCTTTCCCCCGGCTGGATTGTTAACGGCAGCGGTACGGTTTCCGGCACCACCCGGATCGACTGGCCTTATTCACTCCATGACGGAGCAAACCTGATTAATATCCAGGCAGTTTTTACAAAAAAATAGGGGGTGTAACCGGTAACATGCGCTATTTTTTTCCGGGTCGTCCTGGCTTATTTGCCTTGTCGTTTAAATTCTTCACCACCTCTTCATACATCTTGCTGAAATTCTCAGTATCCATCTTGTAGTAATTCAGATTATTTCTGAAACGCTGGTGCGACATATGATATTTCCTGCATAACCATTGATAATAGTTTTGGGTCAGCAAAGGAACATTTCCTCGCCGGTCTTTCTGAAGATTCAGGCTCGCCTCAACCAGGTGGACATCCACCAGAATGCGGATCATTTCGTCACGCGGAATGACCGAATCGGCCGACAACCTTCCCGGAAGCAATTCTTTTTTAGGACCGCCGCAGGAAGCCAGGAAACATAGCAGGCAGAATATGATAGCAAGCCGCATAAAAGGTTATTTTCCTTTTTCCTTGTATTCTTTGTTCAATTCCTTTACAACATCGGCAGTGATATCGAGGGTATCGCTGGCAAGAAGGATCTGGCCTGCATTTGCATATCCGAGTATGTAGTCGAATTTATAGGCCCGGTTGTATCTTTTCAGGAAATTGGTTACGGTGTCGAGCAAGGTCAGGTGCATAGCCTGTTCTTTTTCAGCTACCTGCTGTGTATACCGTTCTTTCTTATCGGCCAGTGCCTGTTGTTTTTGCATCAGGGCCTCATACATGATCTTTGCCTTATCTTCAGGGATAGCATTGGCTGCAGCTTGTTTCTGGAAATTGGTTGCTTCCTTTTCAAAGGCCGCCTGTTCTGACAGGATTTCCGACTCAAGGCGTTTTCCAGTCGCCTCCAGTTCGGTTTTCAGTTTTTTCACAAACACGTACTGGTTGTTCAGCGAATCAATGTTGATAAACACCACTCTTACCGATTTGGATCCTGATTTCTGGTACGCCAATGAAATGTCGGGTTCTGCGGTTTTCTTTGAAGTAAAAAAGAGAACATAAAGCACGGCTAATCCAATGAGAAGGATCATTTCGATTGCGAGATGGCCTTGAAAGATGTTCATTTTTTCTTTTATGGGTTCTTCCAATTTTACTGGCGGAAAAGCCTGTTCACCTGCCTGAGGAACCTCAGGTTTGTTGTTGTAGTCGTCTTGCATGGTCTGGATGGTTTTTAGTTTCCTAATTCTGATATGAATTTGATCCGCATGAGCCGGATCTCTTCTTCCGTGTATTCATCTTCACCCAGGGTAGTCAGGGCTTCCTCCACAGAATCTGATTCAGCTTCACGGAAATAATTAAATATTTCTTCCTGGTGATATGGATCCACAAATTCATCGATGTAATAATTGAGGTCGATCTTTGTCCCTGAAGAGACAATGCTTTCGATTTCCGTGAGAAGTTCACTAAGGTTGAGGTTTTTGGCATTAGCGATATCCTCAAGAATGAGTTTCCGGTCTATGTTCTGGATGATGTATACCTTCAGTCCGGATTTGTTGACCACAGATTTCACCACCATGTCCATCGGGCGGATGATCTCATTTTCTTCCACATATTCCTTGATAAGATCAAGAAAGGGTTTCCCATATTTCAGGGCCTTTCCGGATCCAACCCCGGTGATCTGTTTCAGTTCTTCAACGGTAATGGGATATTGGATGGCCATATCTTCGAGGGATGGATCCTGGAAAATCACGAATGGCGGAAGTTTTTCCATCCTTGAGATTTCCTTGCGAAGATCTTTAAGCAGGGCAAATAAAGTTTTATCGGCAGTGCTTGTCTTTGATCCCATTGCTGCAAAGAATTCATCTTCCTCGATATTCTCATAATCATGATCATCCACGAGCATGATGGAGAAGGGCTTCTTGAGGAATTGGGCACCTTCGGGACTGATTTTAAGCAGGCCGTAATTTTCAATATCTTTCAGCAGCAGGCGTTCGATGAGGGTTTGCCGCACCACGGCATTCCAAAACTTTTCATCTTTCTCCGAACCGGCGCCAAATACACTCAGTTTGTTGTGTTTGTAGGATTTAATATGGGCGGTACTCTTCCCAAGAATAATATTGATAATGTGTTTTTGCTTGAATTGTTGTTTCACCGCCAATACGGTATCAAGCACAATGGTGACATATTGTTTTCCTTCGAAGCGTTTTTTAGGATGAAGGCAATTATCGCAATTCTGGCAATTATCTTCCTTGGAGATCTCTCCGAAATAATGAAGAAGCTGTTTGCGACGGCAGACGGAAGATTCAGTATATGCAACCGTTTCAAGAAGCAGCTGTTTGGCAATTTCCTGTTCCGCAACCGGTTTCCCTTTCATGAATTTCTCCAGTTTCTGGATATCATCAAAACTGTAAAAGGCGACACAGTTGCCTTCCCCGTCATCACGCCCGGCCCTTCCGGTCTCCTGGTAATATCCCTCCAGGCTTTTGGGAATATCATGATGGATCACAAATCTTACATCCGGTTTATCGATTCCCATCCCGAATGCAATGGTTGCCACGATGACATCCGCCTCCTCCATCAGGAAGTTATCCTGGTTTTGCCTGCGGGTAGCAGCATCAAGTCCGGCATGGTAAGGTAAAGCTTTGATCCCGTTCACCACAAGGGTTTTGGCAATTTCTTCCACCTTTTTCCTGCTAAGGCAATATACGATCCCTGATTTTCCGGAATTGCTTTTAATGAATTTAATGATATCCTTGACTACATTCTTTGTCTTGGGCCGAACTTCATAATAGAGGTTTGGCCGGTTGAAGGAAGCCTTGAAGAGGGTGGCATCGGCCATGGCCAGGTTCTTCTGAATATCCTGCTGGACTTTCGGTGTGGCAGTAGCCGTCAGAGCGATCACCGGCACTTTCTGACCGATGGCTTCAATGATGGGCCTCAACCGGCGGTATTCGGGCCGGAAATCATGGCCCCATTCGGAAATACAGTGGGCCTCGTCGATAGCGTAGAATGATATCTGTATGGATTTCAGAAAATCAATGTTCTCCTCTTTCGTTATGGTTTCCGGGGCCACATAAAGTAATTTGGTATTCCCGGCAACGATGTCCTTCTTTACCTGAGTGATTTCCTGCTTGTTCAGAGAAGAATTCATGAAATGGGCAACGTTGGTTTCCGTTCCGAAACTACGGATGGAATCTACCTGGTTTTTCATCAGCGCGATCAGTGGGGAGATGATGATCGCCGTTCCGTCCTTGATGAGCGCCGGGAGTTGGTAACACAGTGATTTACCTCCACCCGTCGGCATGATAACGAAGGTATCCTTGTTTTGAAGTATGTTATTGATGATGGCTTCCTGATTCCCTTTAAAACTGTCGAATCCAAATACTTTTTTCAGTACTTCATATAGTTTAAACTCGTCCTTCTTGACAGCCATTTTGTACTACAGTTAATTTTAGTATTTTTGTCTTACTGATATTGATATTTTTTATCATCAGAAGAAGCCCCTAATACAAATATACTATAAAACGCAAAATTGAAAACAAAATTTTAAAAAAAACGTTCATTGAAGGAAGATAAATCCATAAAAGAAATTGCTGTCAGGACGATAACTGAAGAAGGAGAAGCGATTACTGCCCTTGTCCAAAGCATCAATGATGACTTCGTAAAATGTGTAAAGCTTATCCTTTATTCTAAGGGCCGGGTGATCGTTACCGGAATCGGGAAGAGCGCCATTATCGGAGCAAAACTCGTGGCCAGCCTGAATTCAACCGGAACGCCTTCCGTTTTTATGCATGCTGCAGATGCCATTCATGGCGACCTGGGTACCATCCAGAAAGAAGACATCATCATCTGCCTTTCCAAAAGCGGCGAAACGCCAGAGATTAAAATCCTCATCCCATTAATGAAGCTTTACGGCAGTTCCCTCATTGCTATCGTTGGAAACAGCCATTCCTATCTTGCCAAACAGGCCGATTATATCCTCGATACAACCGTAAAAAAAGAAGCTTGCCCGAACAACCTTGCGCCCACATCCAGTACCACTGCACAGATGGTAATGGGCGATGCACTCACCGTTTGCCTGCTCGAATGCCGTGGTTTTACCACCAGCGATTTTGCCAAACTGCATCCCGGAGGTGCACTCGGAAAACAATTGTACCTAAAGGTTGCCGACCTGTATATCAACAACCAGGTGCCAAAAGTTCAGCTTACCGACAGTATAAAGACCATTATATTGGAAATATCATCCAAAAGGCTTGGGGCAACCGCCGTTCTGGACCACGGAGAGCTAAAAGGCATCATTACCGACGGAGACCTGCGCAGGATGCTTGAAAAGACTACCAATTTCGGGAATTTCACCGCCAGTGACATAATGAACTTCTCCCCAAAAACCATTGGTCCGGATACCCTTGTGGTCAATGCCCTTACCATCATGCGTAAAAATAATATTACACAATTGCTCGTTACAGACAAGGACAGATACCTCGGAGTTTTGCATCTTCACGACATTCTTAAAGAAGGTATCTTCTGACCGCTGCACAATGACAGATGCCCGAAAAAAAATCCGAAAGATTTTTT
The DNA here is from genome assembly GCA_017882335.1 of Bacteroidales bacterium. Classification (GTDB taxonomy): domain Bacteria; phylum Bacteroidota; class Bacteroidia; order Bacteroidales; family FEN-979; genus FEN-979. Next base: position 2,298 of record JADGPR010000006.1, on the reverse strand, counting down.
TTATGTTTTTCCGGTTACATATCCGGCGATTATTATGGGCATTGATTTTCCTGTATCTTCCTTTTTCAGCTTTCCCGCAACTGACCAAGATCATGGGAATCATAAAGGATTCTGCAACAGGAGCCCCCATGCCTTTTGTCAACATCATCATTCTTAAAACAACCGATGGTACACTGACCGATTTTGAAGGAAGGTACGCACTTGAAGTGAATACAAAAGGCGACTCCATTCGATTTTCACTCATGGGTTACAAAACCGTTACCCGAAAGATCCTGAAACACCAGTTCCAGAGCATCGACCTTATGATGGCGGAGAATAAGATTCTGCTTCCGGAAGTCACCATTCATTATACCGGAAATCCCGCAGAAGCCATCCTCGAGAAGATTATCAAAAACAGGGACAAAAACAGCCTGCAGTCTTTCGGATCTTACCAGTTCCATGCCTACACAAAGATCGAGATTGATGCCAACAACATTACGGATAAGTTCAAGAACCGGAAACTTCTCAAACCCTTCGATTTTGTTTTCAATTATATTGATACCTCCACTCTCACCGGGAAATCTTTTCTGCCTGTTTTTCTTACAGAAACCACTTCAGATGTATATTTCAGAAAAAGCCCAAAGGCCAGGAAAGAAATCATCACAGGGTCGAAGATCTCAGGGCTGGAAAATGAAAGTGTATCCCAGTTTCTTGGCAACCTATCATACGAAATTGATGTGTACAAAGATTATATCCCTTTGTTCGAGAAGAACTTTGTATGTCCCATTGCCTCAATCGGAGTTGGTTATTACCACTATTATCTGGTCGATAGCGCTTACCTGGGGAACAAATGGTGTTACCACATCATGTACAAGCCACGCCACAAACAGCAACTTACATTTAGTGGTAATTTCTGGGTCAACGATACTTCATTTGCCATTAAGAAAATGGAGATGAGGATCGCAACCGATGCCAATATCAATTACGTAAACGACCTTTCCATTGAGCAGGAATACCAGTGGACTGAAAATAAATTCTGGATGAAGACCAAAGACCATCTCGTGATTGATTTCAACATCCTCCAGAAATCCAAAAAAGTTATCGGTTTTTTTGGACATAAGACTACCATTTGTTCTGATTTTCAGTTTGACCTCCCGGAGAACAAAAAGTTCTTTTCGATCCCGACCGATGTCTTTATTGATCCAAAAGCATCGGATAAAAATGATGCATTCTGGCAGGAACAGCGGCCGGAAAAACTCTCAAAGACAGAGAAAGGGATTTATAAAATGGTCGACTCTGTGAAGAATATCCCAATCTTTAATACATACAGGGATGTGGTTTACGGCATTACTACAGGTTACCTGACATGGGGAAATTGGGAATTCGGGCCCTATTTCAAAACCTTTAGTTTCAACAATATCGAAGGCGGACGTTTGCGCCTGGGAGCAAGAACAGGGGATGGATTCAGCACGAAAATTCAGCTGGAGGGATATATTGCTTATGGATTGAATGACATGACGTATAAAGCTGGCGGAGATCTGATCTGGGTCTACAGCAAGAATCCCAGGCGTGATTTTACTCTGTCCTTAAAGCATGATGTGGAACAACTGGGCATGAGCCCGAATGCGTTTGCTGCGGATAATATTCTTTCTTCCCTGTTCCACCGCGGATCCAATAATAAACTTACCATGGTAACTGAATACAAGGGAGGGTATGAGCATGAATGGTTCAATGGGTTGATCAATACCATCCAGTTTTCGCACCGGGAGATGTTTCCTCTGGGAACCAATGATTTTACGATCTATCCCGATAAGAATGCAGCTCCTGTTAATATAAAAGCGATCAATACATCGGAAGTCAGCGTGGGAACCCGGCTGTCATTCAGGGAACGATTTATTTCGACGGATATTTACAGGTTCACTCTCAGTTCCAATTACCCCATCATCCAGCTGACGTATTCGTATGGATTTCCGAAATTTATCAACAGTGGTTTTGAATATCATAAGCTCAACCTGAACATTTCACAATGGTTCAATTTTGCTACCATCGGTTGGTCAAAATACATGATCGAGGGGGGTAAGATCTGGGGAACTTTGCCTTATCCCCTGCTCAAGATCCACGATGGAAACCAGACTTTTCTTTTTGACGAACTTGCATCCAACCTCATGAATTATTATGAGTTTGTAAGCGATGAGTATGTAAACATTTATTTTACACATCATTTCGATGGATTGCTCTTCAATAAGATCCCTTTGCTGAGAAAATTAAAATGGAGAGAAGTCATCTCTACACGCTTGATTTATGGAACGCTGAGCTCCC
>JADGPR010000037.1 GCA_017882335.1 Bacteroidales bacterium | reverse complement strand
GAGGGATATAGTAAAGGTAGAATCCCAATTCAATTCTATCACTCTTTAAAAAGTCCAGGGCAACCCGAAAGGTTGCCTTTTTTTTAAAAGATGTCTTTTTCTATAATGTTGATGTTAATTTTTTAACATCTGAAATTCGGAAAAAATTATGACGGGAATAATTATTCGTTACAGGCAACCGGAAGATAAATTTACTGTCTCATATAACGGAAACGTCATTCTTAATGATCTCAAGCCTGTGGATTAAATTTTATATCTTTGGATGAAGCAGGAATACTGTAAGGAATTAGTCATGGGAAAATAATTTTAAAAAAAAGTTGCTTTTTTAAAAATCTGTCTTATATTTGCCCTTTCAAGATTAAAAAGCTACATACTATTTTCCATCAAAGGCGTTTTATTTACATTATTAGCTTTATTAGGATAAGAATTGTATATATAAAAAACAATACTCTTGTTGTTGAATATTATTATACTTGCATCATTAACAATCATTAAAAATTAAATAGTATGAAAAAATCATTATTGAGAATGTTTTTAATTGCTCAATTCATGCTCATGAAACTTTTTATTACTGGTGTTTTTGCTAATCACCTTGACCCTCGACGACCTGGAGGCAATCCAATTGATGCTGGCGGGACTCCCGTTTCAACGCGCATCGATGATGGAATAGGCATTTTGCTTGTTTTGGGTATAGCGTATGGGTGCTATAAAATTTATGAGATCTTGAAAAAGAAAAAAGTTACGATGTTAGAAGAAGAACAAGTTTAGATCTCACTGAAATTGAATTTCAATGTTGACTTTGTTGCTTTAGAGTTAAATAAAATAAGATGCTGAACCATAAACCTTCATGTTTTCTTATGTGAAAATAGGTCTATTAAAGTTGTTTACCTGGTTCGTTGATATATACTGATTGGTGAACAAGAATCATCTTAAATTTACATTATTATATTGCGTATAGAAAAGTATTCCATTCTTTTTTTTTCTGTAACCCATAGCAACAGCGATAATATTGTTATACTATCAAACTTACATCTTGGAACCGGGGTTACATCAAACCTAAATTTCAGGGATTTTCGGGAATTTACTCGGTGATATTCAGGTAACTGATTGCCATTGGAAAATTGAACGAAAGATTTTACGGCATGCTATTTGTGTAAATTGTGCCTTTCTTCCCGGAAATCTTAAAAAAAGTCTTTGATATTATTTTTAATCTTCCTACTTTTGCAGTCCTTTTTGTAAAAGGGCTGCTTTTTTAGTAATGGTAATGCAGCAAATAGATGATACACAGGAGATTGTAATTTTCTTTTGTATCTGAAAATGCCGATGTTTTTCTGCCCGGAGGAAAAATCTTGGAAATAAGACAACGGTGAAACTTATGAGTGCATCGGTTTTACGCAAACAGATGCCGATGTAGCTCAGCTGGTAGAGCAGCTGATTTGTAATCAGCTTGTCGGCGGTTCGATCCCGTCCATCGGCTCAGAAAATAAGGAAATCCCTGATTTTCGACATATGTTCTTTGAAATGTTTTTATCACTCACACTCTACCCACACTCACACCCACACTGGACTCACACTTCCATCACACCCACACCCAAACACACACCTACCTCGGGGAGATACCAGAGCGGTCAAATGGGGCAGACTGTAAATCTGTTGGCGAAGCCTTCGGAGGTTCGAATCCTCCTCTCCCCACAAATACCGCCACTCACACACACTCATTCATGCACACGCCACACCCACACCCACACCCACACACACCTCGCGGAAGTAGCTCATTTGGTAGAGCGGAAGCCTTCCAAGCTTCAGGTGGCGGGTTCGAGCCCCGTCTTCCGCTCAGAAAAATGAAGAATTAAAAATGAAGAATTAAAAATTTACTCAAAACTCACACCCGCTTCGCCGATGTAGCTCAGTGGTAGAGCACTTCCTTGGTAAGGAAGGGGTCATGAGTTCAACTCTCATCATTGGCTCAACCAGTATTAACAAAAAAAGTAAACTGTAATTAAACTTAATTTTATATGGCAAAAGAAAAATTCAATCGTTCCAAACCGCACGTAAACGTTGGAACCATTGGTCACATCGACCACGGGAAAACCACTTTAACGGCTGCTATCACGCTTGTCCTACAGGATAAAGGGTTAGCAACCTTTAAGTCTTTCGACCAAATTGACAATGCCCCGGAAGAAAAGGCGAGAGGTATAACGATCAACACCGCGCACATCGAATATGAAACTGAAAAAAGACATTATGCGCATGTTGACTGCCCCGGCCATGCCGACTACATCAAGAACATGGTTACAGGTGCTGCCCAGATGGACGGTGCGATTGTGGTTGTTGCCGCAACGGATGGCCCGATGCCGCAGACCCGTGAACATATCCTTCTTGCCCGCCAGGTTGGTGTTCCCAAGATCGTTGTTTTCATGAACAAATGCGACAGCGTTGATGATCCTGAATTACTTGATCTCGTTGAGATCGAGATCAGGGAACTCCTTACTTTCTATGGTTTCGACGGAAATGCTACCCCGGTTATCCGTGGTTCCGCCTTGGGTGGACTGAACAAAGAACCCCAGTGGGTTGAAAAAATCATGGAACTCCTGGATGCAGTAGATTCTTATATTCCGCTGCCTGTTCGTGACGTTGAGAAAGCCTTCCTCATGCCGGTTGAAGACGTATTTTCCATCACCGGACGTGGTACTGTTGCCACCGGAAGAATTGAGACGGGTATTATTAATTCAGGCGACCCTGTTGACATCATCGGGATGGGTGCAGAAAAACTGAAGTCCGTTGTAACGGGAGTTGAAATGTTCAGGAAGATCCTTGACCGCGGAGAAGCCGGCGACAACGCAGGTTTATTGCTTCGTGGTATTGATAAGGATGAGATCCGTCGCGGTATGGTTATCGCAAAACCAGGTTCCATCACTCCTCACAAACATTTTAAAGCCAGTGTCTACATCCTGAAGACCCAGGAAGGCGGCCGTCATACTCCATTCCACAACAAGTATCGTCCTCAGTTCTATTTTCGTACTACAGACGTTACCGGTGAGATCGTTCTCCCTGATGGCGTGGAAATGTGTATGCCGGGAGATAACCTTACCATCGAGGTACAGTTAATTTCCGAAATCGCAATGAATCTGGGATTACGTTTTGCTATCCGCGAAGGTGGCCGTACAGTGGGCGCCGGACAGGTAACAGAAATACTGGAATAAAGTTTAATCTTACACGGGTGTAGCTCAACTGGTAGAGTGGCGGTCTCCAAAACCGTAGGCTGTGGGTTCGATTCCTACCACCCGTGCAAAATGTTAGATAAATGGCAAATTCAAAAGTCGCTGCGTATTTCAGGGAAAGTTATGATGAACTCATGCATAAAGTTTCCTGGCCCTCCTGGAGTGAACTGCAAGGTAGTGCAATTGTCGTATCCATTGCTTCCCTGATCATCGCCGCGGTGGTGTTCCTGATGGATGAGACATTCCGCAACATCCTTCTTCAATTTTACAAACTGTTCTGATGCATCCGGGTGATTTGTCTAATATTCTATCGGATCGTTATTATGAATCAATTTTCACGAAATGAGTGAGCAGGTTAAAAAGTGGTACGTCATCAGGGCCATCAGTGGGAATGAGAAGAAAGTCAAGCAGTACCTGGAAAGTGAAATATCGATTCAGAAACTGCAGGACTACATTTCTCAGGTTTTGATCCCGACTGAAAAGGTCTATATGATCCGGAACGGTAAGAAAGTCAGCAAGGAACGGAATTATTTTCCGGGCTATGTTCTGATCGAAGCCGTTTTGGTTGGCGAGGTCGCTCACGTCATCAAGAATGTTCCCGGGGTATTGGGATTTCTTGGTGCCAAGGGACAACCTCACCCATTAAGGCCTGCTGAAGTAAAACGCATTCTCGGGAAATTTGATGAACTGGCCGAGCAGGGCGAAGAGATGAATATTCCCTTTATCGTTGGTGAAACAGTTACAGTCATCGACGGGCCCTTTAACAGTTTCAGCGGGGTGATCGAAGAGATCAACGAGGAAAAGAAAAAACTGAAGGTCATGGTTAAGATCTTCGGCAGGAAGACACCGCTGGAGTTAAGCTTCATGCAAGTCCAGAAAGAATAGACGGTTCCGGTATCGGAATTCGGATTAAAAACATTTAATTTATTACACAATGGCAAAAGAAGTTAGTGGAATTATCAAGTTGCAGATCAAGGGAGGTAGTGCCAATCCTTCACCACCTGTGGGCCCTGCACTGGGCGCAAAAGGGGTGAACATCATGGAGTTTTGCAAACAGTTTAATGCACGTACACAGGATAAAGCAGGGAAAGTGATCCCGGTGATCATCACTGTTTACAAGGATAAATCATTTGATTTCATCATCAAAACCCCTCCTGTTGCCGTTCAGTTACTGGAAGCTACCAAATTGCAAAAAGGTTCCCCTGAACCTAACCGGGATAAGATCGGTGCAGTTACCTGGGAACAGATACAGAAGATAGCTGAAGACAAGATGACCGATCTCAATGCATTCACGGTAGAATCAGCCATGAAAATGGTCGCCGGAACAGCCCGCAGCATGGGTATCACGGTTAGCGGAGATGCTCCGTTTGCCAGCTGATATCCAATGGGATTCTTAAGCTGTTAGTACAAATCTTATAAAACGAGTGAAATGGCCAAGTTGACAAAAAAACAGAAAGAGGCTTACACAAAGTTCGATAAAAACGCTGTTTATTCCTTGTCAGATGCTGCAGGAATAGTGAAGGAGATCTCCACTACGAAGTTTGATTCTTCCATTGATGTTGATGTCCGCCTCGGGGTTGACCCCCGCAAGGCGAACCAGATGGTTAGAGGAATCGTAACATTGCCCCATGGTACTGGTAAAACGGTGCGTGTTCTTGTACTCTGTACTCCCGATAAAGAAGAAGAAGCCAAACAGGCCGGCGCTGATTTTTATGGGCTCGATGAATATATTGAGAAGATCAAAGGTGGATGGACGGATGTGGATGTGATCATCACGATGCCAAGCGTTATGGCAAAAGTTGGCGGTTTGGGTAAAATTCTAGGACCCAGGGGCCTCATGCCCAACCCGAAAACCGGGACTGTAACAATGGATATTGGCAAAGCAGTGAACGAAGTAAAAGCCGGAAAGATCGATTTTAAAGTGGATAAGTTTGGAATCATTCATGCATCTGTTGCGAAGGCATCTTTTGACAAGGAAAAGATCATTGAAAATGCAAGAGAACTGCTGCAAACGGTGATCAAACTTAAACCTTCATCAGCAAAGGGTACTTATATCAAGAGCATTTACTTATCGAGTACCATGAGCCCCGGCATTCAGGTAGAGCCCAAATCGGTTACTGCCTGATTTTTATGAACATTTGAGAGAGCCTGATTATGAAAAAAGACGAAAAAACACAATTTATTGATGCTCTTGCCGAGAAGTTAAACAGTACGAATAACTTCTATCTTGCAGATATATCTGACCTGAATTCAGAAACTACATCTCGACTGAGGAGGACCTGTTTCAAAAGAAACATCCAGCTGAAGATGGTCAAGAATACCCTATTAAAGAAGGCAATGGAAAAGTCGGGAAAGGATTTTGAATCGCTTTTCGACATTCTGAAGGGTTCCACATCGATCCTGTTTTCAGAGGTTGCAAACGACCCTGCAAAACTGATCCGGGAATTCCGGAGAACAGCACCAAAACCCATCCTGAAAGCCGCCTATGTACAGGAATCCATTTACCTGGGCGATGACCAGCTCGATGCGCTGATCAACATCAAATCGAAAGAAGAAATGATCGGTGTTGTCATCGGAATGCTGCAGTCACCTTTACAAAATGTTATATCCGGATTGCAATCGGGCGGTAACAAACTTTCAGGCATCGTAAAAACCTTATCCGAAAAACCCGAATAGTCGGTTTTTCGATCCGGTTAACCTACGCGTGGCCGGGAGGCCAGCGGAATAGTAAGTAAATTAACAAAGAGTAAGTAATAATCATATTAAAACAGAAGTAAAAATGGCAGATTTAAAAGCTTTCGCAGAACAGTTAGTGAATTTAACGGTAAAAGAAGTAAACGAACTGGCTAAGATCTTAAAAGACGAACATGGTATTGAGCCTGCAGCTGCTGCAGTAGCTGTTGCAGCACCCGCCGCCGCCGCTGAAGTCGTTGAAGAAAAGACCACATTTGATGTGGTCCTGAAATCAGCCGGACAGGCAAAACTCGCGGTTGTAAAATTGGTAAAGGAACTGACAAGTTTAGGATTAAAAGAAGCCAAAGAACTCGTTGATGCTGCTCCAAAAGCAGTGAAAGAAGGCGTTAGCAAAGACGAAGCCCAGGCTTTACAGAAACAGTTACAAGAAGCAGGTGCAGAGGTTGAAATTAAGTAAGAAAATTATTTTCTTATCATGCATTAGGATATAGATCTCTTCGGAAAATGAAGAGATCTATACCTTATTGTTAATAATTACCTTGACGCGGAAACCTGCGTTTGATTAGCGGCACTTCGCGTATGTACGCATTAATATCTAACCATTGTTCCGCACCCGGCGGGACGTAAAACATAAGACCTTGGCTTCAAACAAAACCGAAAGAATCAGTTTCGCCTCCACAAAGATCCAATATGAGTATCCTGATTTTCTTGATATTCAGATAAAGTCATTCAAGGATTTTTTCCAGTTGGAGACCAACCCTGAAAATCGTATCAATGAAGGTCTCTACAAAGTATTCGCGGAGAATTTCCCGATCTCGGATGCGCGGAACAACTTTGTACTGGAATTTCTGGATTATTTCATTGACCCCCCACGATACAAACTAGAAGAGTGCATTGAGCGCGGGCTGACCTACAGTGTCCCATTGAAAGCCAAGCTCAAATTATACTGCACCGATCCAGAGCATGAAGATTTTGAGACGATCATCCAGGATGTTTATCTTGGCATGATTCCCTATATGACACCCCGTGGTACCTTCTGTATCAATGGAGCGGAAAGAGTCGTTGTATCGCAATTACACCGTTCCCCCGGCGTGTTCTTCAGTACCAGTTTCCATGCAAACGGAGTTCAACTGTATTCGGCCCGGATCATTCCTTTCAAGGGATCCTGGATTGAATTCACTACCGATATTAACAATGTGATGTACGCCTATATCGACAGGAAGAAAAAATTGCCTGTCACGACTTTGTTAAGGGCGATCGGTTTTGAAACAGATAAGGATATCCTGGAGATCTTCGGACTGGCATCGGAAATAAAAGTAAGTAAGGCAGCCCTGAAACGGTTGCTGGGATCCAAACTTGCAGCCCGTGTGGTTCGTTCCTGGATCGAGGATTTTGTGGATGAAGATACCGGAGAAGTAGTCAGCATCGAACGTACCGAAGTGATCATCGAACGGGAAACCATTCTCGAAGATGCACACATCGACCTGATCATTGATGCAGGGATCAAGACGATCCTGGTCCACAGGGAAGAGTCACAGTCAATTGACTATTCCATCATTTTCAATACCCTCCAGAAAGATACCGCCAATTCTGAAAAAGAAGCGGTTGAATACATTTACCGCCAGCTTCGTAATGCCGAACCTCCCGATGAAGAAACGGCACGCGGCATCATTGACAAATTATTTTTCTCTGATAAACGGTACGACCTGGGCGATGTGGGAAGATACCGGATCAACCGGAAACTGAACCTCGACATTCCAATTGAGACAAGGGTTCTGACAAAGCAAGACATTATCTCCATTATAAAATACCTCATCGAACTGGTTAACTCGAAAGCGGATGTTGATGATATCGACCACCTGAGTAACCGTAGGGTAAGAACGGTAGGCGAACAGCTTTACAACCAGTTTGGAGTGGGACTTTCCAGGATGGCACGCACCATCAGGGAAAGGATGAATGTCAGGGACAACGAGGTTTTTACGCCTATGGACCTGATCAATGCAAAGACATTATCTTCTGTAATCAATACATTTTTCGGTACAAACCAGCTCTCCCAATTTATGGATCAGACCAACCCGCTTGCGGAGCTGACCCACAAAAGAAGGATCTCCGCTTTGGGCCCCGGTGGTTTATCAAGAGAAAGAGCAGGTTTCGAGGTCCGCGACGTTCACTATACGCATTACGGACGGCTGTGTACCATTGAAACACCTGAAGGCCCGAACATAGGTCTGATCTCCTCTCTTTGTGTTTATGCCAAGATCGACCGGCTTGGTTTCATTGAAACTCCTTATCACCGTGTCATAGAAGGTAAGGTGATGCTCGAGGAAGCTCCGATCTATCTTACTGCTGAGGAAGAAGAAAAGAAAATCATTGCACAGGCCAGTACCCCTATGGAAGATAGCGGCGAACTTTCTGAATTAAAGGTGAAAGTCCGTTACCTGGCCGATTACCCGATCATTGAAAAGGGAAAGGTCGACCTTATCGATATTGCACCCAACCAGATCGCATCGATTGCAGCATCGCTGATCCCTTTCCTGGAACATGATGATGCCAACCGCGCCCTGATGGGATCGAACATGATGCGGCAAGCCGTACCACTTCTGAATCCCGAGATTGCATTGGTAGGCACCGGTATTGAAAGCTCTGTTGCCCGCGATTCACGGGTTCTCATTAATGCTGAAGGCGATGGCGTGGTTGAGCATGTTGATGCCAAAGAGATCATCATCCGTTATAAAAGGGATGATAAAGAACGTCTCGTCAGTTTTGATGATGATACTCGTACCTACCACCTGACCAAGTTTGCGCGCACCAATCAGAATACCTGTATCAACCTGAGACCCATCGTCAGGAAAGGCGATAAAGTTGTTAAAGGCCAGGTATTATGTGAAGGATATGCAACCAAGGATGGCGAACTTGCCCTTGGCAGGAACCTGATGGTTGCCTTCATGCCCTGGAAAGGATACAATTTTGAAGATGCTATTGTCATCTCGGAGAAGGTTGTAAAGGAAGACATTTTTACTTCCATCCATATAGAGGAATTTACACTCGAAGTAAGGGATACCAAACGTGGTGTTGAAGAGCTGACCAACGACATTCCCAATGTGAGCGCAGAAGCCACGAAGGAACTGGATGAAAACGGGTTGATCCGCATCGGCGCTGAAGTCAATGAAGGCGATATCCTGATCGGGAAGATCACACCGAAAGGGGAGAGTGATCCCACACCTGAAGAGAAACTGCTCAGGGCAATTTTCGGGGATAAAGCCGGTGACGTAAAAGACGCATCCTTAAAAGCGCCTCCTTCGATGAAGGGAGTCGTAATCGATAAAAAACTCTTCTCACGGGTCATCAAAGACCGCAAAGCCAAGGCAAAAGAAAAGGATGACCTTAAGAAGATGGAAGATGACTACCTGAAAGAAGTCGACAAGCTGAAGGTAAAGTTGGTAGATAAACTTATCGTCCTGGTGAACGGAAAGATCTCACAGGGAGTGCATAATTCTTTCAAGGTAGAGATCGTTCCCAAAGGAACAAAATTCACACAAAAGAATCTGGTTGAAATAGAATACTTGTCGGTGAACCCTAATAAATGGACGACCGACAAGGATAAGAACGATCTGGTTAAGATACTGATCAACAATTACATCATAAAATACAAGGAACTGTTGGGTGTGTTCAACCGCAAGAAATTTGTCTCCGTTGTCGGAGATGACCTGCCTGCCGGTATTTTACAGATGGCAAAAGTTTACATTGCCAAGAAACGCAAGCTGAAAGTCGGTGACAAGATGGCCGGTCGCCACGGGAATAAAGGTATCGTTGCGAGGATCGTAAGGGAAGAAGACATGCCTTTCCTGGAAGACGGAACTCCGGTTGATGTGGTGTTGAACCCGTTGGGGGTTCCTTCACGTATGAACCTGGGACAGATCTATGAAACCATTCTTGGCTGGGCCGGGAAGAAAATGGATCAACGTTTCACTTCACCTATCTTCGATGGAGCAAGGCTGGACGAGATTAACAGTTATCTTGCACAGGCCGGACTTCCGAGAAATGGCAAGATCTACCTGTACGACGGGTTGAGTGGGGTCAGGTTTGACCAGCCTACAACGGTAGGGTACATCTACATGATGAAATTGCACCATATGGTGGACGACAAGATGCATGCACGTTCAATTGGTCCATACTCACTGATCACGCAGCAGCCCCTGGGCGGAAAGGCCCAGTTCGGCGGACAGCGTTTTGGTGAAATGGAGGTCTGGGCCCTTGAAGCATTTGGTGCGGCCAATGTATTGCTGGAAATACAGACTGTAAAATCCGATGATGTGAACGGGCGTGCAAAGGCTTATGAAGCCATCGTTAAAGGCGAGAATATGCCGAATTCCAGCGTCCCGGAATCATTCAATGTACTGGTCCATGAATTGCGCGGACTGGGTTTGAATGTAAGCTTCGACGCTTAATCCTCAGGGAAAGCGTTTTGTTAATACGTCAGTTAATGTTAGATTTTTTTCATCGTCAATCATATAAATATGGCATATAGAAAAGAGGCTCCCCTGGTCAGTAGCTTTTCAAAGATCACGATAAGCCTGGCATCACCGGAGAGAATCCTTGAGATGTCGAGTGGTGAGGTGTTAAAGCCTGAAACCATCAATTACAGGACCTATAAACCCGAACGGGACGGATTGTTTTGTGAGAGGATTTTCGGCCCGGTAAAAGATTGGGAATGCCACTGTGGAAAATACAAGAGGATACGTTACAAAGGGATTATCTGCGACCGATGCGGTGTTGAAGTCACGGAAAAGAAGGTGAGAAGGGAAAGGACCGGTCATATTCAGCTGGTTGTTCCTGTTGCACATATCTGGTTTTTCCGTTCTTTACCCAATAAAATAGGCGCCTTATTGGGATTACCAACCAAGAAGCTGGATTCGATCATTTATTACGAAAAATATGTTGTCATCAACCCGGGTATCAAGAAAGCTGATGGTATCAATTTCCTCGATTTTCTTTCGGAAGAGGAATATTTTGATATCGTGGAGAAACTTCCTCCCGATAATCAGTACCTGGATAATTCCGATCCGAATAAGTTTATTGCCGAGATGGGAGCTGAGGCCCTGTACAACCTGCTCGCCAAGCTGGACCTGAACAAGGAATCCTTTGACCTGCGGCACAAAGCAAGTACCGAGACCTCCCAGCAACGTAAGGCCGAGGCGTTGAAACGCCTCCAGGTCTTTGAAGCTTTCAGGGATGCACAGAAAAGAACAGAGAACAAGCCTGAATGGATGATCGTGAAGGTTGTCCCCGTCATTCCTCCCGAATTAAGGCCGCTGGTGCCATTGGATGGTGGACGTTTTGCCACTTCCGACCTGAACGACCTATACCGCAGGGTTATTATCCGTAATAACCGTCTGAAAAGGCTGATTGAGATCAAGGCCCCGGATGTCATCATGCGTAATGAAAAACGTATGCTCCAGGAATCCGTCGATTCCCTCTTCGATAATTCAAGAAAAGCAAGCGCGGTTAAGACAGAATCAAACCGGGCGCTGAAATCACTCAGCGATAGCCTGAAAGGGAAACAAGGACGTTTCCGTCAGAACCTCCTCGGAAAACGTGTCGATTATTCTGGCCGTTCCGTTATCGTTGTAGGACCTGAAATGAAACTGAATGAATGCGGCTTGCCAAAAGAAATGGCTTCCGAACTCTACAAGCCATTCATCATCCGGAAGATGTTGGAAAGAGGCATTGTGAAAACCGTAAAATCGGCAAAGAAAATTGTTGACCGTAAAGATCCCGTTGTCTGGGATATTCTTGAAAATATCCTGAAAGGCCATCCTATATTGCTGAACCGTGCACCCACGTTGCACCGTTTAGGCATACAGGCATTTCAGCCGAAACTCGTCGAAGGCAAGGCCATCCAACTACACCCTCTCGTATGTACTGCTTTCAACGCCGACTTCGACGGTGACCAGATGGCCGTTCATGTTCCACTGGGACATGCTGCTATTCTTGAAACTCAGCTCCTGATGCTGGCATCGCATAACATCCTGAACCCTGCCAATGGTGCACCCATTACCGTTCCTTCACAGGACATGGTTCTGGGTCTGTATTATATGACCAAAGAACGCAGATCGGAAGGTGATGATAAAGTTGCCGGTGAAGGAATGACGTTCTACTCCCCGGAAGAAGTTATTATCGCTTATAATGAAAGAAGTGTTGACCTCCATGCCGTCATCAAGGTAAGAATGAAAGTGAAGACCGAGGATGGGGAGATCAGCCGTATTGAAGAGACCACGGTCGGCCGTGTGTTATTCAACCAGGTTGTTCCTGAGGAATATGGATATATCAACCAGGTATTGACGAAGAAAGCGCTTCGCGACATCATCGGCTACATCCTGAAAAAGACCGGGACAGCCAAAACAGCCAAGTTCCTGGATGATATCAAAGACCTTGGATTCAGCATGGCTTTCCGTGGGGGACTTTCCTTCAACCTGGATGATGTGATCATTCCGGAGATCAAGGAAGAACTCATCAACGAAGCTGTTGCCGAAGTTGAGGAAGTAGTGAGCAACTACAATATGGGATTCATTACCAATAACGAAAGGTATAATCAGATCATCGATATCTGGACCCATACGAATTCGCAGCTGACACAGAAACTCATGACCACTCTTACGAAAGATAAACAAGGCTTCAATCCTGTTTATATGATGCTGGATTCCGGAGCCAGGGGGTCAAAAGAACAGATACGCCAGCTTTCAGGGATGCGTGGTCTTATGGCCAAGCCCCAAAAATCAGGAGCTTCCGGTGGTGAGATCATCGAAAATCCGATTCTGTCGAACTTCAAGGAAGGATTGTCCGTTCTTGAGTACTTCATCTCTACGCATGGTGCCCGTAAGGGTCTTGCCGATACCGCCCTGAAAACAGCGGATGCCGGTTATCTGACCCGCCGCCTTGTGGATGTTGCACAGGATGTGATCATCTCCGAAGAGGACTGCGGAACACTCAGAGGGCTTACCATCACTGCCTTGAAAAAGCAGGAGGAAATTGTAGAATCATTGTATGACAGGATCCTTGGAAGGGTAACCCTCCATGATATTTACCATCCCCAGTCGGGTGAACTGATCATTCCCGCAGGTTCAGAGATCACCGAAGAGATCGGGTTGGTCATCGACGATTCACCGATCGATGCCGTAGAAATCCGTTCGGTACTGACTTGTGAGTCGAAGAAGGGCGTTTGCGCCAAGTGCTATGGCCGTAACCTGGCAACCGGAAGAATGGTTGAAAGGGGAGAAGCCGTAGGTGTTATCGCAGCACAATCCATTGGGGAACCGGGTACTCAGCTTACACTGCGTACGTTCCACGTCGGGGGTGTTGCCGGTGCCCACATTGCAAGTACTTCCCGCATTGAAGCCAGGTACGATGGTGTCCTAGAGATCGATGAACTCCGTTCGGTTGGTTCTACAAACAGCGGTGGTGCAAAGATCGAAATCGTTATCGGCCGTTCCGCTGAAATGCGTATCGTGGATAAGAACACGCACATTGCCCTCAGTTCAGCCAATATTCCTTATGGTGCCAACCTCTATTTCAAGAGTGGTGATGTCATCAAGAAAGGAAATATGATCAGCGACTGGGATCCTTACAATGCGGTCATCCTTTCGGAAGTAGCTGGAAAGATCAGTTTTGAGAGCATCATTGAAAATGTGACTTATCGTGTGGAATCGGATGAGCAGACCGGATATCATGAGAAAGTCGTCATCGAATCCCGCCAGAAAGCAAAGAATCCTTCCATCAATATTCTCACTGCATCGGGCGAGGTAAGCCGGACCTACGATATTCCTGTAGGTGCTCACATCGTTATTGATGACGGAAGCAAGATCAAAGCCGGGGAAGTACTCGTCAAGATCCCGCGTGCCATTGGTAAAGCAGGTGACATCACGGGAGGTTTGCCACGGGTAACCGAGTTGTTTGAAGCCAGGAACCCGTCCGATCCGGCCATCGTTTCTGAAATTGATGGTGTGGTATCCTTTGCCAAGAAGCTGAAGAGAGGAAACCGTGAAGTTATTATCACCTCAAAAACAGGGGAAGAAAAGCGTTACCTCGTTCCAACAACCAAGCAGATCCTGGCACAGGAAAACGATTATGTGAAAGCAGGCACTCCGCTCTCAGAAGGTGCGATGACACCCAGCGATATCCTTGCCATCAAGGGGCCGATGAAAGTCCAGGAATACATTGTGAATGAGATCCAGGAGGTTTACCGTCTCCAGGGAGTGAAGATCAATGATAAACACTTTGAAACCATTGTTCGCCAGATGATGCGTAAGGTTGAAGTTGACGATCCGGGTGATTCCAAATTCCTGGAAGGCGAACTGGTCAACAAGATCGATTTCCAGGATGAAAATGACTGGATCTTCGGGAAGAAAGTTGTGAACGATCCAGGTGATTCAGGAACCCTTAAACCCGGGCAGATCACCAGCGCCAGGAAACTGAGGGATGACAATTCCATGTTGAAAAGGAAAGATAAAAAACTTATTGAAGCCCGCGATGCCCAGCCTGCCACTGCACGCCAGGTGCTGCAGGGGATCACAAGGGCTTCCTTGCAGACCAAGAGCTGGATCTCGGCAGCCTCCTTCCAGGAAACTACCAAGGTACTCACCCAGGCCGCTATCAATGCACGCCAGGATGAACTTTTGGGCTTGAAAGAAAATGTAATCGTTGGCCACCTTATCCCGGCAGGTACCGGTTTGAGAGATTACGACAACCTGATCGTCGGAAGCAAGGAAGAATACGAAACACTTATGGCATCAAAAGCTGAAGAATAAATATGAATGAAATGACAGAAAATAAGAATAACGCCAACCAGATCAACATCGAGTTGCCGGATGAAATCGCTGAAGGAATATATTCCAACCTGGCCATCATCACACACTCGCCCTCCGAATTCATCGTCGATTTTGTCAAGATGATGCCGGGCGTACCAAAGGCTAAAGTGAAATCACGCATCATCCTGACTCCTCAGCATGCAAAACGGCTCTATAAGGCGTTGAAAGATAACATCGCCAAGTACGAATCGATGCATGGAGAGATCAAGATCACCGAAGGTGAGATCAATTTCAACCTTGGGATGCCTCCTGCACAGGCATAAACAAAAAATAGTTTGGAATAAGGGCCTGGTATGGAGATCATATCCAGGCTCATCTTTTTTTCCCATTTTAAAAAGGAGGGAAGCATAGGTATCGATATTAAACGGCTATTGCCCTATCTTTGTATTTTCGTGCAAACACTAAAGCAATGTCAAAACCGGAAATCCGGAAGATCGTAATCCTTGGCGCCGGAAGGCTGGCTGTAAATCTTTCAATGGCCATCCTAAAGAAAGGATATGATATTGTTGAAGTATACAACCGTACCGGAACTAAAGGAATAAGCCTTTCCAGGAAACTCTCGGCCAGGTATATTCCGGAACCGGAAATGATTACACCTGATGCGGATCTTTATATCCTGGCTGTGAGTGATGCGGCCATTCCGTTCCTGCTTGAGCGGATAAAAATCGGGAACCGGCTGATCATTCACACATCAGGTTCTATGAAGATGGATGTCCTGCGGGGAGTTTCAGCAAATTTCGGAGTGATCTATCCTCTGCAAACTTTTACTTCCCGTACGTTACTTCGTTTCAGGAAAGTCCCCTTATGTATTGAAGCCAGTTCTAGAAAAAATCTTCATCTCCTCAAATTTTTTGCAGATTCACTTTCAGAAAAGGTATACACTATAAACTCCGATCAGCGAAGGTTACTGCATCTTTCTGCTGTATTTGCAAGTAATTTCACCAATTTTATGGTTACCATTTCCCAGGAATTGGTCCTGGAAAACGGGATGGATTTCGGGATACTGGAACCCATCATCCGGCAGACTGCAGGGAATGCATCTTCCGGGGATGTTTTCAAACTGCAGACAGGACCGGCGGTGCGAGAAGACCGGGAAACCATCCGGGAGCACCTTAAACTGCTAACAAACCACCCTGACTATAAAGAGATCTATGATCTGATCACCCGGAATATCATCCAACATAAAAAGAAATCATGACCAACTATAAACCATTACTGAAAAATATCAACACCTTCATTTTTGATTATGATGGTGTACTTACCGACGGCAGTGTCATCACCCTGGATGACGGTGAAGCTTACCGCACAACCAATGTGAAGGATGGTTATGCCTTGCAGCTGGCTGTGAAAAAGGGCTACCGTGTGGTGGTGATCTCAGGCGCAAAAGCCGATTGCATGCTTCACCGGCTCAAGGCACTGCAGATCAAAGATGTTTTCCTCGGAATTGAAAATAAACTGGAAGTATTCAGCAACTATCTTTTGGAAAATAACCTCAAGGCGGACCAGGTTCTTTTCATGGGAGATGATATCCCTGATTATGAGATCATGTTGAAAGCGGGGATTTCCACATGTCCTGCCGATGCGGCTGAAGAGATCAGGAGCGTGTCAAACTACATTTCGCATGCCCCGGGTGGAAAAGGTTGCGTGAGGGATGTGATCGAACAGGTGCTCAAGATACAGGGTAAATGGATGAATGGTGACTGTTATCAATGGTAAAGAAGAATGAATATGAGAAAACTCCCGGCCGTTTTTCGCATGATGAGATTACCAAATGTGCTGATCATCATCCTGACGCAATACCTGCTGCGATATGGGATTTTGAAAACCTTTCTTTTTCCCGATCATCCGGGGATGTTATCTGGATTGCTTGATTTTTCGCTTCTGGTAGCTGCAACGGTATTGCTCACCGTTGGCGGTTACCTGATCAATGATTATTTCGACATTCGCATCGATTCTGTGAACAAACCGGAAGGTAACCCCGTTGGAACAGCGATCAATGGTCGCAGTGTGATCCTGGCACACATCATAGTCAATGGCCTCGCAATACTGATCGGTTTCTATCTTGCTTACCATTTAAGAGCGGTAAATTTCGGACTCATTTTCCCGTTTATCTCAATGTTGTTATGGTTGTACTCTGCCCGGTACAAACGAAAGCTGGCCTGGGGAAACCTGGTGGTTGCCATCCTCTCTGCCCTGGTGGTTTTTATGGTCTGGTATTTTGAGTTCCTTCACCTGTGCCTCACTCCTTCGGATTTTTCGCAGGTTGTACCAGAACTAACAGAAACGAACCGGTATTTCATTGCATATGGTTCATTTGCCTTCCTGGTTTCATTCTACAGGGAGATCATAAAAGACATGGAAGACATAGCAGGTGATAAGGAATATGGCTGCCGCACACTTCCGATTGTTATTGGGATCAAAAGATCAAACTACATTGTGACCTTCCTCGTTTTATTGACCATCATTTTCCTGGCATTCGCTCAATGGACCTTGTTTAACCGCGGATGGATGCTTGTTTTTTGGTATTTTCTCATTATTGTCCAACTCCCGATGATATACCTGCTCTATAAACTCTACCGGGCAAAAAACCGGGAAGATTACCATTTTCTGAGCAATCTGTGCAAACTTATCATGTTTGCCGGTATATTATCCATGCAACTAATTTCATCCGGAATCTGACGGGATTATGACCAACAAACGATTTCAGACTAAAAATCTCATCCTTGCATCGGAATCTCCGCGGCGGCAATACCTGTTGAAAGAACTGGGCCTGGATTTTGAGATTCTCTCTCCTAAAGTCAGGGAATATTATCCGGACAATCTGACTCCTGTTCAGATTGCGGTATACCTTGCCGAGCTTAAATCAAACAATTTTGATGTATCACGCTTTTCGGAAAATACCATCCTGATCACTGCGGATACCATTGTTTCTATCGATGATGAAATACTCGGTAAGCCCGGAAATTACCAGGAGGCCGTTTGCATGTTACAGAAACTATCGGGCCGCAGACACGATGTGATCACAGCGGTATGCCTGAGATCGAGATGCCGTCAGAAGACTTTCCATGTCCTTTCCTCGGTTTATTTCAAGGAACTGAGCATGGAAGAGATCGACTATTACATTGAAAATTTCCGCCCATTTGACAAAGCGGGCAGTTATGGCGTGCAGGAATGGATCGGGTATATCGGAATCAGCAAAATTGAAGGATCTTTCTTCAATATCATGGGATTACCCGTCAAGGAATTGTACGAAGAACTACTGCTCTTCTGAAAATCTTGATTTCTGCTTTTATGGTGTGCATTTACATCCGGATGCATCCTCCACAGGTTCCACCGAAACATCATCAATAAAATAATATGCAGATTGAAAGGTGGGATCATTCTTTGAATTTATCCTGACCTTTATAAATTTATCTTCCTTGTCGAAGTAACCGATGGTCAGGAATTTCTCCCCGCCTTTTGCTTTATAGATCCCTTTGATGCACATCCATTTTTCCGTATCCGACAATACCGATCCATTCGTCAGGGGAAGATAAGGAATGACGATCTTTTTTGCTTGCGGCACTTTCAGGAGGGATTGAGAAAAAACAGCAGCCAGTTCTTCAAGTGCAAAATCGCAATCACCCAGACTTACATAAAGCTGTATACAGTATTGCTGATCGCTTTTGAGGGGTTCCTTCAAGTGTGTTTCAAGGTATTCAAAGAACTCATTGTTATGAAGGTTCTCCGACAGGATACCCATATAACCATGCCCGGAATGTGGGATCTGTCCGCCTTTGGCATTATATTCCGTGCCGTACTCCAGTGTGGAACTGCAGTCGTTGAAATAATCGGGTGTGCCGATGTTCGGACTGAACCATTCTTCAGCCAGGAGGAACTGGCCGCTCGAATTCGGACATCCGGTTTTGGTTTCAAAATCGGAATTGATCACCATGTTCTGGGAAAAAAGAACCGCAGGGAACATGAAGAGCAGAATGCATTGGATTCTCATAGGACTTGATTTATTGAGGAATGACGCAAAGTTACAGGATTTATTGCTAATTTTGGAAGCAATTTAGGATAACAGGAAAGATATTGGTTAACGATACAAACAGCGAAAAACCCCTCATTTTTGTAACTAACGATGATGGCATTCATGCACCCGGGATCCGGATGTTGATCGACCGGATGAGGAAGATCGGAAGGGTAGTGGTGGTGGCGCCTGATAAACCTCAGTCGGGAACAGCGCATGCCATAACGATTCATACTCCGTTACGACTGAAATTTCTTGCAGATGAACCCGGATACGAGGAATACTGTTGTAACGGAACTCCGGCAGACTGCGTAAAGCTGGGTTTCAAAGTCGTCATGAAAAGGCATCCCGACCTGCTGGTTTCCGGTATTAATCACGGATCGAATTCTTCCGTCTCAATCATCTATTCAGGAACGATGGCTGCAGTGTTTGAAGGTGCGATGGCAGGGGTGCCTTCGATCGGTTTTTCCTTCGACAATTATTCTCCGGATGCGGGGATGGAGTCCTGCGCACCCATTGTAAGCAAAATCGTGCAAAATGTACTGGACAAAGGATTGCCTGAAGGGGTTTGCCTCAATGTTAACATCCCCGATGTTCCTGAAAACAGGATAAAAGGGATCAGGATCTGCCGGCAGGCCGAGGGAACCTGGCAGGAAGACTTTGATGAACGCCTCGATCCTATTGGCCGGAAATATTACTGGCTGAAGGGGATCTTTGTAAAAACAGGACATGGGAATGATACCGATGAGTGGGCGCTGGAGAATAACTATGTGGCTGTTGTTCCCGTTCAGTTTGATTTTACGTCGCACGAGGCAATGGCCTTATTGAAATCCTGGGAAACCGATGCTTAAAAAAGATTCATTCTGGTTGGGTTTGGGGATCGGCCTGGCTGGACCGTTGATCCTCTTTGGTATAATCTATCTCGTAAAAATACTCCTCGGAAACATGGCGCTGGATAAGGCCATGTTTGTGTGTGTTGCCCTGAATATCGTCCCGATCCGCTATTATTTCATCAATGAAAAGATGGACCATACAGGGAGAGGGGTGCTTGCGATGACAGTGATCCTGATCATCGCAGTAACAATGAACCGTATATGAAGTACTATATCATTGCAGGCGAAGCATCGGGCGACCTTCATGCTTCCAACCTGATAAAAGAGCTGAAAAAACTTGATGCAGATGCAGCATTCCGTTGCTGGGGAGGTGACCTTATGGCGGAACAGGGCGCTGACCTTGTACGCCATTATCGGGATCTTGCCTTCATGGGGTTTTTTGAAGTACTGGCACACATAAATACGATAGCAAAAAATATCCGGTTCTGTAAAAAGGAACTTCTTGAATTTCGTCCCGACGTTTTGATCCTGGTTGATTATCCCGGGTTTAACCTGAGGATCTCCCGGTTTGCTCATGAACATGGGATCAGGGTTTTTTATTATATATCTCCTCAACTATGGGCCTGGCGTTCGTCCCGCGTAAAAACGATCAAAAAGTATGTTGACCGGATGTTTGTCATACTTCCTTTTGAAAAAGATTTTTATGCACGGTATGGTTATGATGTTGATTTTATTGGCCATCCTTTATTGGATGTGATCAGCGGGGATACAACTTATCCCGGAAGGAAAGACTTCCTTGAACGGAATCATCTTCCTGACAAACCCCTGATTGCTTTATTGCCGGGAAGCCGCCGCCAGGAGATCCGGCTGATGCTTAAGGCCATGCTGAAGGCTGTTTCTTCTTTCGGAGAATACAAGTTTGTCATTGCCGGTGCACCTTCAATCAGCCCCGATTTTTATTCCGGTATCACTGCAGGGATTTCTGTCTCTATTATTACCGGACAAACCTATGATCTCCTTCGTCATTCGGAGGCTGCCCTCGTCACCTCCGGGACAGCCACGCTTGAAACTGCCTTAATGGGCATTCCCCAGGTGGTGTGTTATAAAGGCAATTTCCTTTCTTACCTTATTGCAAAATCCGTGATCCGGGTGAAATATATCTCGCTCGTAAACCTGATCATGGACAAAGAGATCATTCGTGAACTGATCCAGGAAGATCTTACCAGTCAAAATCTCCGGAATGAATTGAAAAAAATCCTGGATGGAACGGAACGACAGGACATCATTCAATCCTATGCAGGTCTAAGGGCAAAACTGGGTGGCAGCGGTGCATCCGCTAAAACAGCCGGTCTGATGATACAATACTTGAAGAAAAATCAAGTTATTATAAAGTAAAAATCGTAAAATAAATATGGAAAAATTGAGAAAAACCTTTACTTGCTTAATCCTATTTTCGACCATGCTGGGGATTGCACCCATGCTGGTTTCCTGCCAGCAATCTGCAGATAAACAAAAACAAGCCACAGATGGTGTTTCCCAAACGAGTCGACCGGATACCAACCGCTCCGTTCAGAACGGAACGTCCGCTCGGTCTGGCTTGAACCAGGAGCCACAGAAACCTTCTGGGGTTACTTCGGCAAAGAAGTTAGATCACCCGGTCGTTTTGGATCGTAATTTCAAGAATGATCCTAATAACCAGAACTCCAAGATGTTGAATGCCTTTGCGAAAAATTCAGTCGAAAACCTTGGCCCGACCACAAAAAGCATTACAAACCCCGACCAGAAAAAAGCAATTGAGCTTTATCTTAACGGATCAAAAAAATCCAATGATGGCGACCAGAATGGAGCAATCGAGGATTTCACACAATCCCTCAACATGTATAAAATGCCAGTCGTCTATATGAAGAGGGGGTTTGCCGAGCTTATATCAGAGGACTACAGCAGTGCCATCAATGACATGAATGAAGCGATTAAGATGAACCCCAGCCTTTATAGAGCCTATTTCGGCAGGGGCGTGTGCCGGTTTGAGATGAAGGACTTCAAAACAGCTGAGGAAGATATGAAGGTGTTTATCGAAAAGGATAAAACTACCCCGATGGCTTACAATTACTTTGCAGGGTGCCGGTTCATACAACAGGATTATAAAGGTGCCCTGGAAAACTATGAAATGGTTGCTAAATTGGATCCAAAGTTCCAGGATATTTACACCAACCGCGGGATGATGAAACATTACCTGAACGATCTGAAAGGAGCTGTTGAGGATTACGACAAGGCATTGGCCATCGATCCGAACAATGCCACTGCTTATAACAATAGGGGAGGCGCCAAGCTGAACCAGCAGGAATTTAAAGGCGCCCTTGAGGATTTTGATAAAGCGATCTCACTTAATAAAGATTATGCAGATGCCTATGACAACCGGGGCAAAGCAAAGATCAACCTGGGCGACAACACAGGCGCCTGTGAAGACTGGCAGAAGGCATATAGCCTGGGACTTGAAGCCACGAGAGAGATGATTCTTAAGTATTGTAAGTAGAGTAACAGAGTCACGAATTTATTGATGACATTCCGGAATCAAATTCTGATCATCTATTTTTTTTCTTTTGTGTTGAGCTTGTATTCCTTTTCCCAAGCCACTGTTAACGAGTTGGTGCAGGATGGGATCATGAAAGCAAAACTCGGGGATTTTAAGGCTGCGATGGTTTCCTTCGACCAGGCCATTAAGATCGATTCAATGGAAATTGAACCCTATTATAACCGTGGCATCGCACATAGTGAACTGAAGGATTACAAGGCCGCCATTAAAGATTTCTCAAGGGTAATCTTCCTGAAGCCATCCTACCCGGAACCATATTTTAACCGGGCACTGGCAAAAGATTACTTGAAGGATTATTCCGGGGCTATCGACGATTACAACAAGGCAATCAACCAGAAAGCAGATTATGTTGAGGCCTACCTGAACCGGGGATTGGCCAAGTTTGACTTGGAGGACTTCAAAGAAGCTGCAAATGATTTTACGCGGGCATTGCAATACCGGCCCAACTACCCGGCTGCCTTATACAACCGCGGACTGGCACGGTTTAATATGAACGATTACGAAAATTCCATCGCTGATTTTAACGAGGCCATCAAATATGATACGGTTTCACCCGAGTATTTCAGCAGTCGCGGCGCTGCGAAAGCAGCTGCCGGGTATTATAAAGATGCGATACTCGATTTCAGCGTGACTATAAAACTGCTGCCTTTTGATCTCAATCCTTATCTCAACCGGGCACTTGCACATCTTTACTTGAAAGAGTACCAGGCTGCCACCGATGATTATTCCAAAGTCATCGAGATTGATCCTTCAAATTCAGATGCATACCTGAAACGCGGCGTCGCACGCCAATACCTGGACGACCTCACGGGTGCATGTGAAGACTGGAAAAAAGCGGATGAACTGGGTTCTGAAAAGGCCCGGACCTATATCGATAAATATTGTTCCCCCTGAACATATTACCTTTTCATTTCTGACCGATTAAGGGATTGATTTTAACCTCCGGGTATAAATGAATCCCTGGCGACAGTTTCCCTTGGTACGGATGATCCTGCCTGTTTTCCTCGGCATGGCAACCGGTATTTTCTTTGAAAATGATCTGAAGATTCCGCTGACCCTGCCGGGGATGATCTTTCTTTGTTTCGGAATCCTTGTATTCTTCCCGAAATTCATTTTTCCTTATTCCCTTAGATGGATAACAGGGATCCTCATATTTCTACTCACTGCGTTGTTCTCCTTCCGGATCATGATGATGGGAAAAGATACCCTGAAAAAAGATTACTTCGGAAACTTTCAACCCATTCAAAGGTTCTGCATCGGGGAGGTCATTGAACCTGTGATCCGGAAGCAAAAAAGTATGAAGGTGATCGTGCAGATCACATTCATGAAAGATAGAAGGAAATGGGTTCAGGCAGAGGGAAAAGCACTGGTTTATATCGGAAAGAGTCCCCATTCTCAGCTGCTCTGTTATGGTGACCGGCTGGTGATGAATACGCAGTTTACTATGCCGGAAGGATCACGGAACCCGGGAGGATTCGACAACCGGCGGTATTTGCGGCTCAAGGGAATTTACCGGCAGGCATATATAAAGCCGGATCACTGGAGGCTGATGTCCCGTGGTAACAGGAATCCTGTTTTTCAGATGGCCCTTTCCTTGAGGGATAAGATGCTGATGATACTGAAGGGCAACGGGGTGAAAGGCAGGGAATTCGCGGTTGCAAGCGCACTGCTTCTGGGATACGTGGATGAAATCGATAATGACCTCATGCGCGACTATTCGGCAACCGGCGTGATACATATTCTTTCCGTTTCAGGGATGCATGTGGGCATGATCTTCCTTATTCTTGAAAAACTGCTCGCCTTTCTTGAAAAGCGGAAAAAGGGAGCCTATGTAAAAGCATTGATGGTCATCGTTTTTATCTGGTTGTATGCGCTCATCACCGGGCTCTCCCCCGCCGTGCTTCGGGCTGCTGCGATGCTGAGCCTTGTCGTTGTCGGAAAAGCCATGAAACGCCATCCCGATATCCTGAATATCCTGGCTGCTTCGGTAATTTTTCTCGTCGTTTGGCAACCTTCACTCCTGGCTGATCTTGGGTTCCAGCTTTCCTATCTGGCGGTAGTCGGCATCGTTCTTCTCTACAAACCCGTCTACAACCTTTTTGTTCCTGACAATGGATTATTGGATAAAATCTGGTCGATCGTGGCTGTTTCGATTGCTGCGCAACTGGTGACACTTCCCCTCTGCCTCTATTATTTTCACCAGTTCCCGAATTATTTCATTTTTACAAATATCATTGTGATCCCGGTTTCAAACCTGATCATTTATACCGGGATTCTCGCACTTGCCCTGGGAAATATTCCCTGGATTTCTCTCCTTGTTGCCAAGGTGCTCTCTCTGATGGTCTGGTTCCTGAATGCTTTTATTCATTGGATGGGATCACTGCCGTTTTCCGTAACAAGAGGAATCGTCATCACTTTTCCTGAATCCTTAGTGCTTTACATGATCCTGATCACCGGTGCTGTTTTTATTTCAGGAAAGAAAAAAAAGTGGTTATTTGTTTCTATTTCTCTGATGATCTTATTATCCGGAAGTTTTTTAAAGGAACGATTCGTGCAGGCTTCAAAAAGTGTATTTACTGTTTACGATGTCCGTGGAACCGGCTTATATGATTTTATGGCAGGAGGGAAGAGCATCCTCGTTGGAGGGATTCAAGCGCTGAAGGATCCTTTTTTCCATGAGACGCTGGTGAAGTACCGCTGGAATACGAAGGTGAGTGGATTGTTCGAATTTCAGCATCCGCTTCCTTACTCTTGTGAAAGATCCTTTCATTGTGATGGTTTCTACAAAAAGGGAAACTATATCGGTTTCCGCGGGAAAAGGATCGCGATCATTGAGAAATCCGTTCCTGAGAAAGTAATCCGGAAAATGGCAGTGGATTATCTCATCATTTCAGGAAGTCCGAAAGTCAAGCTGAGAGATCTGATGAAGCATTTCAGTCCTGGGTTAGTTATCCTTGATGCTTCAAATCCTTCCTGGAAAGTCAAGGCCTGGATGATGGAGGCACACGGATTGGGTATCCGGTGTTACTCCGTTTCTGTTTCCGGTGCATTCAGGGAGGAGTTTTGATTTTAGAATCACAGAGAGAAAAAGCATTTGATTATTAAAAATAATCACTATTTTTGCACTCTTATTGAGGATCGGTAGTTCAGCTGGTTAGAATGCCGCCCTGTCACGGCGGAGGTCGCGGGTTCGAGTCCCGTCCGGTCCGCACTCAAATAAAGCTATCCAAAAAGGGTGGCTTTTTTTTATGTATTTTACACAGTCACCGTGCGCTTGATCTTTTTTGTCGAAAATTTTCAAGAGTTGATCGATTTGGTTTCTTTACAATTTTCCGACCATGTAGATTTGTTTATAATAATGTAGTCTGTAATGACTTTGAACTTTTTTACCATTCTGACCCTAATCAGCATTTTCCTAACGATGATGCTATCATTGTTCTTCCTGGTTAATAAAAGGGGGTTTATCCTTGAAAATAAAATATTGGCAATCCTCTTGTTGATTTTTAACCTTCAGATTTTCTATTCTTATTCAACAAGCACCTTTGCTTTTCAATATTTACTGGATTGGCATAAACCGCTGTTTCTGATCCGGCAAACGTCCTTTCTGACCGGTCCGCTGATCTATTTCTATGTCAATTCATTTTTGAAAAGAAGGGACGTTCTTAATTATCGCACCTCAATTCACTTCCTGCCATTTGCAATTTCTGTAATTTCCCTTCTGATTTTCTACAGGGGTGTTGATCGTTTTATTATCTGGGAGTCAATCATAGACCTGAATGACACAATCCTGATCCTGGCCCACAACTTTATATACATCGTGCTCTCCCTGCTGAGCATGAAATCAACAACAATAAGCTTCAGGGGGTTTTATAAAAGCATATTGATTTCTTCCCATAATGCCTGGCTTCAGATTTTATTGGTTGGATTTATTGCCATCTGGATGGTAAACTTAAATTCCTTCGCTGTATATATGATCGTAAGGAAACCCGGCTGGTGTGCCTATACTGCAAGTATATATGCCCTTATTGCCTTTTTATTCATCAACACCATTATGTTCTTTCTCCTGCTGAAACCCGATGTTTATTATATCATAGCTAAATACAAAAGCAACAAACTGGAGGAAGCCGACAAACTGGAATACCTGCAAAGACTAAATTCTCACATGGAGAACCATAAACCTTTCCTGAATCCCGACATTACACTTGAATCTCTTGCAAATGGAATTTCGGTAAACCCCAGGATCCTGTCTCAAATAATTAACGAAACGTTCAAAAAGAATTTCAAAAGCTATATCCTTGAATACCGGATAAAGGAAAGCATGAAAATTCTGGCAGATTCGAAACACAGTAAACTCACTGTCCTTGAAATTCTTTACCAGGTCGGGTTCAATTCAAAGTCGTCCTTCAATAACCAGTTCAAATTATTTACCAATCTGACTCCCATCGAATACAGGTCAAAAGCCATTGGCTGATCATAACATCCGCTTTTCGTGAAAAAATAACCATATACATGTTAGGGGTCGACCACTATGTTTCTTTTTCCTTGTTTTACGCAAATATTTAACCGCTTAAAATAATCTGATATGAAAAATTATGCACTTACAATCCTCCTGCTTTTGTTATCCGGAAGCATCGTTTTTTCGCAAATTCCAACTGACAGTTTATACCTTGGTCAAACCCCGCCGGGAGATTCTGCGATAGTATTTGCACCGGGAACCGTATCTCTTCCCAACCGGAGAGAGACGAAAATAGTTTTTTCCCCGAATAATGAGGAATGTTTAATCGGCATTGGTATAAACAATACGTTTCAAATATTATATACCGATTTTTACAGCGGATATTGGAAGGCCCCAATTCCAGCGGGTTTTATTACAATCAATCGTCCAATAGAACCATTTTTTCCCCCGGACAGTGTCCATATATTCCTTACCAGTGATGCCGATATATACGAATGTACCCGGGTAAATCAAACATGGACAACACCGGTGAATCTTGGCTCGCCTGTCAATACAGGCTTTGAAGAGTATCATCCAACGACAGCCCTGAATGGGACCCTCTATTTTTGTTCGATGCGTGAAAATCCAGGCAGTTACCTGTATCGCTCAGTGCTTGAAAATGGGAATTATTCTACCGTAGAAAAACTTGACGCCGTAATCAATCGTCATAATGCTGAGCAGGATGGCGCCTATGATCCTTTTATCGCCCCTGATGAAAGTTATATCATCTTTTCCTCAATTCGTTCAGGCGGTTATGGACAAGCAGATCAGTACATAAGTTATAACAGAAACGGCAGCTGGACCAATCCTAAAAACCTGGGACCATCCATTAATACTAATGCGATAGAATATGGTTCTTATGTAAGTCCTGATAACAAATATTACTTTTTCAGCAGACCGGTTGGCTGGGGTCCTAATGCAGCAGCTGATATTTATTGGATTAAAATAGATGACCTCATTGATAGTCTCAGGTATACCAATTTCATACCCTATGTAAGAAATCTGATCCCTGATCAGACCGCATTTGTCGGGCAATTGTTCAATTTCACAATTCCGGATAGCACCTTTGTGGATGACGATAGCAATAATACACTGTCTTACAGTGCAACACTCACCAATGGAAACCCATTACCTGTATGGTTAATTTTTGACACTATAACAGGAACATTTGCAGGCACTCCTTCAATCATTGAAACTTTGGATATCAGGGTGACCGCAACCGATACTGCCGGGGCCGATGCTTCAACAACCTTTACAATCATCGTAAATGCTCCCGTTTCAATTGATCAGATAAACGGACAGGATAAAAATATCAGAATCTTTCCCAATCCAACAGGTGGTCTGTTCAAGATTTCGTTAGAGGCAAAATCCCCTAAAACAGCAATTGTTGAGATAATCAATCCGGAAGGGAAGACGCTTCTGAGGAATATTTTTAATAAAAACATTGTGATTGATCTGGCAGACAGACCAAAAGGGATGTACTTCGTTAAGCTGATTATTGATGATAAAATAAGATTGAGGAAAATCTGTGTCGAATAATTAGAAAATGGTCCATCAATGTGATAAAAGTCTTTTAAGCTGATTTTTCCTGCTTCATTTGTGCCGGTTACTGTAAACCATTTTCAATATTTGTAACAAATCGAAATGCGAACAGTCTTTGTCATTGAATTTATTAAAAGATTAAACCAGGGACAAGATGAAAGTATTTATTTGCTTAGTAATGTTAATGATTGTGGTTGAAAGTAAATCGCAAACAGTAGCTATTGGAAATCCGCAATACGCTGAAGAAACAGAAGGTAAAATAAAAAGAGTTACAGAAAATCTAAAAGTTGAAGACCAATTTTGGAGCGCTTATAAAAAAGCAACTTTAGAAGAAAGGTTAGCTTTTTATAAAATATCCGGAATCAGCATTGCCGTAATCAATAATGGTGAAATTGAATGGGCACGGGGATTTGGAGATAAGGATGTAAGTACGAAGGAGCCTGTTACACAAAACACACTTTTTCAGGCCGCATCTATTAGTAAGGTATTAACCGCAATCGCTTTTATGAAATTGAAGGAAAAGAATGAAATCAATTTAGATGCCGATGTAAATTTATATCTGAAATCATGGAAAGTACCTTTGAATAAAGGATGGCAGCCAAAAGTGACACTCAGGCAGCTCTTAAGCCATACGGCAGGAATGACCGTAAGCGGATTTGGTGGTTATTCTATTCATGAAGCAAGACCAACGACAATTCAAATATTGAACGGAGTATATCCGGCAAATTCCTTACCTGTAAAAGTAAATATTTTTCCAGGTACCCATGCCAGGTACTCGGGAGGTGGATTTATTGTGGCACAGTTAATCTTAGAAGACAAATTTAAGAAACCGTTTTATAGAGTCATGGATAGCCTGGTGCTGTCTCCATTGGATCTTAAATCGAGTACTTTCGAGCAGCCCATCTCAAAATCAAAACTGCCATTCGCGGCCACGGGTTATATTTTGGACTATCAGCCGATAAACGGACGGTGTGACATTCATCCTGAGATGGCAGCGGCAGGTCTTTGGACCAATCCCCTGGAATTAGCTAAAATTATTATAGAAATACAAAAGGCAGTAAAGGGTAAATCGGATTTTATCAGTGCCAAAAGTGTGAATGAGATGCTTACAAAACAAAACACAGATGCTACTGGTATTGGCATCGGGTTCTGGTTTTATCAGGATTCAAAGGGAGATTCTTTATTGTTTACCCATGCAGG
The DNA here is from genome assembly GCA_017882335.1 of Bacteroidales bacterium. Lineage (GTDB taxonomy): Bacteria > Bacteroidota > Bacteroidia > Bacteroidales > FEN-979 > FEN-979. The sequence continues at coordinate 2,229 of JADGPR010000037.1, read as the reverse complement.
CGGAAATGACGGATTCCAATCATTATTCTTTGGATATAGAAATTTGGGAAAAGGAGTTGTTGTTATGATAAACTCCAGCAATGATTATGAACTGATGTATGAAGTGATCCGTTCGGTTGCCTCGGAATACAATTGGCCCGATCGTTTTACCAGGGAAATTAAAAAGTATGATATAAAGGATGAGTTATTAGATGCTTATACAGGTAAGTACTTCTTTGATAAGGATAGTGAGATAATCATTAAAAAAGACAACAGCAAATTATCGCTGGAAATGCCATTACAAGCTCCTGCTTATTTAATTGCTGAAAGTGATGATCGGTTTTATTCTGAACAATTGAATATTAAAGTGATATTTAATAAGTCCGGGAATAACATTGAAAATTTAGAAATACAACAGGATGGAGCAAACAGTATTATCGGGAAGAGAATACAGAATAATTAACCCACAACCCTTTTCCTCCCAAAAAAAATCGATGGGCTGAGAAAAAGAAAATAAACCAACAATTCGAATGGCCCGTTTCAAACATCCTCTTAATTAGGTTTTTTATATTAAAATGGTCCATTAACGTGTTAAAGGTCTTTTAAGATAATTTTTCTTGCTTCATTTGTACCGATTTACTTAAAACTCCGCTATGAAAAAACTGATCTTACTGCTCATTCTTTGGCTGATGAACATGAACCTGTTCGCGCAAGATAGTGTCACATTCGGAAAGTACCGAAAATTCACCTCAACAATACTGGGTGGAGAGGTCACTTACCTGGAACATCTTCCCGAAGGATATGAAAAATCGGATAAAAGCTACCCCGTGGTCTTTATGATGAACGGGCAGAACATTTCCCAGTTTGCAAATGATGCGGCCACCCTGGATAATCTTGCAGGTGACCGTATCCCTGATATGATACTCATCGGGATATCCAACACAGATGTAGCAGGAAATTATTGGGCCTGTCCCAACGACAGTGGCTATGTAAAGGGTGGAAATACATTCTCTGCTTTTTTGAAAGATGAACTGATCCCCGAGATCAGGAAAAACTACCGGACCAACGGCTACCAGATACTTGCAGGTCAGTCAAATACCGGTCTTTTCGTGATGTATAATTTTTTGTTCTCCCCTGATCTGTTCAACGCATATGTAATCGCCAGCCCGATGTTTGGATGGTGTCCGGATTTCTTTTTGAACAAAACCAGAAGCTTTCTTAAAGATAACCCCGGGATCAAAAAAAAGCTTTACATCTCCTATGGCGATCTTGATTATGTGCAGGTTCTCAATCACATGAACAATTATAAAGAGGCGCTGAAGCAATCGCCCGCAGGCCTTACATGGAAGGTCGAATTGATAGAAAATACAGGTCACGTTCCATTTTCAACCCTGAACAATGCCCTGCTGTTTTTCTTTTCCGGGTGCACGATGAATGCCGAAAGGAAGAAACTGGGTGTTCCTGCGATCAAAGCGCATTTTGAAGGGCTGTCGAAGGAGTATGGTTTCACGGTCAATCCCAAGCCTGGAGTGTTGCTCGATATGGCATTCGACCTTGGCGATGAAGGTAAAACAGACCAGGCGATCGAAATCATGAAATATCTTATCAGCTTATATCCTGATTCTGAAGTTAATTTTTTTTATTTTGGCCGATTGTTACAAAAAACCGGTGATATTGAATCAGCAAAAGAAAATTACAATAAAGCCCTGGATATCAATCCCGGCTACGAACCTGCAAAAGCGGCACTTAACAAACTGAATAAATAAAAAGACCAGCAGTGATATATCAAGTTGCGGCTATTAATGAGTTAGGTGTTATTGAAAATTCGACCATGAAAAAACTCTCATTATTATTAGTTATACTATGTTTCATTGGCTGCGATAGGAAAAATGATTGTTCCTATCAGAAACCAATTGATATAAACGATGGATTGAATGTCTCTACTCTTGAAAAACACAATCTTAATCAATCCGTATTTGACAATATAAATCAGGATATATGTAATGGAAAATATGGAAACATTCATAGTTTGTTAGTAATAGAGAACAATGACCTCGTGATAGAACAATATTATAATGGCTGGGAACGGGATAGACTTCATTTCTTAGCATCAAACACTAAAAGTTTTAATTCAATTCTAATCGGTATTGCAATAGCGCAGGGGTTAATAAAAAGCGTTGACCAAAAAATGTTAGATTTCTTTCCTGAATATAGCTTTCTGAAAAAAGATCCTTTAAAAAATAAGATAAC
>JADGPR010000036.1 GCA_017882335.1 Bacteroidales bacterium | reverse complement strand
TGGAAAGAGAACGATAGGTTACTGATTCCTCCGCTTACTTTGACCAAAGGAAGGTTATCCTTGATCCACCGGGTTGCTTTGAGAAAATCCACGGCATAATTATTATGTTCGTCCATCCCCGTAGCGATGGTCAGTATGTTCGGATCAAAGATGATGTCTTCGGCAGGGAACTTTACATCTCTTGTCAGAATATCGTAAGCCCGTTGACAAACTGATTTTCTTCTTTCCAGGGTAGAGGCCTGTCCTTCTTCATCGAAAGCCATTACGATAATGGCGGCTCCGTAATTCCTGATCTTCTCCGCTCTTTCCCTGAACGCCTCTTCACCTTCTTTCAGGCTGATGGAGTTGACAATGGCTTTTCCCTGTACGCATTTCAGCCCGGCTTCGATCACCGACCATTTGGAGGAATCAATCATTATTGGTACTTTGGCCACATCCGGATCGGAAGCAACCATGTTGAGGAAACGTGTCATGGCCTTTTCCGAATCCAGCATTGCTTCATCCATGTTCACATCGATGATCTGCGCGCCGTTTTCCACCTGCTGTCTGGCAACGACGAGGGCCTCTTCGTATTTTTCATCGCGGATGAGCCTGGCAAATTGCCTTGAACCGCTTACATTGGTCCGTTCACCGATATTGATAAAATTACTGCCTTTAAAAACGGTGAGGGGTTCCAGCCCGCTGAGTGACAATTCATGTTTTGCCGGTGGTACCTGTCTTGGCATTGCATCCGATGCAGCTTCTGCAAAGAGCCGGATATGATCGGGGGTAGTGCCACAGCACCCACCGATGATATTGGCAAACCCGCTGGCAAGGAAATCACGGATAAATACAGACATCTTTTCGGGTGATTCATCATACTCCCCAAACCGGTTCGGAAGGCCGGCATTCGGGTAAACGCTTACAAAAAAAGGTGCTTTCATGGATAGTTCTTCCAGGAAAGGACGTAATTCCTTTGCTCCGAGCGAACAATTCAACCCGATGGAAAACAACTCAGAATGGGAAAGAGAGGTCAGGAAAGCATCCACTGTTTGTCCGCTCAGGGTTCTTCCGCTTGCATCCGTAACAGTTCCGGAGATCATGAGGGGTACGGAGATATTTCTTTCTTTCCGGATGTCGAGGATCGCCATAACGGCGGCTTTTGCATTCAGGGTATCAAAAATGGTTTCTACCAGCAGGAGATCGACGCCTCCATCCAGTAACCCATTCACCTGTTCGGCATATACGTTATACAGGTCATCAAAAGTGACGGCACGAAAGGCAGGATCGTTCACATCCGGCGACATGGATGACATTTTATTGGTCGGGCCAATGGCGCCGGCAACAAACCGGGGTTTCCCGGGGGTAAGCAGCGTGTATTTTTCGGCCGCTTCTGCTGCCAGTTGAGCAGCCGTTTTATTGATCTCGTAAACCAGGGATTCCATGTGGTAGTCCGACAAGGAGATCCGGTTGCTGTTGAAGGTATTTGTTTCAATAATATCCGCTCCTGCAGAAAGGTACTGTTCATGAATTTCCGTTATGATCTGAGGTTGGGTCAGGGAGAGCAGGTCATTGTTCCCTTTAACGGAGTAGGGGAAATCGCGAAAACGGTCGCCACGGAATCCGGATTCGTCCAGTATGTAACGCTGGATCATAGTTCCCATGGCGCCATCCAGGACCAAGACGCGATTTGATATTTCGTTATAAATGTTTTTTTTCATCTCTCCACATCATTTTTTAATGCATAAACCAGCATGTAATCGGAAATCCTTTCATAAAAAATATCAAACTTTTCCGGGCCTTCGGGCGTGTTCATCCGGGCGATGCATTGGCCTTTTCGACCGCAAAGATAATCAAAGGAGCCGATAAAGAGATCACGTTGAAAATCCACTTCGGGTCTTCCATAGATCTTGTAGAGGGCTTCTTTGGCTCCCCATGTGACGTACAACTTTTCCAGCCTGTTGGTCTCTCCGATTTTTTGATCTTCCTCCACGGTCAGAAATTTATCTTTGATCCGGTATATCCTGTCTTTGAGGCGTTCAATATCAATTCCAACCGGACAGGTTTTGCTGGTAATAACAGCAGAATAATCTCCAGAATGGGAGATGGAAAGGAACAGCCCGTTGTTTCTCAACCGGGGCTTTCCATTAGCATCGTATTCAAGAAAGGGCGGATCGGGAGAAAGCATTTCTTTCAGCAGGATCCGGTAGCTGAGCCATTGTTTCTTCCTTACCTCGCTTTTAAAGGATGCATATTGGTCCTCTTCGGCGGGATCAAGTTCTACCTGTTCCTTAAGGTCTTCTTTTGTCTCCTCAATTTTCCATACTCCGAATTGTGTATAGGGTCCAAGTGATTCCATTTTTAACAGGGGCATCGGATGATTTTAATATCAATAGCCGGCAAAAGTACAATATAAAAATAAAATTATTAATTTTGTGCGCCTGTTGAACGAGGCCTAACCAATATAATAATCGAAAACATGACTGTGAAAACCGAACTGAATTATAAAGTAGCCGATCTTTCCCTGGCAGAGTGGGGGAGAAAAGAAATTGAGATCGCAGAAAAGGAAATGCCCGGTCTGATGTCGATCCGGAACAAATATACACTGGAAAAACCCCTGAAAAATGCCCGTATCACCGGTTCTCTTCACATGACCATCCAAACGGCTGTGTTGATCGAAACCCTTATTGAACTTGGTGCGGATGTTCGCTGGGCCAGCTGCAATATATTCTCCACGCAGGATCATGCTGCTGCTGCCCTGGCTGTAAAAGGAATCCCTGTATTTGCCTGGAAAGGAGAATCGCTGGAGGAATACTGGTGGTGTACTAACCAGGCGTTGACTTTCCCTGGCGGGAAAGGCCCAAACCTTATTGTTGACGATGGAGGCGATGCCACCTTGCTGATCCATAAAGGATATGCGATTGAAAATGATCCCTCTTTGCTGAAGGGAGTTCCATCAAACCCGGAAGAAAAAGCCATTCATGAACTTCTGCAGGCACTTTATGTGGAAGATAAAACCAGGTGGCATACAACAGTTAAGGAGTGGAAAGGTGTTTCCGAAGAAACCACTACCGGGGTACATCGTCTATACCAGATGAAAGAGCAGGGAACACTCCTGGTTCCGGCAATCAATGTAAATGATTCGGTCACAAAATCAAAATTTGACAATTTATATGGATGCCGCGAATCCCTGGCAGATGGTATCAAACGTGCCACAGATGTAATGATAGCAGGCAAAGTAGTTGTCATACTCGGTTACGGGGATGTCGGAAAGGGTTGCGCAAAGTCGATGCGTGCTTACGGCGCCCGCGTGCTGGTGACAGAGATCGACCCGATCTGCGCACTGCAGGCTGCCATGGAAGGTTTTGAGGTGACCACGGTTGAGAATGCCCTTCCGGAAGGAAATATATGGGTAACCGCAACCGGGAACAAGGACGTGATCACGGCAAAAAATCTTTCCCTGATGAAAGACGAATCCATCGTTTGCAACATCGGCCATTTTGACAATGAGATACAGGTCGCCCAAATGGAAGCATGGCCGGGAATTACAAAAATTACCATCAAACCGCAAGTGGATCAATACATTTTCCCGGATGGGAAAAAGATATACCTGTTGGCAGAGGGCCGGCTGGTCAATCTGGGTTGTGCAACAGGACATCCCTCTTTTGTGATGAGCAACTCTTTTTCAAACCAAACCCTGGCGCAACTTGATCTCTGGAAAAACAAATACAAGATTGATGTTTACCGTCTTTCCAAACAACTGGATGAAGAGGTCGCACGCCTGCACCTGGAACAATTAGGGGTCAGGTTAACAAAACTTACAGAGGAGCAGTCAAGTTACACCGGGATCCCGGTAGAGGGCCCCTATAAACCTGAGCACTACCGCTATTAACAGGAACGGATTAATTATAAATATAAAGGATTGACCCATTAAATGAGGTCTGGTACTGTTTCATAGGATAGGGAGAAGGACCGGAAAATGGGGATCCGTCGGTGAGGATAAATTTTGATTTACAGGAAGGACAAACGGTTGTAATTCCGGAAGAATCGATCACAATCCTCGAGCTTGTCAGGTTCCAGTCATAAGGACAAGCCCGATCATAAGCCATAAAACCGTTGGTTGAAGCCCTGAAAACAATGATTCCCCTGTAACCCCCAGTAAGGTATTCCCATCCATTGACGGAATTCAAACGGAGGTATTCGGTGGAATTGGGATCGATGGCAATGCTGACAGTAACAATAGGGATCTCATTTTGCTGCTTCTCTTTTTTGCATTGAGGGAGAAGGAAAGCAAACAGAAAAATTAACAAAAGATAACCTGCCCGATGAAACCTGTAGTTCATTTCGAGTTTTTTTCAAAACGTAATATTAAGAAGAATATTATATCCGGTATGAAAGGGATTCACCTTAAAAAGAAAGGCATCCTATTCCTACTTGGGATATTTTTGCTCACAGCGCCAGGTGGACTCTCTTCCTGTTCACAGCAAAAAGATGTCAGCCAACGCCGGATCGAAAAGGAAAAAGCCCGGAAAGACAAGGAAGCAAGAAAAAAATATGAACAGGCCATCAAGCAACATGAGAAAAATCAATCGGCCACGACCCGTTCAATGATGAAGGAGACAAAGAAAAAATCACCGAAGAATACGCCACTGAAAAAGTCTTCCGGGAAAAAGTGTAAATGAACCTGGAATTTTCTTTCTCAACCGTGTCTCTATTTAGAAGGAATTTATATTTCATTTATCTGGAGAAAATCATTTGGAATTAATTTTAAAATATTATTATCTTTACCACCTTTTAAGCCCGAAGTATAATTTAACATAAAATTAATGGTATGTTAAGACATTTACTGTTTGCTATTGCATTGGTTCTGACAACAAGTTTGTTAGTCTTTTCTCAGACCGGATCAGGCACCCTTAAGGGAAGAATTACAGATAAAAAGACAAAGGAGCCCATTCCTTTTGCGAATATCGTTGTTGAAATCGGTGGTGTTCAGGTAGGTGGATCCACGACAGATTTCGATGGTAATTTCATGATCAAACCGATCCCTCCCGGGAAAATTGATTTGAAAGCCACTTACGTGGGATATACTCCCTTTATAATGAAAGGGATTATAATCTATGCTGACAAAATTGCTTTCCAGAATGTTGATTTGCAGACACAGTCAGTAAACCTGAAAGAAGTCGAGGTTGTGGAATACAAGGTTCCTTTGATCTCAAAGGACCAGACGGTTTCCGGTGGAACGGTTTCCTCTGAAGACATTGCCAAGATGGCAAACAAATCGGCGGAAGCAGTAGCCACGACGATTGGGGGTGTTGGCACTGATGCCAATGGATCCATCACCAGTATGCGCGGACAGCGTTCTACCGGTACGGTTTATTATATTGATGGTATGCGCGTCATCGGTAATAACTCACTGCCTCAATCCGCTATTGAGCAAGTGGAAGTTATTCTGGGTGGTACACCGGCAAGTTACGGTGATGCAACAGGAGGGATCATCAGTGTGACCACAAAAGGGCCTTCCAGGGAGAACAGTGCGGGCATCGATATCCAAACTTCAAAGTTCCTCGACCGTTTTGGGTACAATAGGGTAGGACTGAACTTTACCGGTCCGTTGTTCTCTAAAAAAGATACCATCACCAAAACCAAGACCCCGATCATGGGCTACTTTGTAGCCGGTGAATTTGTTTACCAGAAAGATGGCATTCCCGGAGCCAACAAATATTATAAAGCGAAAGATGATGTTATCGATCGCCTTCGTTACAGCCCGATCCGCTTATCCGCAAACGGAAAGGCAATAGAACTGAGTGGAGAATACCTTACAAAAGACGACCTGGAACTCGCAAAAAACACCCAGAACACCTCCTTTTATAATATCAATGCATCGGGTAAACTGGATTTCCGCCTTTCCCCAACCATCAACGTGTCCCTCGGCGGTACTTTTCAGTATAATGACAGCTATGGGTTCTCCTTTGCCGGATCCCTTCTTGATTATAGGTATAATCCGCATAGTACGAGCAGCACCTGGAGGGTGAACGGACGTTTTACCCAGCGTTTCCCAACTGCTTCAGATAGCAAATCGTTTGTGAAAAATGTATATTATTCTATCGGAGCCGACTTTTCCAGGAGTGATAACAAGTCAGAGGATGCACAACTCAAACAAGATCTATTTAAATATGGTTATATCGGAAGTTTTGCGACCCAATCGCGCCGTGGCTATACCGATGGTCTCGAGAAGGATTCCGTGACCGGGAAAATTGCGCGCCTCCATAATGGTTTCAAAGATACAGGCGTGATTTTTACAGCCAACAATTATAATCCTGAAGCGGTTGCCTGGGTGGATGAATATTATCGCCTGCTTCCTAAAGTAAAGGCTAACGGGACAGATGGATACTACTTGAGCATCGATGATATCATTGGTAACAGGGGCCTTGTCAATGGAAGAGAACCGGAAGTTATTTACGGTATGTGGACGAATATAGGGGGCCGTGCGAATGGTTATAATTACGGTCAATCAGACCAGACAAATGTCCAGGCTTCCTTTGCTGCCGACTTCGGTCATCATGAAATCCAGGTTGGTATGCAGTACCAGCAAAGAAAATATGGTACATATGGAGTCAATGGTACTGATATGTGGTCATTGATGCGCCTGGAAACCAATTCCCATATTAAAGAATTGGATCTATCCGACCCTCAACTTGTTTACAAGGATAATTTCTTTATGGATACCATCAATTATTTCAGGAAATATTCTTCAACGCTTCAGAAGAATTTTGATATCAACCTGAGACAAAAACTTGGATTACCTGTTGATGGAACCGATTGGATCGACATCAATTCCTATAATTTTGATGCCGGAACCATTAACTATTATGATAAGAACCAGAAAATGCATACCCTCAGGTTAAGCGATAACCTGTTATCCATTGATATGTTCAGTCCTGACGAACTCTTCTCCGGAGGCTCACCGCTCGTAGGCTATGCAGGATATGATTATACCGGAAAAAAACTGAAACATCAGCCAACCCTTGATGATTTCTTCAATAAAAAAGATGCCAATGGCAATTTTACCCGTGAAGTTGCTGCTTTTCAACCCATATACATGGCTGGTTACATCCAGGACAAATTCGCTTTTAAAGACCTTATCTTCAATGTGGGTTTACGTGTTGACCGGTTTGATGCAAACCAGATGGTACTGAGGGATCCTTATCTCTTTTTCCCGGCTAAAACCAAGGCAGAACTTGATCAGAATACATGGGGGAAACTTCCAAGCAATATCGGCGACGATTTTGTGGTTTATGTGGATGATCCTTCAAACCCGACAACCATTACCGGTTACCGTAACGGAAACCAGTGGTACAACAAAGATGGTACTCCTGTTTCTGACCCCAGGGCTGTTGACCCAAACGGCGTAAAACCGTTTCTTGAAAAACCATCCAATACGACTATAAGTACGGTGGTGTTCAAGGATTATCAACCCCAGGTCAATTATATGCCGCGTATCTCCTTTTCTTTCCCTATCTCGGATGATGCCTTGTTCTATGCACATTATGACATCCTCACCCAACGACCTTCAAGTAATTTTGTTCAGTTGGATCCGGTGGGCTATTATTTCATCGGGGTGACAGGTGCCACAGGGACACATACGAACCCTGCATTGTTACCTGAAAAAACGATCGATTATGAGTTGGGGTTCCAGCAAAAAGTGAACAACTCATCTTCTCTGAAATTGTCTATGTTCTATCGCGAAATGCGTGACCAGATCCAGCAATACCGTCTCAGCGGTGCCTATCCAAAAACTTATTATTCCTATACAAATATTGACTTTGGTACGGTGAAAGGGATTACCGTGGCGTATGACCTGCGCAGAACCGGTAATGCAAGGATCCGTTTCAGCTATACTTTGCAGTTTGCCGACGGTACCGGATCGGATGCCAATGCCGCTTCAACCATCATACGGTCCGACCAGCCGAACCTCCGTACAATGAACCCATTGAACTTTGACCGCCGCCATTCATTCAATGCCGAATTCGACTATCGCTGGGGCAATGGAAAAGATTACAACGGACCAACAATAAGCCGCAAAAAGAAGGGTAAACCTCCTGTGCAAATCCTGTCAAACTTCGGTGGAAACCTTACTTTTACCGGGGGATCAGGAACTCCCTATACCAAATCCTCGAAGGTGATGCAATACGGAGCGATGGGCCCAATGCTCGGTTCCATCAATGGTTCCCGTTTGCCCTGGCAGTTCCTCCTGAACCTGAAGATAGACAAGGATTTCAACTTCTCGATGGGAAAAGGGAAGAAAAAACCTGCTACCATCAATGTCTACATTGAAATCCTGAACCTTTTGAATACCAAGAATGTTACCGGGGTTTATCCGGCAACAGGTTCGCCATCAGACGATGGATACCTTTCTGCCCCCGAATATCAGAACCAGATCAGTGCACAGGTGAGTGAAGCATCATACAGGGATCTTTATTCCATCTATATAGACCGGCCGTTTAACTATAGCTCGCCGCGACAGACCCGGTTAGGCCTTATGTTTAATTTCTAAACCGGAAGTTTAATCACCATGAGGATAAAAAATATTACAGGTAATATCATAAATTCAATACCCATGAAAAATATGTTTCGTTTCTTATTGCTCTCTCTTGGCCTTATGCTGATTTTAGAAGTAACATATGCAGAGGAGAATAAACGGTCGGGTAAAAAGGATTCCGAGATCATAAAACAAACAGCGGCTGGTTGCGCTCCCGGATCCAATTACAGATATCTTGACATAAACAACGTAAGGACCCTGGTTTTCTCATATGGAAACGGATGGTTCCTGGAAACTGCCGAATATGAAATTCCAAAAGGATCAAAGAAAACTTCCATGTTTTCTTTTTCCCTATGGATCGGTGGTATTGACCTGAACAATAACCTGAAGTTGGCGGCTTACAAATATGGACAGGGCCCAGGCCCGAATTACACAGTGGCCCATACAAAAAACGACTTCTGGCCCGGACCTTTGAAAATTGACGGAACGGCTGCCGTTGATGATGCAACGTGTGCCAAATATGACCAATTGTATCAGATAACCCGCGCAGAAGTCCAGGAATTCATTGCCTGGTGGGATAATAATGCTGACTTCCCTGATTATATAATACCCAAATCCATCCTGGAATGGCCAGCAAAAGGTGACCGTGCCGGGGGATATGCTAATTATCTTGCTCCTTTTTATGACAATAATCAGGATAATGTATATAACCCCAAACTAGATGGCGATTTTCCTTATTATGATTTTGCTAACGTCCTCTGTCCGAGATTTCTTAAACCCGGTCAAAAAATTCAACGTGGCAGGATTTCTAATGGTTCAGCAGATGATACACTCGGGATCTTGGTTGACCAGGTACTGAAAGGCGACCAGACCCTCTGGAGCGTTTACAATGATAAAGGTAATGTTCATACGGAAACACAGGGTGAACCCATCGGGATGGAAATCAGGGCACAATATTTTGCCTTTGCTACCAATGATGAAATTAACAACATGACATTCTACAGCTATGAACTTATCAACCGTTCGACCTATACCTTGACAGGAACTTATTTCAGTCAATGGGTTGACACCGACCTGGGTTATGCATGGGATGACTATGTTGGCTGCGATGTGGGCCGTGGTTTAGGGTATTGTTACAACGGAACCCCTGTGGATGGTTCCGGGCAACCCGAGGCTTATGGCGCCCACCCACCTGCTGTAGGTGTCGACTTTTTCCAGGGGCCATACCTTGACCCCGACGGGTGCGATAATCCTTCTTTTAAAGGGAGTACAGAAAAAGGACCTTCCTTTAATGGATTATGCAGCATTGTAGGGTTAGGGTTGAGTCAAGCTAGCATAATGATGCATTATGGGCCAAATAATTCAGACAGCGGATACTTTATCGTTCGTTCTGAAGCCATCAACGGGATTAACTTTGGCGATGGTATCGTGGACAATGAACGGTTTGGTATGAGAAGGTTCGTTTACCATAATAACGGGGGGGCCTCTTATATGAGCGATCCGGATTTTGCTCCCCAGTATTATAATTTACTTAAAGGGATCTGGAAAGATGGCCAGCGAATGAGATATGGCGGTAATGGGCATCCGTCATCCGGCGGCACAGGCCCGGAAGCTGATTTTATGTTTCCTGAATTATCGGATGTTTGCGATTGGGGAACAAGGGGAGAACAACCTTCTCCGAAATTATGGACAGAAGTTACTGCAAGTAACGCTGCGTCCGATAGAAGGTTTATGCAATCTGCCGGACCATTTACTTTACGCCCGGGGGCCTGTAACTATATTACCGTTGGTATTCCATGGGCACGGGCTGCAGGAACTCCCTGGGAATCCGTCGAATTGTTAAAAATCGTAGATGATAAATGCCAGAAATTGTTTGATAACTGCTTCGCGGTTCTGAATGGCCCCAATGCCCCGGATCTGTCATTCCAGGAACTGGATAAAGAACTGGTCGTTTACCTCTCGAACAAGAAATCAAATGATGCAGGGAACAACTTCCGGGAGAAATATTCCGAATATGATCCGAATATTCCGAACCCGGATAACCTCCCGCATAATAAGAGAAACGATTCCATCTATCGTTTCGAGGGATACCAGATCTTCCAGTTAAAGGACGCAACGGTTGGTGCTTCCGAACTTTCCGATAACAGCAGAGCCCGGCTTGTTGCACAATCTGATATTCAGAATGGCGTCTCGAAACTTGTAAACTGGACCTTTAATTCAGAACTTGGTGGGAATAAAGGACAGGTGATGGTAACCGGAGAAGACAAAGGGGTTCATCATTCGTTCGTTCTTAGGGAAGACCAGTTCTCGCTGACTACTTCTGCTACCCTTGTCAATCATAAACAATATTACTATATGGCCGTTGCCTATGGCTATAATCAATATAAAGCCTATCAGCCCGATTCAGTTGATAAAGGACAGGCGGTACCCTATTTGCAGGGACGTGGAAACATCAGGAGATATACGGCTATCCCACATATCACCATCGGCGATAAATTGAATTCATCAGTGGGTGATGGACCTGTGATCACACGTATCCAGGGACAAGGTAACGGGGGAATGACCCTTGAATTATCTGAAAAAACCATTACCGAGATTCTTGGCAAACCGATGGCCGATTCCGTTACAAATGTTTACGGAACACCGGATTATCCGTTAGCTTATCACCCGGAATACAAAACCTCTGCGGGACCGCTGAAAGTCAAAGTGGTTGACCCCCTGAATGTAATATCCGGAAATTTTGTTGTAAAATTTGATTCGATGTCGCCAGGTCCGGCAAATTCCCAATTCATGAATTCCAAAATTCAATACGGGAAATGGAAGTTGTATGACGAGACTACCGGAATAACTTATAACTCTGACACTACTACCATTTATCCCTACGAACAGTTGTTCCTGAATCTTGGTCTTGCCATCACGATTAACCAGGTTCCTTTCGCAGGAGATACGGCAAGGGATGGAACACATTATTCCGGCAACGGCTTGCTTTCGGCGCCTACAGCAATTTATGCCGACAGCTCCAGAAGGTGGCTGGACGGAATTGAAGATAATGATGTTCCGGCGAGCCCGGAGAACTGGATCCGTGCCGGTCTTTATAGGGCCCCGGATAATATTACCCTCAACGACTGGGATAATACGGCCTTAATATTAAATCCATGGGATCCGGATAAGAATTATGCTAAAATCCAAGTAGGAGTGAAAAACCAGGGCGGAACCTGGGCTCCCTATTGCCTGACTGTTGCAAATGATCAGGTTGGAACAGGATTTCCGAATATTTCACCATCCGTTTCGAAAGCTTCAAAGGCGAAGAGTACCCTGGACAGACTGGCATCCGTCGATATTGTTATCACTCCCGATAAATCAAAATGGACCCGCTGTCCGGTTATAGAAATGTGCCCTGATGCAAAATTATCCGAAGGCGGAGCATCTAAGTTTGATCTCAGACGACATCGTTCCGTAAATGCGGATGGAGATACCGGTGTTGTCAATTCAGACCCGTTGATGAACTCCAACTTTATTAATGCTACCGGAATGGGTTGGTTCCCAGGATATGCCATCAACCTCGAAACCGGCGAACGTATGAACATTATGTTCGGGGAGAATTCATGGCTCATTGCTGATAACGGACGGGATATGTTATGGAATCCATCGACCCGATATTATGATAGACCTGATGTCATGGGTGAACCTGTTTTTGGCGGTATGCATTATGTTTATATCATGGGATCATTGCGAGCCAAAATTGTACAGGGACCACAAACCTTTAATCTGGATTATCCTGCCTATGACGGCGGTGCCTATTTTATCACCCATATGAAGAAAGTGCCGTCACAGATCTGGCAGGCCTATGGATATGGGGCCTGCATGTATGTTGGTATGCCCAGGGCTATTGAAGGAAAAGAATGGCTCAGCAACGAGGTGAAAATTAAAATCCGGATCGGGAAACCGTATACCCGGTATTTTGCTACAAGCTTGCCGGCATCTTATTCGGATACTGCTGAAAACCATTGCTGGCCTGAATATTCTTTCAATACTGCTACGATTGCAACCATCAAACAGGATGCAGATAAACTGTCAAGTGATCTCGACCTGATCAACGTGGTTCCTAACCCCTATTATGGATACAACGATTATGAAAGAAACCAGTTGGACAACAGGATCAAGATCGTCAACCTGCCACTCAAAAGCACCGTCACGATCTTCAACCTGAACGGAACCATGATCCGGCAATTTGTTGTTGATAAATCCGGGATCACCGAGCCAAGAGGATCAACGGCAGATTTGAATACGGATGCGAAGACATCCATTGATTGGGACCTCAAAAACTTTGCGGGAATTCCAATCTCGGGAGGTGTCTACCTGATCCATGTGAAAGCAGATGGAATTGGTGAAAGGACCATTAAATGGTTTGGAATATTGCGTCCAACAGACTTGAATTCGTTCTAATACTTTCTTGGAACTGTGAACAGAGTAATATATGGTTAGAAAAATAAAAATTATGAATATGAAAAATATTTATAGCCTCTTATTTGCAATATTCTTAGCAGGATTGATTGTCCTTCCTATGGATAAGGTTTCTGCCGGTAATAAGGACCGTTCGGGCCAGGCAGGAGCATCAGAGTTACTGATCGATCCCTGGGCAAGGAGTTCGGGCTGGGGAAGCGTGAATACTGCCAATGCCTACGGACTCGAAGCCATGTATGCGAATATTGCGGGGACGGCTTCAACCAAAGGAACGGAGATCATCTTTTCGTATACCAACTGGTTACAGGGATCCGGTATTAAAATCATGAATTTCGGGTTTTCTCAGAAATTGGGACAAAATAAAGGAGTTCTTAGTTTGGCCATCATGTCGATGAATTTTGGTGAAATTGATATCACCACTACGAATTCCCCTGAAGGCCACCTGGGTAAATTTAAACCCAATTACCTCAACATCAATCTTTCTTATGCAAAAGCATTTTCAAACAGCATCTACGGTGGATTGAATATCAAAGTCATTTCCGAATCCATTGCTGATGCCAGCGCTACAGGAATTGCCCTCGATGCCGGGATTCAATACATCACCGGAGAGAAAGACCAGATTAAGTTCGGGGTTGCCCTAAAAAACATTGGCCCGACCATGAAATTCAGTGGTGACGGCCTCTCTTTCCGTGGTATCATTCCGACTCATGGAAACGATAATGACCTCTTTACTGTTGCCACACGGTCAGAAAAATATGAGATGCCCGCTACCTTACGGATCGGGGCTTCTTATGACTTTCTCATCGGAGAAATGCACCGTATCACACTGGCGGGTAACTTTACCTCCAACTCTTTCACCAAGGACCAGTTTACCCTGGGTCTCGAATATGCGTTAAAACCTTTCTTTGCCCTGAGGGCTGGGTACACCTACCAGGATGGTATCTTGAGTTCCTCCATTGCTGACCGGGGAACGGTATTTACCGGCCTGAATGCAGGTTTCTCTGTTTTCGTTCCGTTAAATAAGGAAAAAGAAACAGGCATCGGGATTGATTATTCTTACAGATCAACAAACCCATATTCCGGCACACATTGTGTAGGGCTGAAGCTTAACTTTTAGAAATTACCTTAACTTCATTTAGTCCAAATTATTATTTTTGTATGGCATAAGGACCCTTTCAAAGGGTCTTTTGCCTTATTATCTGGTCGATGAAAATATGAAGCTATGACAGAGATCAAGTATTATACGCAGGAAGGATTAGATAAGCTCCAGGAGGAGTTACGAAAGCTGATATCCGTGGAGCGTCCATCGATTTCAAAACAGATCGCCGAAGCAAGAGATAAGGGAGATCTTTCAGAGAATGCCGAATACGCGGCCGCCAAGGAGGCGCAGTCCATGCTGGAATTGAAAATATCCAAGTTGCAGGATATGATCAGCAATGCACGCCTACTGGATGAATCCAAGCTCGATAGCACCAAAATACTGATCTTTTCTACTGTTAAACTGAAAAATACCCAAAATGACAGCGTGGTCATCTATACATTGGTTCCCGAAAATGAAGCCAATGTGAAGCTGGGTAAAATCTCCGTCAATTCACCTATATCCAAAGGGCTTCTTGGAAAGAGTATTGGTGAAAAGGTTGAAATAACGGTACCTGCCGGTACTGTTGCTTTTGAGATCATTGAAATCTCCAGAAAAAACGGACACTAATGTCAAGTATCTTCACACAGATTATCAACGGAGAGATCCCTGCATACAAAGTTGCTGAAGATGAAAATTATTATGCATTCCTCGATATCTACCCATTAGCGGAAGGACATACGCTGGTTATTCCCAAAAAAGAAACTGATTATATCTTCGACATCGAAGATAAAGAATACCAGGGGTTGTTTTTATTCGCCAAACAGGTAGCTGCAGCCATGCGGAAAGTTATTCCCTGCGAACGGATTGGTATTGCAGTCATCGGGATTGAAGTGCGGCATGCGCACATTCACCTTGTCCCACTGAAAACGAGCTATGATATCGATTTTCGGAAACCGAAACTACGGTTGTCACCGGAAGAATTTACCTCAATAGCTGCAAAGATCAGCGAAGCAATGAGGAAGTAGGTATGCACGAAGGGTTATTTACCGGGAAACCGGTATTTCTCTTATTGTGAGCATCAATAGGCCCTGACGTTTTTTCCCTCAATATAATTGATAAAGGATTTATTCACCACCTTATTCCCTCCGGGAGTTGGATAATTCCCTGTAAAATACCAGTCGCCCGTGTGATTGGGACAAGCCGTATGAAGGTCTTCAATGGTCTGGTAAATGATCTCGATCTTTGCCCTTACCGTTGGTGGCGTCAGGAGTTCAGAAACTTTTTCCGAGATCCTGTGAGCGGTGAAGGGCTTGTAAATTTCCTTGACGAAATTCTGAATTTCTTCCTTTGGAAGGTGCTCCTGGGCTTTTGCTTTTTTGTAAACATCGTTGATCACATTTTCCAGGTGAGATTCCTTCAGGAGTTCGATTGCAGCTTTGTAAGCGATAAAATCCGAGAGCTTGGCCATGTCGATGCCGTAGCAGTCGGGATAACGAATCTGGGGTGCAGAGGAAGCGATGATGATCTTTTTCGGCTCCAGCCTGTCAAGGATCCGGATTATGCTTTGTTTCAGGGTGGTTCCCCTGACGATGGAATCATCGAGCACCACCAGGCTGTCCTTTCCTTTACGGATGCTCCCGTAAGTGATGTCGTAAACATGTGCAGCCAGGTCATCGCGCTGTGAATCCTGTGCAATGAATGTCCTCAGCTTCATGTCTTTCACTGCAACCTTTTCCACCCTTGGCCCCAGTATAAGGATGGCATCGAGTTCTGCTGGCGTTAGTTTCCCGCGGGCTTCCAGGATCCGGTCCTTCTTGATAGTGTTGCAGAAAAGATCAATTTCCTCGATCAGACCATAATAAGCATCAATAGCCGTATTCGGAATGTAGGAGAAAACGGTGTTCTCCAGGTCATAATCAATTGCTTTCAGGATTGCGGGTGCAAGGAATTTACCCAGGTTTTTTCGTTCCCGGTAAATCTCTTTATCTGTTCCCCGGGAAAAATAGATCCGTTCAAAAGAACAGGCCTTCTTTTCTAATGGTTTACGGAATTGTTTTTCGGCGATCGTCCCGTCTCTTTTAACAATCAAGGCATGACCGGGTTTTAATTCCTTCACCGATTCAAAGGGAACGTTAAAAGTGGTCTGTATAACCGGACGTTCAGATGTTGCAACGACGATCTCTTCGTCACGGTAATAAAATGCCGGCCTGATCCCACTGGGATCGCGCATTACAAAAGCATCCCCATGCCCAAGCAATCCGGCGATAACATAACCGCCATCCCAACTTTCGGCCGAATGCTTTAATATCCGCTGGATGTCAAGGTGCTTGGCAATCTGCCGGGTGATTTCCCGTTTCGGGAATCCCTGTTCTTTGAATTTCCGGTAAAGGGCTTCATTCTCTTCATCGAGGAAATGCCCGATTTTCTCAAGGATGGTGATGGTATCGGAGGTTTCAACAGGGTATTGTCCCAGGTCGATGAGCCTTTCAAAAAGCTCGTCAACATTGGTAAGATTGAAATTCCCGGCGAGTACAAGATTTTTTGTCATCCAGTTATTTTCCCGTAAGAAGGGATGGATGTTCAGCATCGAATTTTTTCCGAAGGTACCGTAACGCAAATGCCCCAGGTAAAGTTCGGCAATGAAGTCAATGTTGGATTTTAGCCAGTTTACATCGCAAAGCCGTTGTGGATGCCTTTCGGTGACATGTTGGATTTGTTCATGAAAGGATGAAAAAATATCTTTGATCGGGGAATCGGAGTCAGAACGCAGGCGGTTGATATATTTATTTCCGGGTTCAAGATCAAATTTGATGCTGGCGATCCCTGCTCCATCCTGCCCACGGTTGTGCTGCTTCTGCATCAGGAGATGCAGCTTGTTCATGCCATAGGTGGCCGTGCCATACTTTGCCAGGTAATATTCGAGCGGTTTCAGAAGGCGTACCAGGGCTATCCCGCATTCATGGTTGATCCTGTCGCTCATTCAGAAAGGGATTTAAATGAGGGTGCAAAGATAAGAAAATAAGGTATAATTTTGGTATATTTATCCTTCAAATGATAAATCGAATCGCTTCAGCTGAATTTCTAGACCTCGCTTGGGTACTTCCTATAATTGACGTTCGTTCGGAGAAGGAGTATAACCAGGGACATATTCCGGGAGCCTTTAACCTTCCTCTTTTTAATAATGAGGAAAGGGGGGTTGTGGGTACACTTTATAAGAATTCCGGAAGGGAAGCGTCCGTTTTAAAGGGATTGGAACTGGCCGGACCAAAACTGGCTGATTTTGTTAAACAACTCCATAAAATCACAGATCAGAAAAAAATTCTTGTGCATTGCTGGAGGGGTGGGTTGCGGAGCGAAAGTATGGCCTGGCTATTCCAGGTGGCTGGTTATGAGGTTTCTGTTCTGGAGGGTGGGTATAAAACCTACCGGCGATTCATCAGGGAAAGATTATCCCAGCCTGCAAATATTATTGTTCTTGGCGGATTGACAGGGAGCGGAAAATCAGAACTCCTTCATCAGCTTGGACAAAAGGGTAAACAGGTTCTTGATCTTGAAGCCCTGGCATGTCATAAAGGTTCTGTTTTCGGGGGACTCGGACAATCCTGCCAACCTACCAATGAACAGTTTGAAAATGATATTTTTGCTGCCTGGGGAAAACTCAATCCTTCCAGCCCTCTCTGGATCGAAGATGAGAGCAGGATGATCGGGAATGTCAGCATTCCGGATCCTTTGTTTGAACAAATGAGCCGCGCCGTGATGATCAGGGTAGAGAGTACCCTAGAACAAAGGGTTCGCCGACTTGTGGAGGAATATTCAAAGGTTGAAAAGCAGGATCTGCATAAGGCTGTATTAAAGATCAGCGAAAAACTTGGTGGGACTAACACGAAAAAAGCGCTGTCTGCAATTGATGCCGGTGACTTCGATACGGTGGCCAGCCTCGCCTTATCGTATTATGATAAAACCTATACTCATTCCGTTCTGAAAAGGGAAAATCCGAAGATTTACTCGGTATCCATTGAAAGTAATGATCCGTTAAAGAATGCCGCACTGATCCTGGAAGCGGGAAAATCGATAGAATGAATTAATTTATAAACCATGGAAAGCATTTATCTCGACTATAACGCAACCACCCCGATTGATCCGGTCGTGGCTGATGCCATGCGGCCTTACCTTGTGGGTTTTTTTGGTAATCCTTCCAGCATGCATACCGAAGGAATCCAGGCAAAGTTAGCGGTTGAAACTGCCCGGAAACGTGTTGCGGAAATGCTGAACTGCCATCCGGATGAGATCATTTTTACCAGCGGAGGTACCGAATCAAACAATTTTGCCATTAAGGGAATTGCATTGGCCAACCAGAACAAGGGAAATCACATCATCACCTCATGCATTGAACATCCCTCTGTATTGGAGGTGTGCCGTTACCTTGAAAAACAGGGATTCACCATTACCTATCTACCAGTGGATGAATACGGGCAGGTAGATTCTGCTGATGTGGAAAAAGAAATAACTTCTTCCACGATCCTGATTACAATCATGCATGCCAACAATGAAACCGGCACAATCCAACCGGTTGAAAAGATTGGCCGGATTGCAGGAAAGCATAAGATACCGTTTCACAGCGATGCCGCCCAGAGTGCAGGTAAGATCGTAGTGGATGTGGAAAAAATGGGAGTTACACTACTTTCATTGGCAGGTCATAAAATCTATGCACCCAAAGGTGTTGGCGTCCTGTACATCCGGCGCGGGGTTCATCTGGAAAAACTTATCCATGGCGCCGACCATGAGCAAAACCTGCGCGCAGGGACAGAAAATGTGATGTCGGTCGTGGGATTCGGTAAAGCATGTGAGATGATTGCAGACAAGCGGCACCAACCGGCTGACAATCTGAAGGCACTGAGGGATTTTTTATTTCAGCAAATCAAAAAGGAAATTCCGGAAATAAAACTAAACGGCCATCCTGAGCAGCGGCTTCCCAATACACTCAACATCAGTTTTCCCGGGGTTGAAGCTGCCCTGTTACTCGGGAATATGGCCCCGGTCGCTGCTTCTGCAGGTGCAGCTTGTCATTCAGGGAGCGAAGTAATTTCCCCGGTATTGTCAGCCATGAAAGTCCCGGATCATTTTGCAATGGGATCGATCCGTTTCTCGCTTGGGCGGATGACGAAACGAACCGAAATCGAAACTGCCATTCCCATTATTGTCAATGCTTACAATACTCTTGCAGATTCCCATCCAGCATCCAGCATCCCTGCCTGTCCGGCAGGCAGGCAGCATCCAGCATCTGTTATCAAACTCACCCACTTCACCCACGGAATGGGATGTGCCTGTAAGATCCGTCCGCAATACCTTGAAAAGATATTGAAGGACCTGCCGGTTTCAAATGATCCGGATGTCCTTGTCGGATTGAAGGATCCCGATGATGCAGCTGTATACCGGATCGATGACAGGACTGCCATTGTCCAGACCGTTGATTTTTTTACACCAGTGGTAGATGATCCATACGATTTCGGTGCAATTGCTGCAGCCAATGCACTGAGCGATATCTATGCCATGGGAGGAAAACCCTTGTTTGCATTGAGTATCGTAGGGTTCCCTGAAAAACTTCTCCCGCCCGAAGTTCTTCGGCAAATCCTCCTGGGAGCTACAGATAAGGTTTCTGAAGCAGGGATAAGCATTATCGGAGGCCACACCATCGAAGATACAGAACCTAAATTCGGGCTGGTAGTCACCGGTAGTATTGATCCAGATAAAATCCTGACAAATTCTTCTGCAAAACCTGGCGATGCAATCATCCTAACCAAACCGGTTGGCACGGGTATTCTTTCTACAGGGATAAAACGCGGCCTCGTTGACCGGGAAACTGAAAAACGTATGATCGCTGTGATGACTCAGCTGAACGATAAAGCCGCTGAAGTCATGTCTGCTTTTCCAGTGAGCGCCTGTACTGATGTGACCGGTTTTGGATTACTGGGGCACCTGAAGGAGATGATCCGGGGAAGCCATACCGGTGCTGAGGTTGATCACAAAAAAGTACCGGTCCTGCCGATGACATGGGAACTGGCTGCCATGAACATGATCCCTGGTGGGACCCGCAACAACCTTCAGTTCGTGGAAGACATCGTGGATTGGGATGAAGGTGTTCCTGAACTGGCCAAAGTGATTCTGGCGGATGCGCAGACATCAGGTGGATTGCTGATCACTTTGCCAAAAGCGCAGGCAGATATGTTTATTACACAATGCCGGCTTAACGGAATCAGCGATGCTGTGGTGATCGGGAGCATCACAAAGGGGAAAAGGATCAGAGTAAGTTGAGTGAAGAGGTGGTTTCGACAAGCTCAACCACCGTTTTGCTCCCTGAGCTTGTCGAAGGGAGCAAATTATTTGGTTTCCAGAACATCCACAAATTTCCGGTCAAAGATTTTCCCGACAGGGTAGATGTCTTTCCGGTTGTCCCAATATGGTGTCTTACTGTAAAACCAGTTGAGGATGGCGTTGGGGTTCTTTGCAAAAACCGTGTCTACAGCCTTCTTTTTCTCAAATTCGGTTTTCAAGAAAGGATTTTCTGCCAGCATTTTCGCCGCAAGTGGTTCCATCACATAATTTTCAGCATATTCTTTTTGTTCGAAGATGGCATCAAAAAACCCCCAGTAGAGTAATGAACCGTTTCCTTTCGGCTCCAGAAGATGGGCAATAATCTTCGCTCCCGGCTGAGCCATATCCACAATTGCAGAACCTGCAGAAAAATCCCGGGAGATGCTGATCTCATTGCTCTCAAAGGAAGTAAGGGGATGCCTTCCTTCATAAGGATTGTATTGCCATTTGGGGCTGGAAAATTTCCAGGTGGATATTGTAAGGGTTGTATCCCTGGCCAATCGTTTTATTTTGATTCCCTGGAGTTCAAGCCGGTCGATAACGGTCTTCCATTCTGCAGGTATTATATAGGCTTCCGGCAGCCTGGCAAACAAATTGGGTTTGGTTTTATCGAAATAGGGGATGTGGAAAGTTGTTTTCGTTTTACCGTATTGATAATAATCCTCACCGGTTATTTCGCTTTTCACCTTTTGGTACTCAATGCCAAGGAAATTCAATATTGTGCTGTCGTTCAGCGTTTCGAACCGGAGCGGAAAATCGATTTTACGGAATTCCTGACCAACCACATTTTCATCTGCCTGCCGGATCAATTTTTTCAGGATTACTGATTCCTGTCCAAGAATGCCGATACTGATTTTTAAGGCTTCATAGGTTGCAGAAACACGCTGCTCATAAGCTTTCAGCATGTGGGTTTCGAGGAGCAGTCCGGGCCGGTTCCGGAGGCTTGTATAGACCTGTGAAAGCATGGGTGGCCCTACACTGATTTCGATCCCGCTTTCCGGATCATGCCATTTCCGGAATTCAATATAGGGAAATACCGGAAAACCTGCTTTCTCCAATTGTGCGGACCAATCTTTCAGAAAGATGTCCTTCGACCAATCCGTCAACCCCGGATCCATATCTCCATAGAGTTCCATTTGGTATGTCATTACATACTGATAATCGGCGCCATCTGTTGTATGGGTGTCGATAAAGAAATCGGGCATCCAGGAGTTGAACATTTTCAGCCATGCCTGCATTTCCGGCGCATCTGCTTTCAGGTAGTCGCGGTTCAGGTTCAGATTATTGGCTGTCACTCGCCAGCCCATTTCCAGCGGGCCATTCTGGTTGATCCTGTTGTATTGTCCAAATCGTTCATGCCCATCCACATTAAAGATCGGGATAAAAAGAATTGAAACATGATCCAGCAGACCGGGAAATTTTTTACCGATAACGAGATCACGGATCAGCATCAGGCCGGCATCCTTGCCTTCTGACTCCCCCGGGTGAATACAAGCCTGGATTAAAAGCACCAGTTTCCCGGAAGCATGCAATACTTTTGGATCTGAAAGACCCTGGTTATCGATGACCATCAGCGGAAGGTCCTTTCCCATTGCACTTTTTCCAAAAGAGATCATGTGAATCCATTTGGAATTTAACTCCAGCCGTTTACAATAATCCATTGTTTCCTGGTAACGCGGGGTCTCTTTTTTTCCTGAAAGTTCAAAATAAGTTGCCCATTTAGCATTCTGGGCTATCGAAGTGATGGAAAGGAAAACGAATATTGAGGAAAGAAAGTAATTCATAGATCGTCATTTTGGATTTTTCAAACATACAGAATTTTTTAATCAGATCCTTTGAATTTAACCGTTTTTGTGTATATTTATTGGTGAGACTCAAATTTTAAGAATACAGTAAATTAAAATTTGTTAGCTGAACCCTGCTGATGTCAGGCAGGAATCGCGCCAAATGCGGAGGGTAAATACGCCGCAACTTGATACGGAATAGGTTTTCCCCGAATACTCGGGGCTTTGGGGTTCATATCCATGATTGAGCTATAAGATCGAATTATGGCACCTTCTTCATCTTTTATACTGTAAGTCCCAGTAAACAAGCTGAGGGTGTTAATAAAATTGTGGAATTATCTTAAAATAAAATTTTTATTGTATCTTTGAATATTCTGATATGGCTACAAAATGTTCATTAGGTTGCAAAGCTATTTTCTAATGGTTTAGCTATATGTTTGAGAAAAGAACGCTGAACATATATTCCGTTATCGTTGGGATATTTTTTCTTATTTCAGGGATCGGGAAAGTATTTTCTACCGCAGCATTCAGCGATTTAATCTTTCAATATGGCTTGGGGTATATGATGATCTTATCACCCCTGATCGTGATCATCGAAATATTGTTGGGTCTTTTCCTGATCCTGTTGATCAAACCCAGGCGTTATTCCTTCTTATCCTTTATTTTACTGGTGGTTTTTACAGCTGCTTTTGCCTATGCTCATTTCAGGAATGGGGTTGATGATTGCGGATGTTTTGGTTCAATGCAGCCCTCCGGAATTCCAGTTATTTTTTCATTTATCCGGAATATTCTTCTGTTAATCATGTCTTTTATCGTATGGTTTAAATATCCTGAAGAGAAGATCATTACCCCCCTGTGGAAAAGATGTGTCATCCTGGCCGTCATCTGCCCTTCGATCTTTATCGCCGGTTATACATTTAGCATGCCATTCCTGTCAAAAGGAGATTCACAAACACATAAATTTCAAAATCAAAACATCAGGAATACGGAATTGTGGAAATATGTTAAAACCGTCCCGGATCGCACCTATTTAATTTTTTGCTTTTCCTATACTTGCCCCCATTGCTGGAACTCGATTGAAAATCTGCGTCAATATAAAATACGAAACACGGTTGACAGTATCATAACTTTTGCAACCGGGAAATACAGCGACAAACTCTACTTTATTCAAAATTTTCATCCTGATTTTTATATTAAGGATATTTCACTTAAAGCTATCAGTGAATTAACGGATGCAGTCCCGACATCATTCTATATTGAGCATGACACCATAAAAGCAATTATACGATCCATATTACCTTCCCCGGTTACATTCAGCAAACAATTACAGATCCCAATGCATAAATAAAGAATAACTCTAAAAGACCAACTATGAAATCAAAACTTTGTAAATCTTCCCTCCCTATTGGAATGGGAGTGATCTTGACAGTGATCACGGTCATTGCCCTCATGTCAACGTCTTTCATGGGATGCAAAAAAACTAGCACAACCACCAAGCATTGTTCAAATTCAGCTTATCCGCTCTGGTGTTCAAATGCTAAAGTATGCTGTACGCCCGGGCATGCTTATTATTGTGATGGACAATGTTACTCAAGTGGTTGTCCCAGTTCAACCATTACGAGAGACAATTGCGCTCCGGAATAAGCCTTCCCGGAATAACAGTCCAGATTGAGAATAACAGGCTGTCACACCACTGAACTACATCGCGGTTGTGGCGCATGCTGATGAGTTGTTCTCTTTCAGCGAACTTAATGTCAAGATATTTCAAAAATCCTCTCTTGAATGTATTACCTTTTTCATTTTGCGATTAACACTGGTGCCTAGCAAGCACACGCGTATGGGAATTTCTAATTGATCTAATGAAAATTTTAATCGTGATATTCATGCACAAAAATACAGGCATATTCCTTTTCTTCCTGTTTCTGGGAAACATGGCCTTTTCCCAATTCCCTAATATCATGATCGGGAACACGGCAATGCCGGAAGAGCCTTCCATTACGATCAACCCAAAAAATCCGGGTCAATTGGTTGCAGGAGCCAACCTCAATCTTTTTTATGCATCCGCCGACGGAGGACTGACCTGGCATGAGGGGAGCCTTACCTCTTCTTACGGTGTTATGGGAGATCCCTGCTTGCTTGTTGACACAGCAGGGAATTATTATTATTTCCATCTCTCAGATCCTTCTTTCGGCAGTTGGATCGACCGAATCGTTTGTCAGAAATCGACAGATGGAGGGCTTACCTGGACCGATGGAACCTATATAGGCCTGAATGGAACCAAAGCCCAGGACAAGGAATGGGCAGCCGTAGATCCGCGGACCAACAACATTTATGTATGCTGGACCCAATTCGATGTTTATGGCACCTCAAATCCGGCCGACAGTTCCATCATTCTGTTTTCAAAATCAACAGATGGAGCGCTAACCTGGAGTCCTCCTAAACGCATCAACCGTGTAGCAGGAGATTGTATCGACAGCGACAATACCGTAGAAGGAGCCGTTCCGGCATTAGGCCCTAATGGTGAGATCTTTGTTACCTGGGCTGGACCTGTGGGAATTGTTTTCAACCGTTCGCTCGACCAGGGCGAAACCTGGATGGATACGAATGTTTTTATTTCGGATATTCCTGGTGGATGGGATTATACCATACCGGGTATTTATCGTGCCAATGGATTACCGGTCACCTATTGTGACCTGAGCCAGGGGCCTTACCGCGGGAATATCTACATCAACTGGAGCGATCAGCGAAACGGACTAACCGACACCGATATCTGGTTCGCCAAATCAACGGATGGCGGTATCAGCTGGAGTCCCCGGAAAAGGGTGAATGATGACCCGGCCGGGAAGCAACAGTTTTTTACTTGGATGACGGTGGATCAGAAAACCGGCTACATTTATTTTGTTTTTTATGACCGCCGGGACTATTCGAACAACGCAACTGATGTTTATATGGCGGTATCCCATGACGGGGGAGAAACTTTTCATAATTTCAAGGTCAGCGAATCTCCATTCACTCCAAACCCTGTCATTTTTTTCGGAGACTATACCAACATCACTGCATATAACAATGTGATAAGACCGATCTGGGCCCGGTTGGAGAACAGCCAACTCAGTGTGTGGACGGCCATCGTCGACAGCCTTTTCACCGGTACCGGCCAGAAACCGGAATCCTATCTTTCTTCATCACTGGATCAGAATTATCCTAATCCCGGAAAGTCCTATACCTGTATTGCATACAAAGTTCGCCGGCCGGTCAGGGTTACACTCGAGGTTTTCGATCTGTTCGGGCGAAAGATCGCAACACTGGTCGAAAATAAACTGTCCGGCCCCGGACGTTATGTTGAATACTTTGACATTTCCCGATACGGGCTTAAGCCGGGTCTGTATTATTATTCCCTCGTGGATAATGAACGATCTGTCAGGCTCAAAATGATTGTAGAGTAAGAGAACGAAAAAACTTTTTACCCTAATTTTGTTTCTCGTTATATTTCATTAATTTTGCTTCCGGAAAAATCATGTAATACTCATGAATTGCTTATTACTGCACTCTTTGCTACGAATTTCAGGCAGTTTTTTACCTTCATTCCACGTTTAATTTAAATGGATCTTCATGGAGAGCACTTTGACTGATGTTCTGGAAAGAGTAAGAGAACTCTTTTTCAAATATGGTGTCCGGAGTGTTTCAATGGACGATATATGCCGGGATCTTGGGATCTCCAAGAAAAAGCTGTATCAGTTTTTTTCCAGTAAGAACGAACTGGTGGAGAAACTGCTCGAACTGGAAAGGCAGAACTTTGAGATCATTTTTGAGACGTATAGTTTTGAAGGTGTAAATGCCATCGATATCCTACTCACAGTCAGCAAAGAAGTGGGTGAACGATTCCGCGATGTGAGTCCTTCGATGACCTTCGACCTGAAGAAATATTATCCCGACATTTATCACAAGCACATCGAAGAAAGGATTGATTTTATCTTTAAAAAGATTCAGATAAATCTTGAAAAAGGGGTCAACCAAGGCGTTTACCGTGATGACCTGAGTATCGAACTGGTAGCCCGGCTTTACATCCGCCGTCTCATCGACCTGCATAACCCTGAATTTTTTCCTGCCGACAAGTTCTCTTTCCAGACTCTTTTTGAGGCTATGTTCGACAACTTCATCCGTGGAATAGCCAACCCCAAGGGAATTGAATATTACGAAAAACAAAAACGAAAAGTAAATTTTAACAAGTTCAACAAATGAAGCGGATTTTTTTCCTGATAGCTGTTGCTTCATGCTTCTCTATTTATTCAAGAACACAAGCACAACTTAAACCGGTATTGTCATTTTCATTAAAGGAAGCACAAGATTATGCCTATGCCAATAACTATGACCTGAAGAATTCTGCCTATGACGTGCAGATCGCAAAAAAGATGGTCAGACAGAATACCGCTATCGGCCTTCCGCAGATGGATGGCGGGATTGACTACATTGATTACCTGGCATTGCCTACCTCGCTGATCCCCGGGGAATTTATTGGGAAACCAGGTACAACCTTCCCCATACAATTCGGATCGGAATACAACGCTACCCTTCGGGCAAAACTGACGCAATTAATATACAGCGGTCAATACCTGGTCGGGTTGCAAACCGCGAAAGCCTTTCTTGAGACCGCTAAACAGAAGATGGTAAAAGATAAAATGGATGTAAAGGATCTTGTTTCCGAAGCCTACATCGGACTTTTGATCCTTGAAGAAAGTACCAACATCCTCGATTCCACCTACAAAACGGTGAACCAGATGCTGGAAGATGGTAAAGCAACCTTGAAGCAAGGGTTGATCGAAGATATTGATGTTGACCAGATGGAATTGAACCGTTCGAACCTGGAAGCTACTTTGATCACCACCAAAAGCCAACGGCTGATCGCATATAATTATTTGAAATTTCTTTTGGGGATCAATAGTAGCCAGGAGATTGCACTCACCGATAACCTGACTTTCTTCCTGAATAATGTGGATCAGGATGTACTGATCAACCAGCAATTCGATTATGCACGGAATATCGATTACGCGATCCTCAAAAAACAGGAATACCTAACCCTGATGCAGTACAAACTCTCGAAAACGGCGTATCAACCTACACTTGCAGGTTTCTTTGGCATTCAGGGAAATGCCCAGCGGAATGAATGGTCGTTCTTCAACGACAAGTACCCCTGGTACAAAACTATAAACTGGGGGCTTACCCTTTCTATTCCTATCTGGAGCAGCGGGAGCCGGAAATATTCTGTGGACCAGGCCCGTCTGAATGTAGAGAAAATGAAGGTGATGGATGAAAAAGTGAGGGTTCAGCTCCAACTCCAGGTAGAGACTTCAAAGAAGGATTTTGCCAATTCTTACCTGGTTTTCAGTAATAAGAAAAAAGGCCTGGATATCGCCGGCAGGATCTATGAAAAAACATTCTCTAAATACAGGCAAGGCGTATCTTCCAGTACAGATTTGAACCAGAAATACAGTCAGTTCCTGTCGTCGGAATCAGATTATATCCAGTCGCTTCTTGATCTTCTGAAGAACAGGATCAGGTTGGCGAAACTGCTGGAGAAGGTATAGTCGGCAGTTCCCAGTCGGCAGTCGGCAGTCAGCAGTCAGCAGTCGGCAGTCGGCAGTCAGTAGTCGGCAGTCGGCAGTCAGTAGTCAGCAGTCGGCAGTCGGGAATGGATAATTGGAGATCAATTATTTTCAAATAAATTTATCGGGATTTTTAATCATAAAGCAAAATAATTTGCCTATTTCTTCGGCTTTCAGGAGCAAGTCTTCTTTTGTGTTTTTATTTATGAATCTGCAACTGAAGGCAAAATCAATCCAAACGATCGTTTCACTATTTTCCATATCGGCATCTGTCAGCTTAGAAATAAAATGTGCCTTGTATCTTCTTTTTCTGTAACCTTCAGCAATATTTGAACAAATCGAGCGTGAGGATCTTCTTATTTGCGAAGTCAATCCAAATTTTTCATCAGAAGGGAATATTAATGAAAGATAATATATCTCCATTGCCAACTCAAATGCCTTGAGATAAACTTTTAAATCTTTATACTGACCCATGTTTTCGTTTTCTATTAATCGGTCAAAAACGAAAAAGTGATATTCCCTGAATGAAAATTTTTCAATTATTCCCATTTCCCCCTTTTTTTAAAAACAAACTATCGACTGCTGACTGCTGATTACCGACCACCGACTGCGAATCCCAATATTTTCGGGGCTCCCTGTGACGTCGTTCGCTTTCAGTATGAGAAATCAATATTTAACCTCTATTCCGGAGGAGACAATAATCAATAAAATTTATCTGATCAGAGGACAGAAGGTAATGATAGATCGGGATCTTGCCGACTTATATGGGGTAGAAATGAAACGATTAAAAGAAGCTGTAAGGCGTAATGTTGAATGTTTTCCAGATGATTTTATGTTTGAATTGACAGATGATGAGTTTCAAGATTGGAGGACGCAATTCTTGAAGTTAAGTTCAAGACCTGTTAATAATTCCCTTTAAATATCGCATTACTTTTTGATTTTATCCCGATTAAGTGAAAAAACGATGAGGGACAATAAACAAAATTTAATTGTGCAAGAGGAATACATAAAGGATAGAATATTTCTGTTGAGAAACCAGAAGGTAATGATTGACAAGGATCTTGCGGCATTGTATGGAGTGAAGCCGATACGGTTGCGAGAGCAGGTTAAAAGGAATATTGATCGATTCCCTGAAAAGTTTATGTTTCAATTAACAAATGATGAGGTAAATTTTTTGGTATCGCAAAATGCGATACCTTCAAAGCGGTCATTAGGAGGTTACAATCCTTATGCGTTCTCAGAATATGGTGTACTTATGCTTGCCAATGTTTTAAAAAGCAGCCGGGCATTACAAATGAGCATCCGCATAATCGAGGTTTTTGTAAAAATGCGGGAAATGTTGATATTCCATAAAGATATATTGTTACAACTTGATCTTATAGAAAAACGGGTTGGAAAAAACAGTGATGACATACGACTGATTTTTCAAGCGCTTAAACAATTATTGGATCCGCAACAAGAGCCAAGGAGGCAAATAGGTTTTAAAAGAAGCAATGAGAATAACGGGAATTAGCTAAATAAACAAGCTGCCGACTACCGTTGCTTCGCTTCGCTCGCAATGACAATACTGCTGACTGCCGATTGCTGACTGCCGACTGCCGACTGTGGACTGCCGACTGTTGGACTCCCGACTCCCTTCCCCCCCCTATCAACTACCTTTCACTCAACAAAACCTACCGTTTGCTCAATGGCCCGGTTTTGCCCTTTTGACGTGCGTAATATTACTTCCGAATTTCTTAAAGCATGTCATTATGAATACAACCAGATTGGCGATTATATTCATTCCATTGACTCTTCTCCTTTGCGGGCAAATTACAAAACAGGCACAAGCCCAGGTTCATCCACCTGAAAAAACAATGCAAAAGACGGATTTCCCATCGGGAGATGCCTTTAAAAATGTCAAAATCACTTATAAACTGATACCCGGAATAAACAATACATGGGGGTATAATATCCTGGTGAATAGCCGGATGACAATACACCAGCCCTCTATACCGGGCTTACCAGGCAACGATGGCTTTAAAACCAAAGAAGGCGCCGAAAAGGTAGCCAGACTGGTAATTAAAAAAATGAAAAAAGGCGAGATGCCTCCCAGTATTGATGTTGAAGAGATGAAAAAACTAAAGGCTATATAATTCCTGAATCAAACAATCAACCAAAAACCAATTAAAAAAAACACTATGAAAACAATCATCAACACGTTAAAGGCAATTATTTTAATTGCCTGCATTTTAATTCTCTCCATCATTGATGGCCGGGGAGCAAATGTATTTCAACCTCAAAGAGCTGGAGCCGTAGGTTTCAGCATCGGTTCCAAAGGCTATATCGGTACGGGGTATAATACATCGACCCAGTTATTCAAAGACTTTTGGGAATATAACCCGGCAACCGATTCATGGACACAGAAAGCGGATTTTGGAGGAGGGGTAAGATGCAATGCCGCAGCTTTCGCTTTAAGCAACAAGGGGTATGTTGGAACAGGGCAAACATCGACCCAGTTATTCAAAGACTTTTGGGAATATAATCCGGCAACGAATAAATGGACAAGGAAAGCAGATTTTGGCGGAGTTACCCGAAAATGTGCTACCGGGTTTGCTATCTCCTCAGGTAATATAAACAAAGGATATATCGGTACCGGTCTTCTACCTGTCGGACTTACACCACTTAACCTTCAGGATTTCTGGGAATATGACCCGGACACAAATACCTGGTCTCAAAAAACCGATTTCCCCGGAACACCAAGATATGCAGCAGTAGGTTTCAGCATAGGTAACAAAGGCTATCTTGGCACTGGAATCAATTATGTTAACAGCACAACCATTACATGGTATAAAGACTTTTATGAATATGACCCCTCTATCGATTTATGGACAATGAAAACAGATTTCGGTGGGACAGCAAGGGCGTTTGCCGTTGGTTTTAGCATAAATAGTACGAAAGGGTATATCAGTACAGGTAATACCAATGAAGGCTTAAAAAACGACTTCTGGGAATATGACCCGACCAACACAGAAACCGGTGGTACCTGGACGCAGAGAACTGATTTCGCTGGAACACCAAGAGACGGTGCCACAGGTTTTAGCATCGGTACAAAAGGATATATCGGTACAGGATATATCTACCAAGGTATTTATTTAAAAGATTTCTGGGAATATAGTCAAAGTACGAATGTCTGGAGCCAAAAAACAGATTTCGGCAGTAAACACAAAGGTCCTTTAAAGGATGCAACTACTATTGGTGAAACAGACCAGCTTAGTGATGCAAAATTGATAGTCTACCCAAATCCATCTAACTCAACTTTCAACTTCAGCTTGAAAACAACGAGTGAAGAATTGGTAACTATTCAAATATTTGATATGATGGGCAGGCTGGTTCAGGAGTATAAATCATTATCTCCGTCTGATATGATGACAGCAGGAGACAACCTGAATGCCGGAGTATATATTGCTGTAGTTACTCAGGGTGAATTCAGGAAGAGTGTTAAGATTAACAAGGTCAATTAACCTGTTGCACCTCATCCCCAACCCCCTTCTCCTCAAGGAGCAGGGGGTTGGGGTTAAGGTTCAAAAAAATATTGACTTTCTATGAAATTGTTATATATTTAACAGGTTTAAATCCAATCTATTCTCATTAGTTTGCGAAACAGAAATCACTAACTGAACCAAAGAAAACAGATTATGAAAAAATTATTATTATTCGCTATAGTTTTATTTGTTGCAAATTTAGTGAAGGCTCAATGGGAGCCTGATGTTAGACTGACCAATGATCCTTTCTCTTCGACCACAACGATGTCAAACAGTGTACATGCTATTGCAACCTCCGGTGATACTGTGCATATTGTCTGGTCCGATGGTCGTGACGGTAATTTTGAGATTTACTATAAACGATCTGTTGATGG
>JADGPR010000123.1 GCA_017882335.1 Bacteroidales bacterium | reverse complement strand
GGCAATCGAGGCAGAAAGATTTTTGTCTTCAGTGCATTAAGGAACTCACACCATTAATCCCCCTCTCTTAAAAGAAGAGAGGGGGAAATCCAGAGTACTCGATATGGGGGTGAGTTTTTTAAAGTAAACATTTTGAACTTATTCAAACGACAACATAATGATCCTATTCTTTAAGTCCAACCAATGTTTTTACGCAGTTGAAACTTCCCTGGAAATTACAGATCATGACTATACAAAGCTTAAATGGTTGTTTGGTGACGCTGAATTCCTGTCCATCGACACGTTAAAAGGAAATTTTATAGGGCCCAGAAGAGAGATGATCACTCCCTGGAGCACGAATGCTGTGGAAATTTGTCAGAATATGGGGATCAAAGGGATCAGGAGGATCGAAGAATTCTTTCCCGAAAGTCCGGATCATATCGATTTTGACCCCATGCTGCAGCATAAATATGAAGACCTTTCCCAAAAAATATTTGAAATAGAAAAACAACCGGAACCGGTAAGGTATATTGATGACATTCGTGAATATAATCTTCTGGAAGGGTTGGCGCTCAGCAATGAAGAGATCGCATATCTTGAATCCCTGAAAATTAAGTTGGGAAGAAAACTGACGGATAGTGAAATATTTGGTTTTTCCCAGGTCAATTCCGAACATTGCCGGCATAAAATATTTAACGGTATTTTTATTATTGATGGAATTAAAATGCCGGAATCCTTATTCGGGATGATCCGGAAAACTTCCAGGATTCACCCTAATTTCCTTGTTTCTGCCTATAAAGATAATGTGGCTTTCTTTGATGGACCGGTCATAGAGCAATTCGCACCTCTCAGGCAATTTAAACCTTCCTTCTTTATAGTGAAAGACATCAGCGCCGTGATCTCCATCAAAGCGGAAACACATAATTTTCCGACGACTGTAGAGCCCTTCAATGGTGCGGCAACGGGTTCCGGTGGTGAGATAAGGGACCGCATGGCCGGAGGAAAAGGAAGTATCCCTTTGGCGGGAACTGCGGTTTATATGACCTCCTATCCCAGACCGGAACCGGGACGATCATGGGAAAAAACCCTGGCCCAGAGAAAATGGTTGTACAAAACGCCTTATGAAATTTTGATCAAAGCTTCCAACGGCGCCAGTGATTTTGGGAATAAATTCGGCCAACCCTTGATCTGTGGCTCCGTTCTTACTTTCGAACATCTTGAAGGCCATAAACAGTTCGGGTATGACAAAGTGATTATGCTTGCCGGCGGGGTAGGATTTGCAAGGAGAGAAGACAGCTTAAAAGAACTTCCCGAAAAAAATGAAAAGATCATCGTAATGGGCGGCGACAACTACCGGATTGGAATGGGAGGTGGGGCTGTATCATCTGTAGCCACCGGGGAATATGAAAACACTATCGAATTGAATGCAGTTCAACGATCCAACCCCGAAATGCAGAAAAGGGTCTTCAATGTGATCCGGGCATTAACCGAAGCTGACAAGAACCCTATCGTATCCATCCATGATCATGGAGCAGGTGGTCATCTTAATTCGATTTCCGAGCTGGTAGAATACACCGGTGGTGAAGTGATTATAGACAACTTGCCGGTTGGCGATCCTACACTATCACTGAAAGAGATCATCAGTAATGAATCACAGGAACGAATGTGTATGCTGATGAAATCAGAAGACGTTCCATTGCTTGAAGAAATTGCACAAAGAGAACGGGCTCCGGTATATATTGCTGGTAAAACAACAGACGATCACCAGTTGACTTTTGAAGACCGGAAGACGAATTCCAAACCCATCAACCTTCCGATAGATGATTTCTTTGGTAATCCGCCGAAAACAATTATCAAGGATAAATCACATAATCCGCATTATGCAGCACTTGTTTATGATCAGTCAAACCTGTTGAAACACCTTGAATCTGTGCTGCAACTGGAAAGTGTGGCTTGCAAAGATTGGCTGACAAATAAGGTCGACAGGGCCATTACAGGGAAAATTGCCAAACAGCAGACATGCGGACCGGTTCAACTTCCGCTGAATAACCTGGGTGTTGTAGCATTGGATTATAAAGGGATCAAAGGAATCGCCACATCGTTAGGTCATGCACCGGTAGCTGCCTTGGTTGACCCGGTAGCTGGTTCAAGACTTTCTATCGCCGAAGCGCTGACAAATATTGTCTGGGCACCGCTGACTCATGGATTGAAAGGTGTCTCCCTTAGCGCTAACTGGATGTGGCCATGTAAAAACCCGGGAGAAGATGCACGTTTGTATCGGGCAGTAAAAGCGGTCAGCGATTTTGCAATTGAACTTGGGATCAACATTCCAACGGGAAAGGATTCACTTTCCATGACACAGAAATATCCCGATGGAACAGAGGTTTATTCACCCGGAACGGTTATTATCTCTGCTGTTGCTGAAGTTTCGGATGTACGTAATGTCATCTCTCCTGTATTGATCGATGATCCTGAATCGCAGCTTCTTTATATTGACTTTTCCGGGGATGAATTCCGTCTCAGTGGAAGCAGTTTTGCCCAGGTCATGAACAAAATCGGAAATGACGTCCCGACAATTAAAAACTCTGC
>JADGPR010000035.1 GCA_017882335.1 Bacteroidales bacterium | reverse complement strand
GCCAGCCTGAAAGAGATTTCAGAATGCATGGGGTTCAAAGACGTTTCTTATGCAAAAACCCGGAAATACTTATGTAAGAATATGCTCCGCAAGAAAATTTTAAATTAAACAATTATATATTGGGATTGTAATTTTGATTATTTTTGAGTAGAAAAAGGCTACCTGAGCGAGATTATCTGATAATCTCGATAGAGATAGAGGTTAACATTCCCCAATATAAAAGATTTCTAGAAGTATAAAAGAGATTGTTACGGTTATACGCGAGTTATGGGCAAGCGATTAATTGGGTAGACATAACTGAGTATTAGATTCACTTTTTAAACGAAAGAATGTAATATTTCTCCACTGTCAAGTATGATTATGCAGATGTATTCGGCGCTAATATCAAACGGACACTACAAAATAAATTTAAAGTCGCAGTATTATTAAAACGTAAATAATCCAATTCCAATGAATGAATCGAAACAATTGCAGTTTGTTGAGCAATACAAGGGTCAACAATTAGCTTATAGCAAATATGCTGATTGCATTAAAAATATTCTAGTTCATGCAATACCAGATAATTGTAAAGTTCACTCAATTGAATGTCGCTCGAAATCATTAGAAAGTTTTCAAAGGAAGTGTTTAAAAGTTAACGAAGAAAGAAATGCTTATAAATATTCGGCACCATTGGAAGAAATTACAGATTTGGCTGGAGTGCGAGTAATCGCATTTTTCCCTAAATCACTACCTCCAATTTGCCAAGCCATTGAGGAAAATTTCATTATAAAATGGGTAAAAGATATTGGAGAAGAGAGGTATGATCAAGGAAGAATTGGGTATAGGAGTATTCATTATCTTATTCAACTCCCAGAGACAAGGGTTGCATTCGCAGAGTATAAGGATTTCAAAGGCCTTATCGCAGAAATCCAAGTTAGAAC
The DNA here is from genome assembly GCA_017882335.1 of Bacteroidales bacterium. GTDB lineage: Bacteria > Bacteroidota > Bacteroidia > Bacteroidales > FEN-979 > FEN-979. Next base: position 31,219 of record JADGPR010000035.1, on the reverse strand, counting down.
AATTCTACAACATGCTTGGGCCGAGATGGAGCATGATATTCAATATAAATCTTCTGAACAAATTCCGAGAGAAATTCAAAAACGATTTGCGGCTCTTGCGGGAATGATTGAAATCGCAGACAGGGAGTTTCAATCAGTACAAGATGAAGATAACAAATTACGAAATTCGGTCAAAGCTTCCCTTGAAGACGAATTGGCAAGACCACGCTTAAAAACTGAGAATAATAACACCCCCGACAATATTTCAAAGATTAATCAGAAACGAGGAAGTCTCGAGAATAAAAATATTCATTTATCAACCCAGAACGTAAGGGACATAATGATGTCTGGAGATTACTCTAGGGCTGTCTCCTACTATTCTAAATTAATTTCGTCAGAACCCGATTCATACACTCTGCTAATCGGAAGAGCAAAGGCTAGTTTTCTTGCTGGGAATCGTTCACAAGCATTGGAGGACCTTGATAAAGCGGATAAATTAAAACCAAATGATAATTCTATTCAAAGCATACGAAGTAAGATTGAAGATGGCGTGGTAATATTGCCAAGTAATCTTCAAGAGGCCTGGCAGTTAACATCCAAAGCAAACGAATTGCTTGCTGCAGGTAATGGAGAAGAGGCTTTTGCTATGTACTCTAAATCTCAATCAATTGGATTCTCAGCAATATATTCAACATATAATAAGGCCATGGCTTGTACATTAGTAAAGGATTATAATGGTGCATCGTACTTTTTAGGTCAAGTTACACCAATACAAAACAGCCCAATGGAGGTGAACATAATTGCTTTGAATGCGATTATATCTGCTATATCCGGACATGGATTTAAACAGAATTACAAACTACTGAACGAAAAATTAGAAATACTTAAAGGTTTTCAGAAAAATCAATCGCCACTTAGACATCTTGAAAGTGGATTTATAAAACGTGATACTAAGGTAAGTAATGAAATTCAATCTGTATTTGCCTTGCTTGCCAAATAATCATGTCTGTAAATAGAGGACAATTATCATAAAATAAACTCATGCGTTTATACTTAATTCAATCCTATTAGATTGATTGCCTGCCCATAACAAGCCGTCAACCGCAATGCGGGAGGCATTCGAAGGCAAGCATTCACAAAGCCTGCAAATGATAAAGGAACTCAAATATTTTTACAAGCAAAGCCCGCAAAGCGGCTGCCGGCGGAGCGTTAAGCAATGATAGCTGCGACAGTTCTACTGATAACGGTGCGAATTAAAAAAACCATATAAGACGAAAAAAGGTGATTCTAAAAATTGAAAAAATAACATCAGTTGGAAAGTTCCGTGACTTTGTTGCTAAAGGTGATATTGCTTTTAACTATTTCACTTTACTCTTTGCCGATAATGGAGCTGGCAAAACTACTTTAGCTTCAATTTTACGTTCCTTAATGAATGGAGATGCAAACCTCATTCATAAAAGGTTATCAACAAACGCAAAGACCGAACAAGTAATCCAAATTTTTGAAAAAGATGCAACAGGTGCAAAAATTGTCTTTTCATTCGGCAAAATAGGTTGGAAGAAAACACTTGACAATATTGAGATATTTGATACCTTCTTTGTTAATGAGAATATTTACTCGGGCTTTGACATTTCAGATGGACACAAAAAAAACCTTCACCAATTTGTTGTCGGTGCACAAGGTGTAGCCTTAAAAAACAAAATACTTAAAAACAAACAAGATAGGGAACAAAAAAAACTTGACCTTGAAAAAACATCTAAACAAATAATTGATAAAGTTGGAGGCAGTTTGATAGAAGATGAAGTTAGAAACTACATTAGAATCAAATCAACTGAAGCAATTAACATTGATGCGAAAATAAAAAATACTCAGATAGAATTAAAAAATGCTCAAGCTCAAAAAATGATTAGCAGGTACCCTGAACTCCCCCTGATTGAAAAGTGGACTACATCAATTGATTTTATAAATCTCACAAAAGATATTCAGTCATCAACTAAAACGATTCAAGACAAAGCACTTGAAAAAATATTTGGTGAACACATTGAAGAACTTGCTGAAAATACTATTGAAAACCCAGAAGATTGGTTAAGAATAGGTTTTGATTATGTTGCTTATAAAAGAGAACATTCAAAAATTAAAAAGTTAGAAGAAGTTGAATGCCCATTTTGCAAGCAAGAACTCTCATCAAGCATAGAAATCATTAAAGCATACACACAAGTCTTTAATGACGACTTCAATAATTATTTTGAAAGATTAAACAACCATTTAAGTAAAGTTTCAAAATTCAATCTTGAAGTTTTGTTTATATCTAAAAACTCTTCTAAACAAACTTTTGATGAAAGGATTAAATTTTGGCAAGAATATATAAAAACAGGCTTACCCATTTTTAAAGTTGTAAGTTCCAGTGATGCAATAAAGTTAAGAGATAAATTTTCCGCTTTAAAAAAGGCAATTGCAGCAAAAGCAAAAAACCCTTCAAGGGCTGGAAGTGGAAATGCTGTTAGTGACTTTCAAGTTTTATTTAATCAGGTAAATGCAAATATTGATGCACTAAATAAAAGAATTAATTTATACAATGCTTCAATAAAAACTTTCAAAAGCGAATTAAAAAATCCGGTAATTGTAGAAAAGGACCTGCAACTATTGCAAAGAATTAAAAAAAGATTTGAGAAAGATGTAAATGATTTATGCAATGATTATGTGAAAATATTCAGGGATAATAAGCAATTGGAAGAAGATTACTCTCAGCTTTCAAAGGACGAAGAAGCAGAAGCAAATAAATTTATTTCAACCTACGCTAAACAAATAAACTACTATTTGAAAGATGTATTTGATACTCCATTTCAAATTAAAAATATGCAACACGGCATTAGGAAAGGTAAAGGGAAAGATGCAAAAGTTGAATATGAGTTATTACTTGACGGAGAATCTATCTCTTTTGACACAGAAGATGTTTTTAGTATTCGTGAGTGTTTAAGTGAAGGAGATAAAAGCACCATTGCATTTTCATTTTTCCTTTCAAAGCTTGAAATAGACCCAAAACTTCCAGCTAAGATTTTGGTTTTTGACGACCCTCTTTCAAGTTTAGATTCTAACAGAAGGAACACTACCGTTAGATTAATTTCAGAGATAAGTGAAAAGATTCAACAGACCATTGTGTTAAGCCACAATGAAAGGTTTCTCTGGGAACTGTACAAAGATTATAATGCAGGTTTACGAAAAGCATTACGCATATCTCAAGACCATCTTACTGATAATTCTTTCATTGAAAATTTAGATATTGAGTTTTTAGTTGAGAACGAATATTTTGTTCATATTACTGAAATGGAAGAATGGTTAAAGAACCCTGACATAAAAGAAAAGGAACGAATTCTCGGTTTGATACGAAATGTTTTAGAAACCCATATCAAATTCAAATTTTACAGACAATTGAAACATATCAATCATACTAAACAAACTTTTGGAACTTGTATTGATGAACTTGAAAAATCTGCCGTTCTATTCAGAGATGATATTGACAGAATTAATATTATCGCTTTGCTTAGATTGTTAAATGCTATCTCTTGTAAACCACATCACGGAGAGACTTTGCCTGATTATAAGAAGTTGGGTGTTGATCCTACAACGATTACTGATACAGAATTAGCGAGCTTTATAAAAAAGACTTTTAAATTAATTGATGAAAAGTTATAGACCCGACATTCATTTCACAAATTTTTTGAAACTGTACAGTTTCATGGAGCAGAGCAGTACTACATCCAACAACGTGACATACGCTATTCCGGTCTTCAGCACGATATATTGCAACGCACAGTCTCATCTCCGAAAGCGACCCGATGAACTCGGCCCTGGTTTTTTCAAAAAGCAATCATTCCATTGGCCATCAGGATAAGGATGACGGACTCCTGCACCTCGATGAGATCAGCAACCTGCGGCTGGATGCATCCCTGGTGGTTTTAAGCGCCTGCGCAACCGGTGAAGGCAAGGTCACCCGTACAGAGGGGGTGCTCGCTTTAACCCGTGGTTTTTACCTGGCCGGAGCCTCAAATGTGGTTTATTCACTCTGGAACATCCCGGATCATTTAACATGTGAATTCATGCTGAGCTTTTACCGGAGTTATTTTTCCGGTAAGACTTATAGCGCCGCTTTGCGTGAAGTAAAGATGAATATGATTTCCAAACCCGAAACTTCACTGCCATATATATGGGCGGGGATTGTGCTGCTGGGGAGATAATGGTTATTGAAAATTGATGCTGGATACTGGATGCTGGATAAAAGTCACAAAGCTACAGAGTAACAGAGTATTTTTCAACTAAGCAGATAAGCACCTAAGCGACTAAGCAACACAATTAACTCACCAATTCACCAGTTCACCAATTCACCAGTTCATTCTAATTTCCTATTTTTGATCTGCTAATTCCAGCTAAAACCGCCTTGTTTTATGAAACCACTATGGAAACTGGTAAAAAACCGCCCCTATGAGTTATTGACGGCTGCGGCGATTCTCATTTTCTTTTTATGCAAGCTCCACGATGTTAACATCCCTTACTTCTGGGATGAGATGGGCGTATATGTTTCGGCCGCATTCCACATGAAAGATGCCGGCAACATCAGCCTTTTGCCCGGAAGCATCGATCCACTCTATTCACGCGGACATCCCCTGCTGTTTACTTTTTGCAATGCCCTGGTCTTTAAAATCTTCGGCGAAACCATAATTGCTGGCCACCTCTTTGCACTCTTCCTCGGGATCATCACCCTGGTATTGTTCTTTATAATTGCAAAAAATCTTTTCAACAGGAAAGTTGCCTTCTTTGCCACGGTATTGCTTTCGGCCCAGCCCATCTTCTATACCTTATCGGTACAGCTCCTGCCGGAAATGATGCTGACTTTCTTCACGCTGGGGTGTATTTATGGGATCCTGAAAAAAAAGTGGACCCTCTATGCTATCTCCGGCTCCCTGGCCATGATGACAAAAGAATCGGCCATCGTCATCCCGGCCACTGCACTGACCCTGTTATTCATCGAATCCATTACCGATAAAGATTTCTTTACACTGAAACGGTTCCGGCTGTTTTTGCTGGGTGCCACTCCCCTATTCATATTCGGACTCTTCCTCATAATCCAGAAAATCCAGAATGGCTGGTTTCTCTTTCCCGAGCACATGGGATACATCCATTGGGAGATGGAAAAACTTTCAAAAGGGGCAGGACGTATCTTCCAGGATATGTTCATCTGGCAGGGTAGATGGATGGTCGGGGTTGCATTCCTGGCAGGGATCGTGCTGAACCTTTTTTCAAAGCTATTAAAGATCGAGCCGAAGGGGAAGATCATTTACACCTTCACATTGTTTATTCTCCTGGCTTTCATCTTTGCCGACATCAACTATTACCTGACCCGCTACATTCTCTACGTTATCCCGTTTATTTTAATGGGCGGGACCTACACAGCTATCATAATCTTCGAAAAAATATTCCCAAACATCAAATTGATCCAATGGATGTTGGTCCTCTTTTTCTGCGGTTACGGGGTAGTGCTTGGTTATAAAAACATGTCACAATCGCCGGAAACCTGCGATATGTCATACAAGCTGGTGGTGAATGTCAGCCAGCAAGCGATACACTGGGCCGAACAAAACTGGAGTAAGGATACAATTGAGGCAAATTTCCCGATCTACCAGGGCATCGAAGATCCCAGGAATGGTTATCTGACAGGAGACCCTCTTCCTTATTCAGTCAATTTTGCAAAACCCACAAAATACGGTCTTCTCTTCTATATATGGGAAAAGGATAATATCCCCATCGGGAAAAGCCTCAAATATCATATCATAAAGACCTTCGACGACAGCTATGCTCATGTTGTTGCAGTGGAATTTGAGAGAAATGATTCCACTTCCATATTCCATAGGTAAAAAATAAATTTACTTTCCTATCCTATAGGGTCCTATATGCTATTAGTTGCATTAACCTACTGTTTACAGGGTATATTGACATGGTTGTAGGCAGATGCAGGGGTTAAAATGATAAATTAAAAGAAATTTTGATATTATATCATTATTTTGACTACCTTTGCGGATATTTTTAACATATTATTATGAAAGAAGGAAAAGTGAAATTTTTTAATGAATCCAAAGGATTCGGATTTATTAAAGACAATGAATCAGAAAAAGAATACTTTGTACATGTATCAGGTCTTATTGATGAGATCAGGGAAAATGATGAAGTGACTTTTGAGCTGAAAGAAGGCAAAAAAGGTTTGAATGCGGTAAATGTTAAACTCCTGTAGTTAACAAATATTCAGCTTACTTTTAACCTTGAGCCCTGCAACCGCAGGGCTTTTTTTTTAGGCCAACTTCCCTGTCCAGGTATTGCAACCCGCAAAAGAACTCAGATCCGGCAGGAGTTGATAAAATAAGCCATACACGGCCGACCCGCTTCCACTCATGGATACATAGACTGCACCTGCTTCATAGAGTTTTTCCTTTATCTGCAGGATCCCAGGATAACGCTGAAATACCGAACGCTCAAAATCGTTAACCAGGCGATCCTTCCATTCACCGGGAGATGCTTTCAGGATAGCCCGGAGGCTTTCAACCGGTTTTTTTATTGTAACATATTCATAGGCTTCTGCTGTACTCACATGAACAGGAGGAATAACGATAACAATGGAATAACCGGCCAGATTCAGTTCAACGGGTTCAAACTGATCCCCTCTTCCTGTTGCAAAAACGGGCTTGTTATCGATAAAAAATGCACAGTCGCTGCCCAGTTTACCGGCATAATCCATCATTTGCAAAGGAGTCATCGTAAGGGAAAAAATCTCATTCAGCAATTTTATCGTAAATGCAGCATCGGATGAACCTCCACCAAGGCCTGCTCCTATCGGGATCACTTTATGCAGATGCATCCTGACCATTGGGATCTGAAATACGGACTTAATAAGATGATAAGCGCGGAGACACAGGTTCTCATCTGCCTTTCCCGGAATAGTCGACCCTGAAAACCGAAACTCAACCTCCTGCTCACCGGAAGGTACAATCTCGAGAATATCGCGGAAAGCAACAGGAATGAGCACTGTTTCAATATCGTGAAATCCATCAGTGCGGATTCCGGTTACATTCAGTCCCAGGTTGATCTTGGCATTGGGAAAGGCAAGCATATGATGTTGTGTTAATTTCTGCTAATGTAATAAAATCATTTTATTCATCAGGCATCTTTGAGGGCCTCGAAAATGCAGGGTTTGTAACGTATGTACTGTCGGTGAATGTCATTAAGAAGGCTTTCAGGTCGGCTTTCTGAAATGGGGTGAGCCTTACTCCACCCGTAGCAATGTGGTGCATAAGCGGACTGATCGAAGGCGACCATACCAACCCGGAACTATAGAAATCAATGACTTCATCCAACGTCTTGAACCTTCCATCATGCATGTAGGGAGCTGTAAAAACAAGATTCCGAAGTGTGGGCGCCTTGTAGGCACCGATATCGGAGGCGCTGCCGGTAATGGAAAAACGGTCGTAGGGATCGGTAAAAACAGCATCTTTTCCATTATTGTAGAAGAGGTTTGTAGTGAATAACGGGTTCCCGTCGCCACCATGGCAATGAAAACAATCGCCTCCCTGTTCGGTCATAAACAATACATACCCGCTCAATTCGGAACCTGAAAGCTGGACTTTACCCTGCATGAAGCGGTCGAACTTTGAATCGGCGGAGATCAGGGTACGGACAAACTGTGCAATGGCCCTGGCGATGTTTTTTTCTGTTACGATACTGGTGCCAAAGGCCTTGTTGAATAGCTCTGGATATCCCTTTATCTGTTGGATCATCGCCTTGGTTCGGTTCGTATCCCCGTGGATCTCTTGAGGCATTCCGATTACCAGGCCTACCACATCTTCTATATTGCAGTACCCTGCTTGCTGATTATCAGCCGCTACCATCCCGTTCCACAGATAGCCATGGTTTGTCCAGACCAGGTTTATCATCGGGAGCATGTAATGGGCTGTCGGGATTCCGGTCAACCCATGGGGACGCCCGCCGGTAAAGATCGGGTGATCGATCCCGCAGACAAATGAATGAGTCTGGATATGGCAGGTGGAACAACTCATCAGGGAATCGGGGCCGGGACGTCCGGAGAGGCGGCCATCATAGAATAAATACCGGCCGAGTATAATGCCTTCGACCGTCATCGGGTTATCCGCAGGGATGTTCAGTTCACGGGGAAAATGAAGAGGCATTTGAATCGTATAGGGCGTGGCATGAAACGCCGGTGCGGGTTCAGTCTTTTTCGTACAGGAGGAGATGAATAGAAAACTGAAAGTAAAGAATAGAAGACAGAATGGAAAAGGCGGGTATCTGAATAATCTACATAATAAAATTTTGCTTTTCATTTTTCATTTTCAATTTTCAATTTGTGATGGTTACGCTGAATGCTTTCCTTCCATTCATACAAGCCTTGAACATTCCTTCCTGGTTCTGCATGATCCCGTTCGGATAGGCAGAGAAATCAAATGCATTCTGCCCGTCGAACCACCGGTCCATATTCATCTGCAGCATTACCTGATGATAGCCTCCGGCGGTGAGGTCCAGCTTGCAAGGAAGGCTGACCCGGAAATAATTCTGAACAAAACCGATGATGGAATCCGGGTTTACGGTATTCGCTGCGTAAACCTGGCCGATGCCCAGGTGGAACATGAATGGCAGAGATTGTGCCATGGTATCGTTTCTCCATTTCAGGTTCATCTTCATATAATGATACCCCCCGCCCAGCATGTCAGGCCAAAACATATCTCTTTCCGGGGGATCCGTGAAACGGCCTGAGGTATTCTGCTTCTGATCGAGCCCGAAGATGAAAGCAACCGTATCATAGGTTCCGGCTGGTAAAAGGTCGTTCACCCACCATGAGCAGGAGAAGTTGTCCCGTGCATCAGTATAATGAATCCCATTATCGGTCGCTATGTCATGCCATTTGCCTTTTACAGAATGCAACGAAACGCGGGAGATGAAGTACTGGAGATCAGTGACATTATAGCTGTTTCCGAGTGAAGTATGATAAAGCATGGTATCAAATTTCAATGATTCCCCGTTTACATTATGTGAAAAGGTAAAGATGATGTTGCCATAGTTGATGGGAGTTATTTCGAGTGAATGATGTTTTGTGCAAGAGCATATAATCAGCAGTAACAATGAGAGAATGAAAATTTTTCGGATTTTGCAGATGTGTCTCATAGGATTTTCTGATTAAAGATAAATGAAGTGTCTGGTAATTAAAGCCTCCAGTCTATTTCCTGTTTCCCCTGTTTCCTGAGGATCTCGTTGATCTTTGAGAAATGGCGACAGCCAAAGAAACCCTTGCTGGCAGAAAGTGGGGAAGGATGCGCAGCCATAAGGACAGGATGGCGGGTAGAATCGATAAGTTCTTTCTTTGCAATGGCAAAGTTACCCCATAATACGAATATCACTCCATCCTTTTGTGCAGAAAGCTGTCGGATGGCCTCATCGGTGAATGCCTCCCACCCTCTTCGCTGGTGCGATCCGGCCTGGTTTTCTCTTACGGTCAGGGTTGCATTGAGCAGGAGCACGCCCTGGTCGGCCCACTTTTCAAGGTTCCCGTGAGGAGATGGGCTGATGCCAAGGTCATTTTCAAGTTCTTTAAAGATATTGACCAGGGAAGGAGGTTTGGGAACGCCGTTGGCAACGGAAAAACACAATCCGTGGGCCTGACTATAGCCGTGATAAGGATCCTGGCCAATAAACACCACTTTGACGTTCCAGAAAGGAGTATGGTTAAAGGCATTAAAAATGAGAGGCCCCGGAGGAAATACCCTGAATTTTTTTTTCTCTTCCAGCAAAAAATTCTTCAATTCCAGGAAATAGGGTTTATTAAATTCCGCGGAAAGAACAGATTTCCAGCTTTCTTCAATGGAAGGATTGATGTCACCCATATTCTTAAACAATCTGTAGTTAATAACTTTAAAACAATAATATTTCAAATATGTTGTTTATATCGTTGGAATTCATTTACTTTGCAATATATAATTTAAACCCAATTGAATAACATGAAAAAAGTTATTGCAGCGATATCGGTTCTCTTGTTAATTGTCATGCTTACTGTTTCCTGTACTTCCAGTTCAAAATGCGCTGCGTACGGAGGAGACAGGCAAAGATATCAAATTGAACGACGTTGATCGATCCACGTCAATAAAATGTTTTTTGAAAGAAGGGAAGCCATTATCGTCTTCCCTTCTTTCTTTTTTCTTTTTACCTTTGCTTTCTGACTCCATCTTTTTCATCCATGCGTAAGTTTATCCCTGCGATCTTCCTTTGCATGCTGGGATTTTTCAGCATTTCTTGCTATGCGCAGGAAGAAACTCCGGCGCTCAGCGATACGCTCGACAATGTACTGCTGGAGAGGCAATGGAGCCTGGGAGTTCACATCAACAGCAATGGGTGGGGGTTAAAACTCCGGGAAGGCAGAAACCTTGCAGCGTTAAAACAATTCATGTGGGAAATCGAGTTCACAACCTATAAATCAGCCAAAGAGGTCAGGACCATCAACCCCTATTATTCTGATTCCAAAAGCTATATTTACGGGAAATTGAATTCTGTTTATTTTCTCCGCGGTGGAATTGGGTTCCAGCATATCTTAAACCGGAAGCCCTATTGGGGAGGGGTACAGCTCAGCTATCTTTATTATGGCGGACTTTCAATCGGTATTACAAAACCGATATACCTGTTTATCATTCATTCAACAAACAACACTGATGATCAGGTAACGGAGGAACGCTATAACCCTGAAATTCATTTTCTCGATAATATCTATGGAAGAGGAGCCTTTCTTACCGGGATCCTTAACTTGGATTTCCATCCAGGCCTATATGCCAAGGGTGGACTGGATTTTGAATTTGGAATACGGAACAGGGCCATTAAAGCGCTGGAGATAGGAGCCATCCTGGATTACTCACCCATTCCCATTGCGATCATGGCTTATAATCCAAAACAAAGTTTCTTTCTGACTGCTTATCTCAGCGTGAGTTTTGGAAAACGATACAATAAATAATTACGAATTACCTGCCTACCGGCAGGCAGGCGATTTACGAATTACGATTTGAGTTTGGGAAAATGGTTTCATTGATCTGTCAGGGAAAAATGAAAGTTATTTCGCCGTGGTCAAAGGTTCTCTCTGATCCGTTTTCCAGTTTCATCATCAACCTCCCGGATTCATCCACACCTCTGATTTTTCCTTTTATCAACTTTTTATCAACAAAATAATCCCTCCATTCATTGATTCCGAGAAGCTGTTCCCGGTATTCCCGGTCAAGAGGCGCATATAATCCTTTCTGCAACTGCTGATAGCGTTCGTCAATGCGTGCAACGATGAAATCCACGGCATCCCTTACAGGATAATTCATTCCCGTTAGTTGTTTCAGAGAAATCGGGTTGGAAAGGCCGGGATGGAATGTTTCCTGGTTGATGTTGATACCGATTCCGGCAATGCACGATTCATACACAGTTCCACAAACGGTATTCTGAATGAGGATTCCACCGATCTTGCGATTCCCGGCATAGATATCATTTGGCCATTTAATAGAACATCTCTCTTCAATCTGAAACCGGGCAAGAAAATCAATAACACCCATTGCAATCGTTTTATTCAATAAAAACTGCTGCCCAGGCAATAGGAACTCAGGAAATAAAATCATGCTGAACGTGGCATTTTTGCCGGGCTCACTTTCCCAACTATTCTCCCCCTGTCCCTTTCCGGAAGTCTGTTGATGTGCAATAATGATGGTGCCCTCCGGAACTTTTTGCGTCTTAAGAAGCTTTTCCGCATAAAGATTGGTCGAATCAATGGTTTGCAATTCGATGAAAGGATGAGGTATGTTCATCATGGAGTTTAATTTATTTCCCTGTTCAAAATTAATGCTTCTGGTCGTATCACCTTTTGCTTTTTCTCCGATTAAGAGGAAAAAACATGGAAAGATACGAAAACCATTTCCCGATCAAGAACTGGGCAGAGGAAGACCGACCGAGAGAAAAATTACAACTGAAGGGGAAGAATTCCCTGAGTGATGCTGAGCTGATAGCCATACTGCTCGGATCGGGTAGCCGCTCAGAGTCGGCAGTGGACCTGGCAAAACGGATTCTTCTCACGGCAGGCGAAAATTTGATTGAGGTCTCAAAGATGGGCATCAATGACCTGATGGGATTCAACGGGATCGGGGAAGCCAAGGCAGTTACCCTGATCGCTGCGCTTGAGCTCGGAAAAAGGAGAAATGAATCGGAAGTACTGGCAAAAGAGAAGATCGCCTGCAGCAGGGATGCCTTCGAGATCTTCCGGAGCGTAATGGGCGATCAGCCTTATGAAGCTTTCTGGATCATCCTGCTAAATAAAGCCAACAAGGTGATCCGGAAATGCAGCATCAGCGAAGGCGGCATATCCGGTACGGTGGTCGACCCGAAAAAAATCTATAAGATCGCATTGGATCAACATGCATCTTCCATCATCCTGGGGCATAATCATCCCTCAGGGAATATTCAACCCAGCGAAGCCGATCAAAAGATCACAAAGAAGATCCGGGATGCAGGATTTATGCTGGATGTGGCAGTACTGGACCACCTCATCATCGGCGATGACCGTTACTATAGCTTTGCGGATGAAGGAACGCTTTAGTTTAATGCAGGAATTCAGAATTCAGAATGCCGGGTAAATTGATAATTGACAATGGACAATTCATAATTAATTTCGCTATTTCACTACTTCGTTATTTCAACCGTTCAAACCTATAGTCATCGTTCAAAAAGTGATCAAGGAACCGCGGAAGGGCATAGAACAGGTTTTCCTTTGCCTTGAGACTGTCGTGGAAAACGACGATCGAGCCGGGCTTTGTATGGGTTACCACGTTTAACAGGCATTGTTCTTTTGAGATCCCAGGGTTGTAATCGCCGCTGAGGACCGACCACAGGATGATCCTGAAATGTTTCCGCAAAAGAAAATACTGGCTGGGGGTGAATTTTCCGTATGGCGGCCGGAACAAACCGGTTTTAAAGTATTCATCACACCTCATCACATCTTCGACATATTCGGCAGGAGGCGTCTTCCACCCGTTCAAATGATGAAAAGTATGGTTCCCGATGGCATGCCCGGCCCCGGATACCTTTGCAAATAGATCCTGGTTCTTTTTAACATTGTCGCCTACACAGAAGAAAGTAGCATGGATGTTCCGTTCCTCAAGTAGGATGAGCACCTCTGGTGTGATCACCGGGATCGGGCCATCGTCAAATGTGAGGTAGATGACTTTTTCCGAAGTGGGAATGGAACAGGAAAGGTATTTCCTATCGAAAACCCTTAAAATGAACGGTGGACGAATGGAAAACATCCTTAATGTTGGTACACATTGGTTGTATAGAGATCCCAGTTCTTCCGGAAACAAGCATTGACATTCCTTATCAGGGCCTGGTTTTTACTTTCTTTCACCGCTTCTCCAAGACGCTGAAGAACCATCAGGTCTTCCCGCAAACTATTATCCAGCGATTTGAGTTCGGCCGTTGGGAAAGAATACAAGTAGTTCATATCCTGCTCCATCAGTTGCAGAATATATTCACAGATCTTATCGGCCTTCTGTGCATCACCGGTTTTATAATAACATTCTGCAAACCCGATCACAAAATAATCATAATGGGAAACTTCATCGGGAAAGATCGACATGCAATAATCCAGCACTTTCCGGGCAGAATCTTTCTTTCCTTCCTGGATCAGGGCACCTGCAAGCCTGTTGAACAGGTTCCTGTAACTCAATACCAACCTCTGATTCTGTTCATCAAGGTACACTTTTTTGCTTTTGACATTTGCCCATTTGAACTTGTTCATCAGGTTATCGTATAACACACCGGTATTCACTTCACCGGTTTCACCTTCACTGATCCTGGCGTTGACTGGCAAAATCCGGCAGGCAAGGCCTTCCACAAATAGGGAATGATCCAGGCTGATATAGCTTTCAGGGCCTGCATTCAAAACAAAATAAACCGGACGTTTCCAGTTGTTTGCAACCAATATGTCCAGAACCACCAGGTTGTTCTTTTCAATTGCATGGCTCTTGATCTCCCACCTTACCGTATCCAGCCTGGATAAATATTTTGCGGGGATACTCTTGTCAGCTGTGATCTGTAAAGGATCATATGTAAGCATGAACTTTTTTGTGGGGAAATAGTCCAACGAACCATACTGGGGTGTATTGATCTTCAACTTGCTTTCGTCGGTATTGATGATATCGAACACATCCTTCAGATCAATATAACTGTCCTTCAGTTTTTCATCCGGAAAAAAATAGGTCACATCATGATTACCCATACGGTATCTATCTCTCGACATCGACATCGGCACAGGGTCAGAATCGTATGCTTTCCTACGGATCTGATCAATACACCAGTCAGCATTCAGCAGGCTGAGATTGACAACACGGACATCGGTGCGGAACCCTTCCACCTCCTGCGCAAACCATAAAGGGAAGGTATCATTATCGCCATTGGTAAAGAGAATGGCATCTTTTGCACAGGAATTCAGATAGTTCTCCGCCAATGCCAGGGAGGTATAGCGTGCCGAACGGTCATGATCGTCCCATCCCTGCTGTGCCATCACACCAACCACGATGCCACCGAAGACAACTGACAATATAAGGGCTACCTGTGCTCCAAGTTTTTCCTGGAGCCACCGGGTGATCTGGATGATTCCAAGGCCGATCCAGATCGCAAAGGCATAAAACGAGCCCGCGAAGGCATAGTCGCGCTCCCTGGGCTGAGGGGCATATTGGTTCAGGTAAAGAACAATTGCCAATCCGGTCATAAAAAACAGGAGCCCGATGATGATGGTGCTCCGGTAATCTTTTTTCAGCGTAAAATAAATGCCGATCAGGCCAAGGATAAAAGGAAGAAAATAAAAGGAATTATCGCCGGGATTTCCTTTCCGGAGTTCCGGCAATGGGCGCGAACCAAGCCTGGCTTTGTCGAAGAAAGGAATTCCGCTTTTCCAGTTCCCGTTCACTTTGTCTCCCAGCCCCTGATTGTCATTCTGCTTCCCGGCAAAGTTCCACATAAAATAACGCCAATACATATGGATGACCTGGTAGTTCCAGAAGAACCGGAGGTTCTCAGCGAAGGTTGGCTTATTGATCGTTTCTTTCTGGTCGCCCGACTGAACCTCGATGGGAACGCCCTTCATATCTGCCCATTTCTTGTATCCTTCGGCATGTTTCGGATCGGTCCCGCTCCACATACGCGGAAAGAGGGTGGTAAACCTGGGATCAAAGACCGGAATAGTTTTTTCCTTTTTATCGGTGATGACATACTTTCCGGATGCCTCATCTTTAGTATAGGTTGGATTTCCATCGGTTCGGTCGACAATCGGTGCATTGTAATATTGCCCGGTGAACAAAGGCCAGTCGCCATATTGTTCACGATTTAAATACGACAGCAGATACATCGCATTTTCGGGGTTGTTCTCATCCAGCGGTGTGTTGGCATTGCTGCGGATCACCAGCAGTATGAAAGAGGTATAACCGATAACGATAAATGTGAAGGCAAGAATGATGGTATTCAAGATGGTTTTTCCCTTTTTCCGGGTGTAGATTAATCCCCCGGTGATCAGTCCGATCAGGATCACAAAATAGATGATGGTTCCTGAATTGAAGGGCATTCCCAGCGAATTCACGAAGAAAAGCTCAAACAGGCCGGCCAGTTTTACGATCCAGGGAATGATGACATACATGACCATGGCCAGGATGCCAACTCCGGCAAACAGCGCCAGGAGGATTCCTTTCCAACCCGGATTATGGTACTTTTTAAAGTAATAAACAAAAGTGATCGCAGGAATGGCCAACAGGTTCAGCATGTGAACGCCAACAGAAAGCCCCACCAGGTAGGCGATCAGCAAGAGCCAGCGGTAGGAATGTTTTTCATCGGCATGTTCTTCCCATTTGAAGATGGTCCAGAATACAACGGCTGTAAAAAACGATGACATGGCATAGACTTCCCCTTCAACAGCTGAAAACCAGAAGGAGTCAGTGAATGTATAGGCAAGAGATCCGATCAGGCCGGCACCCATGATGAGATGCATTTTGGAAGTCGTCATTTCTTCTCCTTCCTTCAAAACCAATTTCTTTGCGATCATCGTAATGGTCCAGAAAAGGAAGAGGATCGTAAATCCGCTACACAGGGCTGACATGGTATTGACCATTCGTGCCACATGCGATACATCACCGGCAAAAAGCGAGAAAAACCTTCCGATCATCTGGAACAGCGGCGCCCCGGGAGGATGGCCTACTTCAAGCTTGAATGCGGTGGCGATGTATTCACCGCAATCCCAGAAACTCATGGTGGGCTCGGAAGTCAGGATAAAAACCGAGGATGCGATTGCAAATACAAGCCATCCCAGAATGTTGTTGTGTTTCCGGTATGATTTCATCAGGAATTATAAATTACGTTTGAGGAGGTCATTTCGTTGATTATGCCAAAACGGGCGAAGCAAAAGTAGTAAATATTTAGTACTTTTGAGGCCTGATTAAACGTTTGATTAACATGAAAAGACTTGTTTTATTGAGGCATGGCGAAAGTATCTGGAACAAGGAAAACCGTTTTACAGGATGGAAGGATGTAGATCTTTCGGAAAGAGGAGTGGAGGAAGCGATCGAAGCCGGTAGGGTGCTGAAGAAAGAAGGTTTTCAATTCAGGCTGGCCTATACTTCTTACCTGACCCGTGCCATCCATACACTCTGGCTTACACTGGGAGAGATGGATCTAATATGGATCCCTGTTTACAAGACCTGGAGACTGAATGAAAAGCATTATGGAATCCTTCAGGGGCTGAACAAATCTGAAATGGCGGAAAAATATGGTGACGAGCAGGTTCTGATCTGGAGAAGGAGTTATGATGTTCCCCCTCCTCCGATGGAAAATGACGATCCGCGCCACCCTCGGTTTGATCACCGGTACAGGGATATGAAACCTTCTGAGATTCCTGCAACAGAATCTTTGAAAGAAACCGTTGAACGAATTGTCCCCTATTGGAAAGATGACATCTCGAAAAAGCTTATGGAGCAAGGCGAAGTGCTGGTTGCGGCACATGGTAACAGCCTCCGGGGAATCGTCAAATACCTGAAGAATATTTCCAATGAGGATATTATAGGACTGAACCTGCCAACGGGTATTCCGTATGTTTTTGAATTTGATGACGAAATGAACCTTCAGAAGGACTATTTCCTGGGCGATCCGGAGGTGATCCGAAAACTGATAGAAGAAGTGGCCAATCAAGCTAAGAAAAAATAACGATCTCCATGAAGAAAAGGTGGGTGATCCCCGATATTCACGGCTGTGTAGATACTCTGAAGGCATTGATCGAAGAGCAGATCAAACCCGCCCGTTATGATGAACTTTATTTCCTGGGTGATTACATCGACCGCGGACCTGAATCGCGGGCTGTGATCGATTATATCCGTCTCCTTCAGAAGGACGAATATTCGGTGACGCCCCTGAAAGGGAATCATGAAGATTTCTTGGTTGAGTTGTATGATGCAGAAATGCAATCGAAAAATCCCTGGTTCCTGCGGTTCTCAGACAGGAAGAAAAAATCCTGGTATGCAATTGGCGGTAAGGAAACGCTAAAAAGTTTCGGCATCCGTAACCTTAAAGAAATGCCGCCCGAGTATATCGAATGGATGAGAAATCTGGATTACTATGTCAGCCTGGAGCAGTTCATCCTGGTCCATGCCGGCCTCAATTGCAACATCGACGACCCTTTTACGGATACCCGGTCGATGCTCTGGTTAAGAGATTACCAGATCCTCCCTGAAAAGACCGGCAACCGGAAGATCATCCACGGGCATGTCCCTGTCAATCTTCAGTTCATCGATCTTTCCATCAAAAACAACATTTACAAATTCATCGATCTCGATAACGGTCCCTATATGTCAGGTAAAGACGGATATGGGAACCTGGTCGCTCTAGAGCTGACGAATATGGAGATGGTGATTCAAGATAACCGGGATAGTTTTTAAGCTTGGTTACTTCCCAATCGCTTCGACTGCATTTTTCAATGCTTCTTCTATCGGCAAGTAATTGAAACTGGCCCAGAAAGTATCGTCAGGCCGGCCGATGATCTGATCCCAGCGCTGAGTGGTACCGAGAATCTTATCCCCTTTGAAATTCTTTATCTTCTCCGGATCCCTGGTCGCATTGGTAATGATAACATCATTTTTGTAGCTGAATTTCAGTTTTTGCCCATTAGCAGGGTATGTAAAGGTCATCCAGTTTTCGGTGCGGATGGAACTGAGGAACCAGGAAGAATCCCGCTTTGAATAGATGATGGTTTGCTCGATAAAGGGCATCTCTTCGACCCATCCGGGTTTGTTCAGGATGATATAAGAACGGTTATACTTGATCTTTTCATAGGCCTCATACCCATACATGCTGGGCTTCTGCGTGATCCTCATCACCGCAAAGGTAGCTGCATCAATAAAAAGTTCACCTTTCCACAACCTTTCTTTTGTATTCTTTTTCTGCGCGAACCGAATGTCATAAATCTTTCCTTCTTTGGGAAGGATCAACTCTTCCATCGAAAGATCATAATATCGAAAAAGGGCTTCATCGAGTATCGTATGATGATAAAACTCTACAAGATCATTGATAAAATTGCAACCCAGGCAACCGACATTCCGCCCTACGTCCCCCATTATATTTACTAGATTGGTATCGGAAGTGACCCTCCCTTTCAACAGCAACGGGATATTTGACTGTTTGTGTTTCTTTTCGGATTCACCGGATTTATAAAGATAATAACCGTTTTTAAGCGTTTCGATGATGGCTTCCGTGTATTCCGCAAGCTTATTGTTAACCGACTTCTGTGAACGGATGAAAGCCGTCAGGATCAGCGGGTGCTTGCAATAATTGGCCGGGATCCGCGCGACAGCCCTGCGAATGACCTCCTGGGGTGTGAGGCCGATTACCTCCACTTCCGACAATTGCAGCATTACAGGTTTCAGGGAGATCTCGACAAATGACACTAAACAGGTCTTCACCGTAATCTTCAGGGTTTCATAGCCCAGGTAGCAGATCAGTAAAGTATCTTCCAGGTTAGCGGCAGGAATATCCAGGCGGAAGTTCCCTTCCTCGTTGGCTGTGGTTCCAAGTCCTGTGTGATGAAGTGAAATCTGCGCAAATGAAAGCGGATTGCCGCTGGTGGAATCCACTATCCTACCCTTTATTCCAAAAAAATTCTGTCCAAGAACCGGATGCAGAAAGAGAAGAAAAACAAAAAGTAAAAGCTTTCGCACAGATCGGAATTAGCCGGAAATTATCGGTTATGAATGTCGTCTCCTGGAAGCGCCTTTTCCTCCTAAGAAACCCCAACCTCCACTGCCAACCAGAAAACCAAATGCATACCATGCCCCATTGTTGTTCTGGGCAAAAAAAGTCACATCATCCCTGAAAAGCATACCGATCAGATCAAACGGAGCAATAAATCCATGTAGCAAACCACTCCAGAAGCCATAAGGCTGACCTTTAAGGCATTCAGCTACAGATTGATTGTGGGCACAGCTTGATAACAGGAGTATACAAACGAGGACACAAAGAGTTACGGCAATTCCTTTAAACTTTTTCATGGGTAATGTTGATTTGTTTATACTATAATATCTGCTTGAAGTCCAAAGATAATTGAAATAGCGAAAATTTGCTAGTTGTTTAATCGAAAACAGTTTTGTGATGTTCAATTTCAATTAACTCACCAGTTCACCAATTCATCAACTTTCTAATACCCATAACCCAATACCTAATACCAGTCTTAAACCCGTTTCAGGTTAACCAGTGCTGTAAACAACTCATACACTGCACAGGCTACCAGAACAAGCATCCCGGCAGTAACGCCGACATTATCCGTTAAACTGCCGATGAGAAGCGGAATTACAGCGCCGCCTGACACAGCCATGATCATCAACCCGGAAATTTCATTGGTACGAACAGGGTATTTCTCCACCGATAAGGAAAAGATCAGCGGGAAGATATTGGCTACACCCAGTCCGATGATAAAAATAATTACCATCGCCGACATAGCAGTTGGGGCAAAAATCAAAGCTACTATGGATAATACGGCCAGGATGGATGACCACAGGAAAAATTTCCTTGAGGGAAGCATGGTCAGCATCAGCGCACCGCCAAAGGTACCGAGCATCTTTCCAAAGAAATAAACGCTTCTTCCGGATTCACAGAAGGTTTGAGGAGAATGGAATTTATTCAGCAAAAACTGTCCTGAAACAGCATTGATACCAACATCGATCCCTACCACGAGGAAAATGCCCAAGACCATCATAATGATAAAGCCGCTGCTTAATAACCCGAAAGAAGATCCGAAGGTGGCTCTCTTTTCCAGGTTCTTCGTTTCTTCTATTTTGATCATGGAAAGCCAGAGAACCGACAACACGGATACCACGCCAAAGACCAGGAACAGGATCTTCCAGTCACCGAATTTCAGGGCAAAAAAACCAGCCAGGGGGGCCGCGATCATCGACCCGATGGCTTTGATGAACTGCGAAAAACTGAGGAAGCTGGAGGTCCGGTTCGAGGGCGCAACATCCACCAACAAAGGATTTGCCGACACCTGTACAATGGTATTCCCTATTCCCAATAATGCAAAGCCAAATAATACCGTCGTAAATGTGTAAAACAGGAAAGGGATGAAAAGTCCGATGGCCGTAATTCCCATCCCGATATTCACCATATTGCGTTTCCCGATCCGGTCCTGCAGAATGCCAACCGGCACCGATAAAATGAAGAACCAGACAAACACGGCAGAAGGGATCAGTTGTGCAAGCGTATTGCTCAGACCAAATTCAAGTTTCACACGATCCACGCCAATACCAACAAGATCGCAAAAGCTCATGACGAAAAACGACACGAGGACAGGGACAACATAAGTAAAGTTCAGCTTCTTTGTCATATTTCCCGGGTTATGTTCATATTTCAGCAGGGTGATTTTCAGGAGGGTTTATAGACGACACCGATATTCTTTTTCCCGTCGATTTCAATCCGCATAGGGTTTTCGAACCGGATGTGCCGGATGTACTCATCTTCATGAAATGCTTGTTGCCCCGAGAGGAAAGCCAGGTCGTAATAACCATCCTTGATATAAGGATTGATGGTAAAATAACCTACATGGAAGGAGGTCAGGTTCTGGAAAAAATGGGTTCCCTGGCTGGGATCGATGCGGTAATTTTCCAGTCCGGATTCCACGATCAGTCGTGCAGCTGAGATCTGCGGCCAGCGTACCGGAATGCCCAGCCATGGATCGGCAGAGCCCCAGCGTCCGGGGCCAACCAGCACATAATTATTTTTTTCGGTAACAAAGCGTTCATTGATGGATTCCAGCTTCCGGGCGATTTCCTGGCTTTTTGAAGCATCCCAGGCTTCCGGCTTGATGTATATGAAATCCCGGATTTCTCTTATGATTCCATTGCCGAGTGCGGTGTTCGACAGGATAATGGCATCCTCAGGGCGGATTTCATCCAGTTTCAGGTTCACGGTACTGTGTTTGCCGACTATGGGCCGGATCTGCAGGAGTGAAAATATCCTGGGCTCATCTTTTGGCAAATCCAGGTTTACGGCAAATTCGATCTCAACGTGTTTGCCCATTTCTTTCTGACCGATGTCAAGCACGGTTTGCAGGATCTCTGCAAGAGGGAATGTATTATGATTCAGAAGTGGAGAAAAGGTGATGATTTTCTTCCCGGTTCCCATCATTCCATCTTTCACAGAATGGCTGTCATAATCGAATGTTGAGGCTATCAGCTTCAAAACCCCATCGTCTTCTGCTTCTTTCACTTTCAGCTTAAGAAGATTCACTGTTTCGTCAGTGTTCGGAGTGAACGCTTCCGGATGAAGATCAAGAGCAAAAAAGGTTTTTTGTGTCTCACTGAGTGCCAGTTCGGGCGTGCTCAATTGCAGGATTTTTTTCGGATACCTGGGTGAAAAACGTAACCCATTGCCTCCATCAACAATATATTTTCCCAGCCCTAAAGCAATGTTCGCGATCCCATCTTCCGGTTTTTCAGGTGCGATGGGATAAAAATTGATGGACCGGGCAACTCCCGAGATCGCCGGGTAAAACCGGTTTCCATATTGCATCCCGGTGACCTCCTGGAGCACGATGCCCATTTTCTCCTCATCGATCACATTCAGGGTAGCCGTCATGTAAGCTTTGCTATCCTTAAAGAAAGTGGAAGCATAGACACTCTTAATAGCTTCCGACAGTTTCTCGATCATCAGCCTTTCATTGAACCTCAGGTTCGGAATCATGTAAGTGGAATAAATGCCGGCAAAAGGCTGGTAATGGGAATCTTCCAGGAGGCTGGAAGACCTGATGGCGATGGGATTATTAACACATGAGATGAAGGTGTACAGGTCTTCATGCACGCGGAATGGTAGCCGGGCTTTCACGAAATGCTGAAGAATCTCCTTGTCGCTGCGACCGGAAAGTTCGATTTCATGGAGCTTATTCTCTTCCATGAATTCATCAAAGATGTCGGTTCCCAACACTACGGTCCGGGGAATGGAGATGATGACATCGTCAAACTTATCCGTGAGCCGGTTACGTTTGACCAGGGAGTCGAGGAATGCCAGTCCACGTGCCTTTCCCCCGATGGACCCCTGACCTATCCTGGCAAAAGAAAGATATTCATCATATCGTCCCCGGTCGAATTCTGCTATAACACCCTTTGCTTTGTTGATCCTGAAAGCCGTGATGGAATCAAAGATGTAACGCTTTGCTTCATCTATATCGCTGAATTCTTTCACTGAAATTTCCTTGAACATCTCGGCGATCGGAAACAATGCACGCGCATTCAGCCATTTCGAAAAATGATTGCGTTGCATATGATATAAAAGGCTATCATCGGGAATTTCAAAGATCTTATCCTGCAATGATTTCAGGTCGACTGCCCGGGTGATCTCGCGGCCGGTTTTGGGATCAACGAAAACAAAATCGCCGAATGAAAAATTATCATTGATAAAATTCCGTAATTCGAGCGAAAGGGTTTTGGATAATTTATTGATAAACCCAACCTGCAATTCCTGTGCAATAGCTTTATTCTCTGCTTCGGATGACTGCAGCAGGATGGGCGTGAATTTATCCTGTTCCCTGACCTTCTTTACAAACTTGATCCCGGCGGCCTTGTCTGTTTCGCCCTCTTTCTTGAAACCGATATCGGAGATGATACCGATCAGGTTGTTCTTGTATTTCTCGAAAATCCTTATTGCTTCTTCATAGTTTGTTGCCAAAACGATCTTCGGTCTCCCGCGCATCCTTACCATTTTCTGGTGCTCATTCAGGCCTTCGGTGATAAATCCTTTCGACTGCCGGTATATAATTTTATAAATGTTTGGCAGGTAGCTTGAATAGAACCGGATGTTGTCTTCCACGAGAAGGATCACCTGTACCCCCAGCTGGACATCCTGGTCGATGTTCATCCTGTCCTCAATCAGTTTGATGATGGCAAGAAGTATATCTGCATTGCCCAGCCAGCTGAACACATAATCGATGGCGCTGAGGTTTTTTTCCCTTAGTTTGATGTTTACCTCACGTGAAAACGGTGTCAGCACTACGATCGGGATCTTCGGATATTTATTTTTAATCCGGATGGCCAGGTCGAAGGTATCGGTCTTATCGATGCTGAGCATGGAGATGACAAGCTCAACCCGTTTGTCTTCCAGCACTTCAAAGGCTTCCCCTTCCGAAGTCACCTTGATGAACTGGGGAGGATAACGCGAGCTAAGGGAAACGTACTCCATGAAGATGGTTTCGTCGATGCGGCCATCTTCCTCCAGCATGAATGCATCATAATTCGATGAAATGAGCAGGACCTGGTAAATCCTGCGCTTCATCAACAGGTTAAAGGAAGTATCGATGAAGTAATATTTCTTCGGATCGAAGGCATTCTGCTTGCTGGGCATTTTTTCTTTTTTAAGGCTCTAAGATACTATTTTTCCCAGAATGATCAACTGATCTTGCTGTTCACCATTGTCAGCAGTTCGGCTTCCAGTTTTATTGCCCCTTCTTCAATTTCATTTCCTTTTTTCAGAATACCCTCCACGAACTTTTTATCCTTTAATCCCGAGGCATTCACTTTCACATTCAGAAATGCACCCATCACGGCTGAGCGGGCGCACAATGCACCTACACCGGCATCCGTTATGGAATTCGGGTTGCCCGTTTCCACCATGGCCTTGATAATTTCCATCGACTCATAAGCCTTCTGCATAGTTTTAAATGGAATTTCGATGGCATATTTCGTAGCATCCTGGATTGCTGCAGTCCGGGACGCTTTCTCTCCCGGTGTTTCTTTCGGAAGCCCGAAGGCATCCATGATCCGGTTAAAAGAACGAGTATCCTCATCCACCAGGAAGAGCAATTCATCTTTCAGCTTCTGGCCTTTTTCCGCCCAGTCTGAAAATTCCTCCCAGCGCTCATCCCAACCTGCTTTGTGTGAAGAAAGGTTTGCAACCATCGTTGCCAACGATACACCCAGTGCACCTATGTAGGCAGATACGGAGCCTCCCCCGGGTGCCGGCGATTCAGATGCCGTTTCATTGGCAAATCCTTTACAGGTAAGTTCGACCAGTCTCTTTTCAGAAGGTCCTTCCAGCAGGTATTCTATGATCTTTTCATTGGGATGAAAGGGCTTCAGGTCATCGAGGCCCAGCGACTTTATGGCAATTTTAATAATTTCTTCTTCCGATATCCCTGCGGAACGGTTTTGTTTTTTAAGAAAATATTTTCCTGCCTCGATCATGGCCCGAAGGGGAATCAGTCCCACAAGTTCCGAACCCGATACCCGCATTCCCCTTTCCTGTGCGCTTTTGCAGGCAGCTTCGAAAGCCACATGCACAGGAGTGATGCTGATGTTGGTCAGGTTGATGGAAATCTGTGCAACGCCGTATTCTTCTATATACCAGCCAATGGCCTTGCAGGCTTTCAGCGCGCCTGGGATCCAGATCTCATTTCCCTTTTCATCTTTTTTAATTTTCCCCGTGATGGGATTACCTTCGCGGACCGGGCGGCCTTTTTCACGGATATCATATGCAACCGCATTGGCACGCCGGGAGGAAGTAGTATTCAGGTTAACATTATAAGCAACCAGGAAATCTCTGGCTCCGATGGCGACGGCGCCGGTGCGGGGGTTGAATTTAGCAGGACCGAAATCAGGTTTCCAGTGCGTGTCTTCCAGCTTCTTCGGGAGCCCTTCATATTCCCCTGCCCGGCAGTTGGCTAAGTTCCTTCTTTCTTCGGTGAAAGCTGCATTCTCGTAACAATAGACCGGGATCATAAGTTCCTTTCCCACGCGTTCGGCAAGCTTTCGCGCATAGGCTGCAGTTTCTTCCATGGTGATATTGGCAACCGGTACCAATGGGCACACATCGGTAGCGCCGAATCGGGGATGTTCTCCTTTGTGCTTGCTCATATCGATGATCGCCGAGGCTTTTTTGATTCCCTGGAAAGCCGCTTCAAGAACCGCATCGGGTGTTCCTACAAAAGTCACAACGGTACGGTTGGTGGCTTTACCGGGATCGACATCTAATAATTTGACACCGTCCACTTTCTCGATCTCGTCGGTGATCTGTTTGATGATGGTCATATCCCTTCCTTCAGAAAAATTCGGGACACATTCGATGAGTTGGTTCATGGCAGGTAAGTATTGGTTTGTACCAGAATTGCAAAATTAGAGAATTCCGTGGAAGTTTTTCAATGTTTTCCAGCTTCACTTCTACTTTAAGGTTCTGTATAGCCACCTAATAATCAGTATTCTTTATTTCTCGCAGATTTTCGCAGATTTATCGCAAATTTTCGCAGAAAAGATTCAAACCATATTTATACACGACCCTCCTAAATAAACGAACAATGCTTTCAGCGTGAATCTGCGTCTTTATCTGCGAATATCAGCGAGAACGATTTAAAAGTTATCTGTTTTGAAGTTCCTTAGAGAATTTTCATGATTAAACCGGGCGGTTTATTTAATATATTTGCTGTGAAACCGACAAACTTCAACAATATGAAAAAGATTTGCTTCCTCCTCCTCATCCCAATGGCTCTCCTCCTGAGCCAGTGTAAACAAACCACAACCCCGATGGAACAAAAAGCCAGTGTTCAGTACATTGCGAAAGCCACTGCCGACAGCATCATTGCCAAACTGGTGAAAACAAGCGGTGAATCCAATAAAACCCTGATCGAAAAGGGAGTTCAACAGATAGCTGCCCTATGGACAGAAAAAGACGGAAAGGCCAAAGACTTTGAAGATTTCTGCCTGAAAAATTATATCGCATCCACTGAAATGAAGGAGAAGATGTTCCGCCGTATCTCCACCAATTTCGAAACGCTGTTTGGTTATTTCAACCGTATCAGCCTCGACCTGAAAAGGCCGATGGCGTTGGATATGGGAGAAACCTATCCCATCGATGAGGTGTTCGCGGCCTATGAGCCTTCTGCCCATTTCGCAGATGATTTCTTCACCAACAAGATCGGGTTTATCATCGGGTTAAATTATCCCTTCTTTACCTTAAAGGAAAAAGAACAACAGGGATCAACATGGAGCCGCCTTGATTGGGCTTATGCACGGCTCGGCGACCAGTTTACGACACGGGTGCCGGCCGATATCGTTCAAAAGAGCTCGGATGCCATTTCAGCTTCAGAAAATTACATTTCCGGGTACAATATATATGTCGGGAACCTGCTCGATGAAAAAGGGAAACCCCATTTCCCGAAAGAGATGAAACTTCTCTCCCACTGGAACCTCAGGGATGAAATCAAAGCCAACTACAACAAGACTGAGGAAGGTCTTACCAAACAGAAATTGATCTACGAGGTGATGTTGCATATTATCGACCAGAGCATTCCCGACAGCGTGATCAACAATCCTGCATTTCAATGGAACCCGGTTACCAATAAAATTTTTAAAGGAGGAAAAGAGGTTGCAGCCACTCCCGAACCTGACAAACGGTACGAGGTTCTTTTGAACAATTTTAAGGCGATGAAGGCTGTGGATCAATATACACCTATGTTCCCTACCTATATCCAGCGTTCTTTCGATGCAGGAATGGAGATCCCGATGGACCAGGTTGAAAAGCTGTTTACCGATTTCTGTTCCTCTCCGGAAGTGAAACAGGTGGGTGCCCTGATCAGCAAACGGCTGGGCCGCACATTGCAGCCTTTCGACATCTGGTACGACGGCTTTAAAGCCCGGAGCAGCATGGACCAGGAGAAGCTCAACAAGATCACCAGGACCAAATATCCAAATACCGAAGCCGTTGAAAAAGATATTCCCAATATCCTGGTAAAACTTGGATTCAAAGCCGAAAAGGCAAAAGAAATCGCTTCCCACATCACCGTTGATCCGGCAAGAGGATCCGGGCATGCCTGGGGGGCCCAAATGAAGGGCGACAAAGCCCATCTCCGCACCCGCGTGGGCAAAGACGGCATGGATTACAAAGGATACAACATCGCAGTTCATGAGCTGGGACACAACGTGGAACAAACCATCTCGCTATATATGGTTGATAATTACATGATGGCCGGCGTTCCCAATACCGCCTTCACAGAAGCATTCGCCTTTACATTCCAGAAACATGACCTCGACCTGCTCGGCATCAAGGACAATGATCCAAACAAGGAACACCTTGCTGCTTTGGATAACTTCTGGATGAGCTACGAGATCATGGGGGTTTCGCTGGTGGACATGAAGGTCTGGAAATGGTTGTACGAGCATCCCGATGCAACACCCGCACAATTGAAGGAAACCGTGATCAGCACGGCAAAGGAAGTCTGGAATAAATATTATGCAGATGTTTTGGGAGTGAAGGATTGTCCGATCCTGGCTATCTATTCGCACATGATCGATAGCCCGCTGTATTTATCGAACTACCCGGTAGGGCACCTCATTGACTTTCAGCTCGACGGCTGGTTCAAGGGTAAAAACTTTGCCGATGAAGCCATGCGTATCTATTCTGCGGGCCGTTTGATTCCACAACAATGGATGAAGAACGCCGTCGGCAGTGAGATCTCGATCCACCCACTGATTGAAGCAACTGATGCAGCGCTGAAGGTAGTTAAATAGTTGGCGAGCTGGTGAGTTGGCGAGCTGGTGAGCAACAATTATCTGGATGCCATGCCTTCGGCATATAGATCGAGGTGGAGGAATGCAGGTAATGTAGATGGATTGCTGCTTTTTCGGGAAACTTTTCGTACATTAGCTACCTTGCTATGAATTTCTGAATTGTTCGCTTCAGAGGTTCAGGATTAAATGGTTCTTGTTTCTATGAAAAAGAACCTCTTCATACTGATTATTCCCGCGTTTATTGCTTCATCCGCATACGGTCAACCCGTATCATTTTATAAGGAAAACCTGCTGATGAAGCTGGATGCGTCTCATATCACCGTTACCGGGGAATACAGCTTCAGGAACAATTACGGAGTTGATGTCAATCAAACGATATTCTTCCCGCTTCCATTGGCAACCGGGGAACTCAAACTGGATTCTGTTTCTGTTTTTGATGAGTCTGAGCAAACCTACATCCGTCATATAAGAAAACTTCCTGCAGGATTGTTTTTCCAGTTGACCTTTCACGGCCAGGAACAAAAAAAGCTAAGGATTTACTACGTCATGGATCATGACGGAAGAAATGCCAGGTACCTGGTGATTACCCATGTACAATACTGGAGGAATCCGCTGCCGCAGGGAACCTATACATTGCAGATAGAAGACCCATCTATAACCATTGATTCAACTTCCTACAAACCTGATAATGTGCTTTCCGATAACACAAGGACCACCCACACCTGGCACAAGACAAATTTCAATCCCGATAAAGAGCTGGATATCTGGTTTCATAAGAAGTAGAAAGACTTCGTGCGTCTTTTTAGAAGCTGGCGAACTGGTGAGCTGGTGAGCTGGCGAGTAGTAAAAATGCAGGAATGCAGAATGCAGGAATGCAGGAATTCATTTATGATCCCTAATGGCTAATGGCTAACCCCTAAAACCTTAGCGAACTTTGCATAAGACTTTGTGCCCTTTGCGGTTATTTTTAAAAGGCTAATTCAACAGCTGCCAATGCATGAATTTCCGTGGTATCGAACACCGGCAACGAAGTATCTTCCTGTTTGATCAGCAGCGGGATCTCGGTGCATCCCAGGATGATGCCTTGTGCACCATCGTTCGCAAGCCCGTCCATGATGGATAAAAACCGTTTTTTGGATTCCGGATTGATCGTTGCAATGAACAGTTCCTTAAAGATGGTTTGATGGATGAATTCCCGGTCTTCCTCTCCCGGCACATTCACATCGATCCCTTTCGTTATCAGCCTTTGCTTGAAGAAATCCTCCTCCACGGTGTATTTTGTTCCAAGCAGCCCAACTTTCGTCAATGATTTTGCACGGATGGCTTCGATGGTGGCATCCATAATGCTCACCAGCGGAACGCTGATGGCTTCCCTGACAGTTTCCGCTGCAAAGTGCATGGTGTTGGCTCCGATCATCACCAGGTCTGCTCCTGCCTTTTCAAGCCTCCGTGCCGACTTCACCATCATGGTCCTGATCCCTTCAAAATCCTTTTCTTTCATGAATGCTTCCACCTCCCCGAAATCCACCGAATCGATGATGATCTTTGCTTCGTGCTTTCCATTTGTCCGCTTAAGAACTTCCATGTTCATGAAGCGGTAATAGTCGATGGTGCTTTGCCACGACAATCCTCCGATAAGGCCGATGGTTTTCATAGGTGTTGGGTGTTGGGCATTTGGCATTAGGTTTTGGGTGTTGGAAACTTTTCACTGTTATCTGTTCATTGTTCACTGCATCATTATTCACTGTTCACTAGGCACTCTTCCTGAAGTTTATATCAAATGAACAACGAGCAGTTGTAAGTGAAAGATAACAATTAACAACGAACAGTTCATCTTAATGTTCACTGTTAATCATTTTTACTCGATTGAATCGTGGGAAATAGGAGTTGTTCTAATTTCCATATGTCCACCAGCAGTTACTCTTGTCGTAATTGTTCTGGCAGTGTCTGGTATTAGTGTAATGTCAATGGTGTAACCTTGATCAGCATGATCATCACATAAAAAGGCATCGCAATTTGGAGACCAAATTGCAGTTGTTTCAGGTCTTCTGCAACGGATGCCAAGATTATGATTGGCATTATTCGGGCAGTTTGGAATTAAACATTGTGGCATATTTTTTACTTTTAATTGGTTATATTTTAATAGCAGAGTTAAATCTAACTAACTTGTCCCAGTCAATATCACCATTGTCTTTGCAAAACTCATTTGCAAATTCTTTAGTAAACTTGTTGATCATTTGAGAATAAGATTTCAAAAAGTCATCATTTCTTTCTTTAGCCATATGACCTAATGGCTCTATGATTTTTGTGAATAACTCAGGGTCACCAGAAATAAAATCCCAAAACTTTTGTCCGCAGTATTTGAAGTATTCTCCTTTGTCAGATTTATTTTCTCTGCCATAGCAACATCCATTTACAGCAACGACATTTAATTGAGAATTACTTGTTCGTAAAGTCTTTTTTGCTGTTTTAAAATCTGCAAGCAATTTTCCAATTTGGCTGCTGTTTCCCCAATTTGGGCCGGATTTTATAGTAAGAATGTAACGGATATTATCTTTATCAAATTCAAGATCAATACCCGGAATTCCAGATTTCCAACCCTTATAAACTTTATTATTAATAAAAATGGCAAGGCCTTCGAGCCAATCTCCAAAAATTGTTTCTTCTTGTGAAGAGATAAAAGCATCAGTCAAACTGTTAATGATGTCTTGTGCAGTAAGAATGTATTTGGCTTTGAAAAGATAAGGGTTCTTTTTACTAAGAACCCTCTTTAGTTTCAAATCATTTAATCCTGCAATTCTTTTTTGGTGAAAAGTTCCAATGTTTTCTTCAACGTAATGCAACACGTCTTTTAGGTTCAGCTTTTTCATATTTTACTTTAGGTTCCAAAAGATATAATTCTACTGGGTTTAGTTGAATTTTTACCATATTATAATATTCTGGTACAATTTCAATTCCAATAGAATTTCTTTTCATTCTGTTTGCAACAGTTAAGGTTGTACCAGAACCCATAAAAGGGTCGAGAACGATATCATATTCTTTAGTGAAGAGTTTTATAAACCATTCTGGTAATTCTTGGGGAAATGCTGCACTATGATTTTTAT
>JADGPR010000034.1 GCA_017882335.1 Bacteroidales bacterium | reverse complement strand
GGTTGAAGTGTTCGACTCCTGGGGACATCTTCTTTGGGAATCCTCACTCCTTGACAGCGACGGCCGGCCTGTTGAAAGCTGGAATGGCCGCAAAAGCAACGGGGACCTCTATCAGCAAGGAACCTATGTGTGGATAATAAGGGCCGTCTTTATTGATGGAACCATCTGGGAGGGATCCGATATCGGAAAAGGAGAATACAAATCAATGGGAACTGTGACACTGATACGGTAAGTTTATTAGCTGATGAGCTGATGAACTGGTGAGCTGATGAAGTGATGAACTGGTGAACTGGTGAACTGGTGAACTGGTGAATATAATGTTCACGGGTACTTTAAAACTTTACAACTTTATAACTTTTTCAACTTACTCCGTTCTTTGTACCTCGTACTTCGTACTTCTTTCTGCCTGTTGGTTATTTAATATTTTATTTCTATCTTTGCACCCCAATTTTTATCCGAAGAAAAATCCCCGAAATCATATTGATATTGTGGCTTTTAGGATGAGAAAAGCAATTCACCTAGTATAAACCCGGCGGATGCACATGCGCTGCCACAAAGCAAAATTAAATGACCGAAGAATTAGATGTTAACAACGAATTGGAACAAAATAAACCGGAAGAAGTGAAGATGGAAGCTTCCGAGGAAGTTGTTGAAGAAACCAAAGAAACTGCAGTTTTAGAAGAACCTGCAAAACCTATTGTAATTGCTGCTCCCAGGTCAGCTTACGAATCCATGAAGGATTTTGACTGGGATTCGATCGGGAAGAAACATGAGATCTATGATGCCAACGAAAAGGCAAGGCTGGAGCAGGAATATGACAGAACCCTGAGTTCGATCACAGAGCACGAAGTCATCGATGGTACCATCGTTGCAATGAATAACCGGGAAGTTGTCATCAATATCGGTTTTAAATCTGATGGAGTGCTTCCCCTGAACGAATTCCGCTACAATCCTGACCTGAAGGTTGGAGACAAGGTGGAAGTGTATGTTGAGAATCAGGAAGACCCCAGCGGACAGCTTCTTCTCTCCCATAAAAAAGCACGGATCCTGAAATCGTGGGAACGGATCAATACCGCTTACGAAACCCAGGAGATCATCAAAGGTTATGTGAAATCGCGCACCAAGGGTGGTTTGATTGTCGACATCTTTGGAATTGAAGCTTTCCTCCCCGGCTCACAGATCGATGTGAAACCCATCCGCGATTACGACGTATTTGTTGACAAAGTAATGGAATTCAAGGTGGTGAAGATCAACCACGAATACAAGAACGTAGTGGTTTCCCATAAGGCCCTGATCGAAGATGAACTGGAAGCACAGAAAGCCGAGATCATCAAGAAACTGGAAAAAGGACAGATCCTTGAGGGAACCGTTAAAAATATTACTTCCTATGGCGTATTTATTGACCTTGGCGGTGTTGACGGACTCATTCATATCACCGACCTCAGCTGGGGACGTATCAGCCATCCGGAAGAGATTGTAAAACTGGATCAGAAAATCAAGGTTGTTATCCTTGATTTCGATGAAAATAAAAAACGTATTGCCCTCGGCCTGAAACAACTTACACCTCATCCATGGGATTCACTCAGTGAGACCATGAAGGTTGGCGACAAGATAAAAGGAAAAGTCGTGGTTATCGCCGATTACGGTGCATTTGCAGAGATTGCTCCGGGCGTTGAAGGACTGATCCACGTTTCCGAAATGTCATGGTCACAGCACCTGCGTACAGCACAGGATTTCCTCAAGGTAGGACAGGAAGTGGAAGCTGTTATCCTTACACTCGACCGCGAAGAGCGGAAGATGTCGATGGGTATCAAGCAACTGATCCCCGACCCATGGTCAAACATCAAGGAAAAATATCCGCTGAAATCGAAACATACTGCTACTGTTCGCAACTTTACCAACTTCGGGATTTTTGTTGAACTGGAAGAAGGTGTTGACGGACTTATCCACATTTCTGACTTGTCATGGTCGAAGAAGATCAAGCATCCTGCTGAATTCACCAAGACCGGCGAAAAAATCGATGTCATGGTTCTTGATATTGATGTTGATAACCGCAGGCTGAGCCTGGGCCACAAGCAGCTTGAAGAGAATCCATGGGACGTGTTCGAATCGGTGTTCTCTGTCGGATCGGTTCATAGCGGTACCATCGTTAATATGAACGACAAGGGTGCTATCATTGCGCTTCCCTATGGCGTTGAAGGTTTTGCACCGCTCCGCCACCTGACTAAGGAAGACGGCAGCCATGCCAAGGAGGAAGAAATTCTCGATTTCAAGGTGATTGAATTCTCCAAGGATAACAAGAAGATTATCCTTTCCCACTCAAAGGTTTACCAGGACGCTGTAGGTGGTGAAAAGAGAGGTGAATTTGATGAAAAGAAGAAAGTAAAGGATTCTGCCAAAAAAACAGTCAAGAAGATCAAGGATAACCTCGAAAAGACTACCCTCGGCGACATTGAATCACTGGCTAACCTTAAATCGGATATGGTCAAAGCCGAAGAGAAGGAAAAACATGCCAGGAAAGAAGCTGCTAAGGAAGTGGAACGTAAACCTGAAGAATCCAAAGCAGACAAAGCTAAGGAAGACGAACTCAAAGTAGATGAACCAAAGGTAGACGAACCAAAAGTAGACGAACCAAAGGAAGAATAGTCAGCAATGACCTTCTCATTAACAATTCTTGGAAGCAATTCTGCAATTCCTACGCTAACGAGAAACCCAAGCGCTCATTTGCTCAATGTGAATGAGCGTTTGTATTTGATCGATTGCGCAGAAGGAACGCAGTTACAGATCCGCAAATTTCATGTACATTTTCAGCGGGTACAGCGGATCTTTATCAGCCACTTGCACGGGGATCATTTTTTTGGACTCATCGGCCTGCTGAATTCCCTGCACCTGCTGGGGCGAAAAGAAGAACTGCACCTGTATGGCCCGCCTTTGCTGAAGGAGATCCTCGATCTTCAGATGGAAGCTTCACAAACTACCCTGAACTATCCCTTGTTCTTTCATCCCCTTTCTTTTTCCAGGTATGAGATGATTTATGAGAACGAAAAAGTTACCGTCCATTCCTTTCCGCTTCTTCACAGTGTGCCGACCTGCGGATTCCTGTTCCGGGAGAAGATACAGGAACGCAGGATCAGAAAAGACCTGCTTGCGGAGTTAAAGATTCCAATAGCAGAAATGCAGAACCTGAAAAAAGGAGAGGATTATGTGGATGAACAGGGAAGGGTTTTTAAAAATGAAGAGATTACGCTGGATCCACCATCACCGCGATCTTATGCCTATTGCTCCGATACGGCATATACTGAAGCTATCCTCCCGTTCATCCGGGAGTGTGACCTCCTTTACCATGAAACTACGTTCATGCAGAACATGGCTGCCAATGCAAAGGAAAAACAACATTCAACCACGATCGAAGCAGCAACCCTTGCAAAAAAAGCAAATGTGAAGAAGTTGCTGATCGGCCATTTTTCCGCCCGTTACGATGATCTTCAACCTCTGCTGGAAGAAGCCCGGTCTGTTTTCCCGGAAACGATCATCGCCGAAGACGGAATGTCTATTAATATTTGAATAAAGAATTACTCCGCTGAGCGGAATTTGCAATTCCGCTCGACTTACACCTTTTAAGCAGTCCCTACAGGTGTTTGGTACATTAAAGTAAAGCATCATACAGCACCTCAATGGGGTGGACGGCGTTCCTGCCGGTCCCGTTTCTGATCTGGTGCCGGCATGAGGTTCCCGGTGCAGCAATGATCGTATCTTCTGCGGCTTTCCTGACTTCAGGGAAGAGAATAAGTTCGCCTACTTTCATGGATACATTGTAATGTTCCTTTTCATATCCGAAAGATCCGGCCATTCCGCAGCAACCCGATTTGATCAGATCTACCTGGAAATTTTCCGGGATGGAAAGCATTTTCACCGTCGGGTCCATGGAAGCCAGCGCTTTTTGGTGGCAATGACCATGAAGTTTAATGTTCCGTCTCTCATGGGTAAATATGGAACTTAACGGTTGACCGCTTTGGTCTGTAATGTTCACAAAGAATTCATCAAAAAGTAACGCATTTTTTGCCACCCGGAGTGCATCCTCCTTCAATGCCGGATCAACCAATTCGGGGTATTCATCCCGGAAGGTTAAAATGGCAGAAGGCTCAATACCGATCAAAGGCATTTCATCTGTGATCCGATCCTTTAACAATGTGATGTTTTTATTTGCGATTTTTTTTGCTTTACGGATAAGACCTTTCGAGAGAAAGGTCCGGCCGCTTTCCACCGTATACGGTATTTCAACTTCGAAACCCGCTTTGTTCAGGAGTTTAACCGCTTTGATCCCGATTTCTACATCATTGAAATTACTGAATTCATCGGCAAAAAGAAAAACTTTGCCTTTCTTCCCGGTCAGTACCTGAGAATAATTTTTTGCCCAGACACCCAGTGTTGTTTTGTACAGTAACGGCACATTCCGCTTAGTTGCAAAACCCAGAAGATTTTTTATGATTCCTGAAGAAAAGGAATTCTTTATGAAGAAGTTGAAGAGCCCCGGAAGTATACTTCCCAACCGGTTTATGGAAGTAATGTTTGCGATCAGCCATGACCGAAGCGGAATGCCGTTGGCATCATAATAATGCTGCAGGAATTCCGCCTTCAGTTTCGCAATATCCACATTCGACGGACATTCCGACTTGCAGGCTTTGCAGGATAAACAGAGGTCCATCACCTCGTAAATTTCCTTATGATCGAATGGATTGGTTTTTGGCGACCGTGTCAGGAATTCCCGTAAGATATTGGCCCTGGCCCGGGTGGTTGTATTCTCGTCTTTCATGACCTGGTAAGATGGACACATGGCTGCACCGGTCAGGAAGGTATTCCTGCAATCACCAGAACCATTGCATTGCTCGGCTGCCCGGAGGATTCCATGGCTGGAGGAGAAATCAAATACCGTCGCGATCTCCTTTGTTTTCTGCCCCGGTTCAAACCGCAGGCTGGAGTTCATTTTCGGGGTATCAACGATCTTGTTGGGATTCAGGATTCCTTCCGGGTCAAAAGCCTGCTTGACTTGTTTTAAAAAATTGTAATTGCGTTCGCCGATCATCAGCGGAATGAATTCACCCCGCAGCCGGCCATCGCCATGTTCCCCGCTCAGGGAGCCCCGGTATTTCTTTACCAGTTTTGCTGTCTCCAGCGCAATCGTGTGAAACAATTCAACATCCGCAGGATCTTTCAGGTTTAATACCGGACGCAGGTGCACTTCCCCCGACCCGATATGGGCATAAAAGACACATTCCAGGTGCAGCCGTTCAAGCAACTCGCGGAATTCTTTAATATAACCGGGCAGGTCTTCCGGGCTGACAGCCGTATCTTCGGTCACTGGAACCGGTTTCCGGTCACCGGGATAATTGGAGAGCACACCTAACCCGGCTTTTCGGAGATCCCAGACTTTTTTCAGGTCGGGCGGGAAGATGGCGGGGAAATGGTATCCATAACCGGCATTCCGCATCTCATTTTCCATTTCGCGGGCAAGGATAAGGATCTCCTCTTTCGTTTCCCTTGCAAATTCAATGATCAGTATGGCGCCGGGATCGCCTTCAATAAAGAAACGGTTCTTGCGCTGGGTAATATTGTCTTTGGTGCAATCCATGATGGCTTTGTCCATCAACTCCACTGCGCCGGGATTATATTTCAGGGCAACCAGGTTGCCTTCCAGCGCCTCGGCAACCGTATTGCAATGAACACAGATCAGCGCCTTTTGCTTTGGAGGAAGCGGAACCAGGTTGAGTTTGATTTCGGTGGAAAAAGCCAGCGTTCCTTCTGATCCGGCCAGTAATTTTGAAAGATTGAAAGGAACCCCGTTACCGATAAAGGGATCGGTTTCAAGAAGGATATCTATGGCATAGCCGGTATTTCTCCGGTGGATTGTAGGTTTGGGAAACTCCTTCCGGATCTCATCTTGATTTGAAGTATCGGATAATATTTCGTAAAAAGTCCGGTAGATAGTGCTTTCCAGGGTTTCACCTTCTGTTTTTTGCCGGAATTCTTCCGGAGAGATATCTTTGAATTCAACTTCAGAACCATCTGCGAGCAGGGTTTTTATCGAAAGCACATGATCGCGGGTACTGCCATACTGGATGGAATGCGCCCCGCAGGAATTGTTTCCAACCATTCCCCCGATCATGCATCGGCTGGAAGTAGAGGTCTCCGGTCCAAAAAATAACCCATAGGGTTCAAGAACTTTGTTTAATTCATCAAGAATGACGCCCGGTTGTACTCGTACCCAATGTTCCTCTTTGTTGATCTCGAGGATCTCTGTCATATACCTGGAAGCATCTACGATAAGTCCGTTACCGACTACCTGCCCGGCAAGAGAGGTTCCTGCTGTCCTGGGAATAAGCGGAATGGAATGTTTCCTGGAAAAGGTGATGAGTGTCTTGATATCTTCAGCATGACGCGGACGTGCTACCGCAAAAGGCACTTCACGGTAAGCGGAAGCGTCGGTGGCATACATCATCCGCCACAGATCATCGGTATAAAGATCACCGGTAAAATTGCTGCGAAGGGCTTCGAAACTCTCCCGGATTTTTTTGATTTCCATTTACTTTCCCTTATCTGCTTTAGTGCTGGCTGCATTCTCCGGGTCGACGATCTCGTAGATCATCATGGCATGTTTCGCGGCTACCGTGTCATTCGACGATAAACTCCGGGTATAGCTCATATAGGAAAGAAGGCTCAGGTAACTCTTTAACCGCTTGCACATCCTCACATCCGATGAATCTTTTCCTTTGGTGATCCTGAGTTCGTAATTTGCGATTTTCCTCTTCCACCAGTCGATATCATTTGGAAAGAAATTTTCATTTAAGGATTGCTGCTCCTTCATTTCTTTTCCGATCAGCTGCTCATGTTGTTTTTCCTGGATTTTATAAGAAGTTGAGTTTTCAATATCAGCCTGTGTTTTTTTGAAATCTTCAGTGGAAGTGAGCCCGTCTACAAAACGGATCATGTTGATGAGATGATTATGTTCTGCCACAGCATCGCCGTTTTTCTTATCTTTCGCAATTATTTTGTCCTGCAAACGAATGAAATCAAGGATCATGGAATCATTCTTCGGGATGATGCCTTTGCGCATGGAACAGAATTCAGTCCAGACAAATGCATTTTCCATGACCTCAACCGGTGGCCAGGCATGCCTTCCGTTGAACAGGATCGAAGCATGCGTGAATTTTGCCTGATCCAGTTGTTTGTCGAGGTTGATCAGCTCATTCATGTTAAAATCGGCATTTCCGGCAAGTGAGATATAGTCAGGTTTGAACCTTACAGGCTGGTTTGTGGATGGAAACCCTGCCCCGCAGCCGATTACACCGGCTACGCCACCCTGGAATAAACCAATGATGCAGGCAATGCGTGCTCCACCCGAAAAACCCATCACATAAACCCGGGTCGAGTCAATGGAATACCTGCCGGATGTTTCGCTGAACAACGCATCGATGATGACACCGGAAGTGTTCATGTCCTGTCCGTTTTTCGAGTCGTTCGAACCCATCAGGATATAACCGTATTTGTCGGCGAGGTCTTTGTATTTTTCCAGTGGCAGTACTCCGCTACCCTTTGGGTCGAAGGCGATGATCACCGGGAATTTTCGGACTGCAGTATAGCTCTTCGGAAGATAGAGTGCATAGCTAACGGTGTAATATTTCTGACAGGTGACCTTGGGAATGATCTTCCCTTTCTCAACTGGTATGGCTGATACCGGGTTGCCATTCGTCCTGGTATTTTCCGGCCCGCATCCCGGCATGGCAGCCAATAGAAAGATCCATAGGAGAGAACGGAGAATACATTTCATTTCTTATAATAATTGGTGGATTCAAAGATTTTATCTGCCGACTTGGCTACGAAACCACTGTAAAGTTTTCCGTTAGGTTCAGGATGCCTGAGGGCAAATTCATAATAACAACCTGGAATATCAAATTCTCCCTCCTGAAAAGGAACCCGGAGGATACCGGCTTTAATGCTGGATTGTTCCAGCTGGTCTATGGGCGTTCCCTGCACTTCCCCGTTGGCATCATTCAGAAGAAATC
Source organism: Bacteroidales bacterium (assembly GCA_017882335.1). Classification (GTDB taxonomy): domain Bacteria; phylum Bacteroidota; class Bacteroidia; order Bacteroidales; family FEN-979; genus FEN-979. The sequence goes on along the minus strand of JADGPR010000034.1, from coordinate 24,280 downwards.
CATTGGATTTGAGGAATGTATTGACTTTTTCAACGGTGTCATATTCTTTCAGTTCATTCACGCTCACCGTGAAATGGTTTGCCCGGAACCCATTCACATAAAGCCATGCCGCATATTCAGATTCGATCCGGAGCTTTTCATAAGTCTTGTAGGATGGGGTCCCCGAAACATTCCCGGCATAGATCAACTCGTCCGATTTTATTACGCTCATTGGAATATTCCCTACCCACTCTTTCACAACACGCTGCATGTGTTCACTGAATTGATCCACCAGGAGCTCACTGATAAATACCCGCGGTGCTTCCCGGTCGGTCTTGTGTTCAAAATGTTTGGCATACAACTTCTTCTGTTCAAAATGATAATCGCGCTTGTATTCGTAGCCGTTCTTTATAAAAACTTTTGACAGCGCATCGATCCCGATAAGGGGATGATTATAGGTGCGGAATGCAATATGATCGTTAACAATGGTTTCACCTTCCCTGACAAGCAGGTTATAAACTTTTTTCGTTGCAGGATTTTGCGTGATGTAATCTTGCCAGAGTCGTTCGAAAATTTCATGGTAGTTCATAGTGGTAAGAATTAAATGGCGAAATAGCGAAATAGCGAAATTTTGTTTAGTTGTTTGTGACTCTGTGACTTTATAACTTTAATAACTTTACAAACTTTATAACTCAAAACATTCCTTCAATAAACTCGTCAATGGTAAGGTTGTTAAAATAATCGCTGATGTTATAAGGGGATAATGCTTCCCGGATTTTTCCTTTGGAATGCTGAATATTCCGGAGCGCATTTTCGATCTCTTCGGTATCGCATATATTGAAATAATCTCCGAAGATCCTGATATCACGAATGATCCCATCTGTGACATCAATATTAAATTCAATCGTACCGCTGTTTTGGGTGCGAAGTACCTTGCTGAAATTGTATTGGGGAGAATACCCGAAATTCCACTCCCATGTACCATACTTGGATTCTACCATTTCCCTGATCCTTTCATGATCTTCATTTGTAAGTTCATAGAGAATGGCATCCGGGTATTTTTCCATGATGTGGTTTTCGATCAGGGTTGAAAACTCAAGCACATCCATTGGTGTTATCAGGTGATCGCTGATGTTGGTAACCCTGCTTCGCACCGATTTTACGGCTTTGTCTTTGAACTTCAAGGGGTCGGCATTCAATGCTGCGCTCAGGTCAGGCATATGGGAAGAAAACAGGAGTGTGCCGTGCGAAAGAACCTTGTTCTTCCAGATATGCATCGCATTTCCTGAGAATTTTTTTCCTCCGATGGTCAGGTCGTTCCTGCCTTCGAAACGTGCATCAATCCCAAGTCTTACCAGCACTTCCAGTATCGGTTCCGTATATTTTCTGAAGTTGATCAGGTTACTTCCTTCTCCCTTCATTGTGAAGGTGAAGTTCAGGTTGCCGAGATCGTGAAAAACTGCCCCACCGCCGGATAGCCTCCGCACGACTTTTATGTCGTTCTCCCTCACATAATCCAGGTTGATCTCAGCAAGGGTATTCTGGTGTTTCCCGACTATGATGGAAGGGGCATTTCTCCAAAGCATGAAAGTATCATCGCTAATCTCCTTCAATACATATTCTTCAGTAGCCAGGTTGAAATATGGATCGGTATTGTGTCTGCGTATGATCAGCATCAAGATGCAACTTTGACGACAAATTTATACTTTTTATGGAAACAGATAACGGTGGAATGAAGAATGAATAATGAATAATGAAGAATTGGGTATTAGGTTTTAGGTATTGGGTATTAGATATTGGGTTTTGCTTCTTCATTACTCGCCAACTCACCAACTCGCCAACTAATTAAAAAGCCGTTCCCAGTGCATTTCCCGGAAACGGCTCTTCAGATCGTAAGTAAAAATTATGGGAAAATCAGTCCATGGTAATCAGTAACACTGACCTGTGGGATTGTACTGCCATATGTGGCATTAATTGCCTGTATGAAGTAATTTGCAGCGACAGCGTTTCCTCTCGGATTCAAATGGATTCCGTCAGTGGAAAACAACCCTCCTGTGACGAAGGATGTATTGAATTTTATACCGTCGAAGACCATTCCGGATGCAAAACTTTTCAGCACCTGGTTCATATCGGCAACAGCAAGCCCTTTGACGGCAGCAGTTTGTTTAATGATCCCGTTAAATGCGTCAACGTGCTGCTTGATCACCGCCTGTTCATTGGCATCCAGTACAAATTTGCCGGGGATCGGGTATAGTTTGTAACCACCGCCAGTGGTATCAACAATGCCCATGCCCTTGCACTTTATTGAATCAGTGGGCAGTGTCAGGAGAAAGAGGTCCTGTGGGCCCATATGTGCCCAGGTTCCGTCTTCCTTTGCAACAACGAATCCGTTTGGACCAGCTTGCCATGTGATTTCAGTGTGCCCAAACATTCCAAACAGGGTATTCAATCCGGTGGCCTGTGTTGCGTCCAGAACAATTCCGTTCCAGGGGAGCTGCTGCGAGATGGTTGTGAAGAAGGGAATACTTGTCACATCGGGAATGGTAGCCACAATTCCTTTAGGCTGTTTCCCCGAAGCCAGCAATGCTCCTACTGCCATTGGGTAATATTTTGCGAAGGTGTCAACCGGTGTAACGAGTAAAGATGTTCCTGCAAGTGCTGAAGACAGTACATCGTTGTTGCCGATCCAGAGTGAAAAGAATGTCGGTTGCTGTGCCATGGCATCCCCAAGAATAGATGCTGTAGCTACCGGAATGGATGCGAATCTTTTGAAATAGGGATTCAATAAACCGTATCCTGGGAAGAATAAATGCTGAAGTTGTGCGCCCGGAACGCCCATGTTGTTATAGGGACCGGCAGCCACAGGCCGTGCGGCTAATATGGCGGCATAGGCAGGCACATCAATCGTATAGGTCAGCAGGTCGGGCTTGAGGGAATAAGAACCCGGAATGGGAGTACCACTGCAATCCTTATCAGGCAGTATTTTTAACACCATTTTCGGTATCAGGGGTGGGAGAAAAGGATTATCCTGGTTAAGACCAATCCCGTCTTCGGTTTCGATCAGTGGTTGAATGAAAGCACCGCCTCCGACCGTGGTAAATTGCTGGGCAAGGATGTTCGGGTAGGAATTTATCTGCCCGGATTTGTAGAGCGCACCATCTGCATATCCTGCAGTCAGTGAATTTCCAACGGAAACATATTTTGTAAAATCCGCTGATCCTCGATCCGCATTGAATTCGTTGACCTTTTGCTTGCAAGCGGATAACAGTGCGAGGGAAAGGATGAAGAAAACTATTTTTTTCATAATGCTCACGATTTAAGGATTAAAAATTATAGGTTAAGCCGATCCCGGGCATGAAAATGGCAGATTTGTATGTTCCGGCGAAATTGTCGTTCACATCGTTGCCATTTCTTTTCGACCCCATCAGATATTCAAAGGCAGCATCGATGCTGAACCCTTTTGTCGGATATAAGGAAACACCACAGGTCAGGCCGATCTCATTCGAACTTGGCAACAATGGGTCAAGATAATCATCCTTTACCGGCGAAGGATCGTAATAACCTCCAAGCCTGACAGTAAGAATATCATTGATCTTATATTGGGCGCCGAGGCGTGTAATCAGGCGGCTTTGATAAAGTTTTGCTGAAGCCTGATGAGCCGCAATGGCAGCTGTCGGGGTTTTGAATTGGAAAACAAGCGAATCATAAACATTCCAGAATACATAATTCAGTCCCAAGCCGATCATGAATTTATCATTGAACTCATAGGATATGCCAAAATCCAGGTTGGCCGGCAGGGGTAAAGTGACATCCACCTTGTTATCCGGGAAATTCGTGGCTAAACTTTGAGGAACCGTGAATTTTGCATCAGCATCCTTCACTGCCATATCGATTTTCGAACGGTAATCAATACCGATGCTTAATCCTTTGGTAGGATGTATCATGATACCGGCATTGAAGCCCAACTTTGTCGTAGTACCCTTAATGTTTACATTTCCTTCTCCACCTGTACCTTCAAGGGGGATTGCCTTGTTCAGGTTGACGTTTCCGTAAGAAATTACGAGTCCTGCTCCAATTCCAATGATATCCTTGATTTTATAGGAAACCGTGGGTTGAATAGTAATTGCTTTAAACGAGATGTTCTGGATAATGAACCGGCCTTTCCAGTTGTCGGGCCATGACATGCTCAAGCCATATGGTGTATTGACAGCAACTCCTATACTCAGGTCCTTGATCGGTTTGTAGGCTAGATAGAAATAAAGTGGATAGTTCAAAGCATGTTTGATCTCTTCCTGGTAGGCCTGGTCCTTTGACTGAAAAGTGGTGCGTGCCATTAAAAAGGTCACCCCTCCGGAAAAACTAAATTTTGAATTGACGAAAGAGGCCCCGCCCGGATTGTAGAACAGTGCGCTGGCATCGTAGGAAAGGGAGGTCCCGATCAGCCCCATGCCAATATTTCGCTGGCTGTGCAACCCAACCTGGTAGCCGCCCGCAAAGGAATTCATTGCCGTTATGCATAAGCATATCAGCAAAAGAGTAACTTTCCTCATAATATTTGTTTTTTGGTTAATAATGGCCGCAAGATACAAAAAAAAAACAAAATGATTTTTTTTTAGGGTAAAATCGGATCATAGCGGGAAACCGTACCTTTGACGAAATTTCTGTTTTTTAATTCATTTTTTATCTGTTTTCATGGGAATAAAAGTTGGAGATAAAGTCAAATTCCTAAACGCCACGGGCGGAGGAGTTGTGCGTAAAATTATCGACAGCCGTCTGGTTTCGGTTGCCATCGAAGGAGGATTTGAGATCCCGGTACAAGCCAGCGAATTGCTGGTCATCGATCCGGTTGATGCCGGGTCAAAGTTCTTTTATGAATCGTTTGATGTGCCGGATGCACCGGAGGCAAATGCTCCATCAGAACATCCGGAAGATAGTCCGGTTGATCTTCCGAAAAATGTTATTAATTCAAGGAGATCGGAAGATATTTTCATCGTCTTTGTTCCGCACGACCAGAAATGGATGATCACGGGCCACCTGGATGTGTTCCTTGTCAACAATACATCATTTGATGTGCTTTACAATCATTTCCGGAAAGATGAAGGGTTTTGGTCAGGGGTCGATTACGGGTCACTTGGGGCAGGAACACGATTACTGATCGCGACGATTCACCGCGATGAACTTCCCCTCTGGACTGATGGTTGTCTTCAGTTTCTTTTTCATAAGCAAACATGCAATGAGGTGCCTCCTCCTTTCCATGCCGACTTTTCCATCACGGGAAAGAAATTTTATTCTGAACAAAACTACCGGGATTCAATTTATACGGCTGGGAAAGGAATCGTGGTAAAGATCGCAACAATATCCTTGGAAACCGAAGAGAAGAATGTCCGGAAACCGGTCTCACATCCGGCAGGAAATGAAATAGTGAATTCAGATAATTTCATACTCCGGCATAAAACAGGTGACAGGGAAGCCGAGGTTGACCTGCATATCCATGAACTTGTTGACGACCCCGCCAGTTTTGAAAAGGTGGAGATCCTCGAGTATCAGAAGAATTATTTCGTTCGATGCCTGGAAAGCGCTATTGCCGGTGGATTCCTGAAAGTTACTTTCATCCATGGTATTGGAAATGGTGTTCTCAAAGAAGTTCTCCTTGATATCCTGAAAAAACAAGAGGGCATCGAAGTGTTCGATGCCCCCATGCAAAAATACGGTGTCGGAGCCATTGAAGTGCAGATCCGGCACAACCGCTGATTTTAATTGTTTACCGAAACCTTACAGATGAATACCTGTGCACCGGCTTGCAACTTAAGCATATAAATGCCAGTCACCAGGTTGTGCGCATCCATTGTGCATTCCTGGTCTCCGGCAGAGAAATTGCCCTTGTTCAGAGATCTTACAATCTGACCCGTTGAATTGTAAAGGTTCAGGTTAACATTCCCAGGGTTGTCAAGGTGAAAGGTAACTCTTGCTTCACTGTAACAAGGATTCGGGTATACCTTCATTCCTGTCCGCTCAACAAGGGTTACACCGGTAGGCCAATCGTTCAGTACCTCTGTAAATTCATAGCTTCCGAAGGCGCCGCCGGTTTTAAAAGCCGATCCCCATGAGGTTGTTAACTGGTATCCTCCCGATCCGTTTGTATAGCAAAGTCCGTTTCCGCCTGCATCATAAATCGTGAATTTTTTGCATCCGAAAGCTCCAAGGTGGACGGTATCGGTATAGGAATGGCTTTGTATTGAGTAAGGTCCTCCGGAATCGATAATATTTCCCGATTCATCCCTGAGATCCCAGGTTGTTTCCTGGGGTGCCTTATCGGTGTGAAGATTAAACATCATATAATTAAGGGAGTATGGCGCATTGACAAAAGTTATTTCGGTAGTATCATTCTTCGGATATTCGTCGGTAACATTGTTTACCTGGTCTGCATAGATATTGAATGTGTAGGAGGGACCTTGCAGCGATACAGTAGAATTTGGAAGAGTAATGTTAGTTTTCTCGAGGGTCTGAAGGATTCCGTTCCATGTATAAGTGCTGGGGGGTAAGCCATCCAGACCATATTTTATCGTCAGGGATGTCAATGGGTTATTCCCGTTATTCCGGATGGAAATCACCGGAGCCACATTCCCTGAACAATTCGTGCTAGAATAACCCGAAACGGACATAAGCTGAACATCATTATTATATGGCATAGTAAGCGGGGTGGTGGTGCTGTTGGCTCCCTGCTGAATGTTCTTGTTCGCGTTGTTCTGGATAAAACCAACTGCACTGAGTTCGCTTAACGTATAGACGTTTGCCAGTTTCCAGGCACCCTGGACGATGAAGTAATCCCCGGGTTGAAAGGAGGATGGGAGTATAGTTCCCGATGCGGTAGGCAGCATTTTTTTCATAACATTGTAAAAATCCTTTTCTCCATTGGTTCCGGGAGGCGAGTTAAAATGAATGTGTTTTTCAATAACACCGATTTGGGCAACCAGGGATCCGCTGACAGCCTCGGTGCATTCACCCAGCATGGTGATGAAGACGCTATCATTGCCGGCTGAAAGCTGCTGGTACATGGAGAGATTGAATGTTGCGGGGATGGCATATTCAGCATCAATCTTCGCCTGGTTAAGATTGGCCGGTGCCCCAGTGTAATTGGGGCCTGGAATCGGGATGCCATCCATAACGGCATAAGGAACACCAACAAGGTTAACCTGATAATACGTTACACGGGCTCCTGCATCCGTCGGGTTCTGGGCGTTCATAGGGTCAACACCGGGCCAGTTTGCATGGTATTTAATGGAAGTACACTTGGATGTATTGGAGTTCAGCAGAGCATCGAATGCAGGGTTTTGCGAAGCACAGGGACCACAACTGGCATTTGTAAATTCTTCAAACATCACAAACCGCTGCGATTGGCTGAAACCAAGAACGGCTGTGGCCAGGAAAAAAGAACAAAGTATTAATTTTTTCATTCTCATCAGGTTTTAAAGATTCATGACTAATAATCTTGTCCAAATTTAGTATAAATTTCCTCATTCTATTAAAAACAGAGGAAGAATTTCATCGAAAAACGGTTAAGGAATTAAAAAAAATTGTTTACCTTTGTATATTGAACATAAACCTTTATTTTCAAAGTAATATATCTGATGAAAAAGCTTGTACTCATCGTTTTTTTGGCCATGACCACCTTCTATTATGGTTATTCGCAATCCCTGACCCTGTCCGACAGCACCGGTCCCCTTGCCAACAATGCAAATGTTAACCGGCAGGGACATGTCAACGATGATGAGATCGTATCCCATATCTTTGTCAGGAACACGACCAATTCCCCCATTGATGTGCTTGTCAAGAAAGTCGAAATCAGTTTGGTTTCCGGGTCCATGAACACGTTCTGCTGGGGATTATGTTTTGCACCCAATGTGTATATTTCCCCCAATCCATTGACGCTGAATGCCATGACAACTGATTCCGTCAACTTTTCCGGGCATTACAACCCGTTTACTTTTGCAGGGGCCTCGGTGATCCGTTACGTTTTCTACGTCCAGTCTAATCCAAACGATTCGGTTTGTGTAAATGTTACCTATGACGCACTATATGTAGGTATCAACAATCAAATGGTTAAAAATATCCTGTCTGGCGCCTATCCCAATCCTGCTAATAACACCGTAAATTTTAACTATTCCCTTAATACCGAGAATGAAGGTTCAGTCATCATCCGGAATTTAGTGGGTTCGGTGGTGAAAAAATCAGTCCTTACCAGTGCAGAAGGCAAACTATCGGTTTTTACCGGCGACCTCCCTGAAGGGATCTATTTCTATTCACTGGATATAGATGGAAAAACAATGACAACCCGGAAACTTATTGTAAGGCACTAACAACTCATATTCTTAAAGAAAAAAGGCCAACCCAACGGGACGGCCTTTTTTTTATTTCCAGCCGGAATACGGATGTCCGGCCAGGTATGCATTGTAATACCTTTGATCGTTTGTAACCTCTTCGCCAACCCAAGCCGGCCTCTCATATTTTTCCTCTGTAAATGTCAACTCAATCTCAGCCAGGATCAATCCTTCGTTCTCCCCAAAAAATTCATCCACCTCCCAGGTTTTTCCGGCATATTCCATCCGGTAACGGACTTTTTCGATAACAGGAGCTGTGCATAATTGCAGCAGTTCGTCTGCTTCACCGGGTGGAATAGGATATTCGTACTCGGCGCGTGTGGCATTCGCCAATGGCCCTTTAATGGTAAGGAAAGCATCTGTCCCGGTGGTCCGGATGCGGATGTTTTTTCCCGGATCTGTGTGAAGGTAACCTTGCCGGATATTCACTCCAGGCGGTTTATTAACCGCATACCAGAGATCTTTTCGAATGAGATATTTGTGCTCGACTTCCAAATGCATGATTCGAATTACGAATTACGAATTACGAATTACGAATTACGAATTACGAAAAGACAAATATACAGCCTAATACCTAAAACCTAATGCCTAACACTTTACTTCAACCCGAACTCTTTCTTTATCTTCCCGACATAATCCAGCTTTTCCCAGGTAAAGAATTCCACTTTCTTCATATAAACCTTTTTCCCGTTCACGCTTACCTTTTTTGGTTTAGAGCTTTTCACCTTGTAATAAACTTCCACTTCTTCCGAATAACTGTCTCTTCCGAAATGGCCATACGTGGCGGTTTTCAGGTATATCGGGTTCTTAAGTCCGAATCGTTGTACGATGGCATAGGGCCGCATGTCGAAGATCTTCTGCACCTTCGTGGAGATCTCCCCGTCGGATAAGATTTTTCCTTTGGCATTTTTTACTTTCGCCGTTCCGTAAGTGTTGACATACAGTCCGACAGGTTGTGCAACGCCAATGGCATAGGCAACCTGGATGAGGACCTGGTCAGCTACACCGGCAGCTACAAGATTCTTCGCTATATGCCTTGAAGCATAAGCGGCAGAACGGTCAACCTTGGAAGAATCCTTGCCTGAAAATGCACCACCGCCATGTGCGCCGTGCCCACCATAAGTATCAACAATGATCTTACGACCGGTCAGCCCTGTATCCCCGTGAGGGCCACCGATAACAAATTTCCCGGTCGGGTTGACATGGAGTTTGTAATCTCCCTGGAACAGTTTTTTGATGCGGGGAGGAAGTGTCTTCAGCACGCGTGGTATCAGGTACTTCTCGATATCCTTCCGGATTGCGTCCTGCATTTGTTTGTCGGCAGAAGTAACGGCTTTTGCGGTATTATTCTTCGGTTGTACGAAATCGTCATGCTGCGTACTTACCACAATTGTATCGATCCTCTTCGGCAACCCGTTATTGTCGTATTCAACAGTGACTTGTGATTTGCTGTCGGGACGCAAGTATTTCATCTGCTTTCCTTCCCTGCGGATGTCTGCCAGTTCCTGGAGGAGAATATGGGCTACTTCACTGGACAGCGGCATCAGGTTATCCATTTCACGACAGGCATAACCAAACATCATCCCCTGGTCGCCGGCACCCTGGTCTTCCGGTTTTTCCCTTACCACGCCCATGTTGATATCTTTGGATTGCTCATGGATGGTGGAAACCACCCCGCATGAATCGCTGTCGAAACGGTATTCGGCCTTTGTATAGCCAATCTGCCGGATCACTTTGCGCGCTGTATCCTGTACATCCACGTATCCTTCGGTCCTTACTTCGCCGCCGCAAACAACAAGCCCGGTGGTAACGAAAGTTTCACATGCAACTTTGGATTCGGGATCCCATCTTAAGAATTCATCGAGCAATGCATCAGAAATCTGGTCGGCAACTTTATCCGGATGTCCTTCGGATACGGACTCGGATGTGAATAAATATCCCATAATAAACAGTTTTATTGAGTTTATAAATAAATGTAAATATGAGGCTGGATCTGAAGATTGGCGGAAGAAAATATTGTTTTAGCATTTTTTTCCAGTGGTTGCAATCAATCAAATCTTTCCACTCAACTGGTGGCAAAAATACGAATTTTTTTTATCCGGAGATAAAATTTGTTTGAGTCACAAATCAAAGTAAATCGAATTAAAAAAAACTCACCAGTTCACCAACTCGCTAATTCGCCAGCTCATCAGCTAATCCGGGGGTTGCTTCGGCACTCCGTGCCTCGCAATGACAATTGTTTGTGGTAACTATAGGAGATTGCGTCGTCGCAGAGTTCCTCGCAATATTAAATAGCGAAATTTTGTCTGATAAACTTGTCCGCTCGTCCGCCTGTCCGCTAGTCTTTTGTCAACTCCTGGAAGACTTCCTCCAGCCTGAGTTCTTCTTTTTGCATCGCAAGTACGGTCAGCTTTTGATCGACGGCAAACCTGAATATATCGGGCCGGATATCCAGTTCAGGTTGTGCGGTAAGCTGGAAACTGACCGGTGATAGTGTAGTGACCTCTTTTACCCCGTTGATCATTGCGAGTAACCCTACATCCACTACTGAGCTGAATTCCACTCTTACCACATTCCCGGAGGAGGAGATATGATGCAGGTTCTGTGTTGAATCGTCTGCTACGATCTTTCCCTTGTGGATGATGATCGCCCGGTCGCAGATGGCTTCCACTTCCTGCATGATGTGGGTGGAAAGCATGACGGTTTTTTCCTTACCGATGGTTTTGATCAGGGCCCTGATTTCGAGCAGCTGGTTGGGATCGAGCCCTGAAGTGGGTTCATCAAGGACCAAGACCTCCGGATCATGCAACAAAGCCTGTGCAAGGCCGACACGCTGGCGGTAGCCTTTTGAAAGGGCGCCGATTTTTTTGTGTTTTTCTGATATAAGGCCTGTCAATTCAATGATTTCTGCAATCCGCTTCGGGTTGGCAGCAGTAGAATAGTGGATCCCATTAATAAAGGAGAGAAATTCCTCTACATAGAGATCAAGGTAAAGAGGATTATTTTCGGGAAGATATCCGACTTTTTTCCTTACTTCAATGGATTGTTCCAGGATATCGAAATTGCAGACACTGGCATCGCCGGAAGTGGGAGGGATGAAACAGGTGAGTATCTTCATGATGGTGCTCTTCCCTGCACCGTTAGGCCCCAGCAGCCCAACAACTTCACCCGGTGCGATTTCAAACGACACGGCATCGAGGGCTTTCTGCTTTCCGTAAATTTTGGTTATTTCATTAACTTTGATTGACATTCAATAGGAATTACGAATTACGAATAAATTTCACTTTGTGATCTTCTTGTCTACTACATAACACTTTATCTCTACCTGATTACCGATTGTTTTTTTCTCGCAGATTTTCGCAGAATAGTTTACAACTTGAGTTCATATTAATCCCTTCTTAGATAAGAAGTCATATGGTTTCTGCGTGAATCTGCGATTAAATCAGCGCAAACCTGCCTACCGGCAGGCAGGTCTGCGAGAACATTTTTTTGTTTGTTTTGAATTTCCGGTATAAACCATCAGGAGCAAACTTTGGGTTAAAAAAAGTGGTCACAAAGTGAACATATTGACTGGTGCAAAATTAATAAAAATGTGATAACGCGATTCCGCTATTTATTTCCGCCTCATCCTCAGCATCACATGAATGATCGACCAAAAGAAGAGCAACTGGCCAAGGGAGTAAATGACCCAGCTGAATTTTACCGGGATAAATCCGGCGGAATATTCAATCAGTTTTGTGTTTCCGCGAAAATGGACTATTTCATAGATAGAATACCGGTCGAGCATGTACTCCATATAAGGCCGGGTATAGGCAAAGATCACGATCAGTGATCCTGCTATCAGCAGGAGCCATTCATAAAAGGTCAATCGGAAGGTTTCATCTTTTAACCTGGAATAAAGGATGACTATTGCCAACAGGATCATCGTGAGCGAATTGATGACCGGGGCCAGCACCGGCCCGGCCCATGTTACCGGGATCAGGAACAGCAGATCCCAGGTGAGAAGGGAAGGTGGCCATCCGAGAAGGAAGACCAGGTAGATATAATAAAATATATCCCATATGGCGAAGGCATAAATAAAAACGGCAAAACGGCTGATCCAACTTTTAGTTGAAATCACACCGATCGTAAAGAGCATGACTATTGTTGCCGCTTCCCGGAAAATCTCCGTGACCAGGATCTGCTGATCCATCATCTTTAAAGGGAAAACAAATCCTTCGGGATAATAGAGTGCCCGGAGGTAAACCACAACGGCACTCTCGAGAACGGCCATCGCGGCAGCAAAAATGCCGGTCCAGAGAAGGGTACTGTATATTGGTTTCATGGGTTACTAAATTTCAAAGGATAAAAATAGACAAATTTTTTCCACCGCGAAGACGAGACGGCGCAAATGTTGCAAATGTTGCAAAGAGCATTTCGCTTTTCGCCTTTCGCAATTCGCTATTTTATTTATGACTTTGTCACATTGTAACTCTGTCACTCTGTCACTTTGTGACTCTGTCACTCTCCTAATACTTTCCACAAGGGAAAAAGTTATTCGGATTATTTGTTTAATCAAAATTTTAGTTCTATTTTTGCACCCCTTTTTGATGGGAATAATGTTAATGATTTAGCAACCAGTAGAAATTCATGAATACGTTAAGCTACAAGACAATCAGCGCCAACTCAGCAACAGTAAATAAGGAGTGGGTACTTATTGACGCAGAAAACCAGGTACTTGGTCGTTTATCGACCAAAGCAGCACGATTGCTCAGGGGCAAGCTGAAAACCAATTATACACCGCACGTCGACTGTGGTGATAATGTGATCATCATCAACGCCGAAAAGATCATCCTCACAGGCAAGAAGATGACGGATAAGAATTATGTACGCCACACGGGTTACCCGGGAGGACAGCGGTTCACAACACCACGGGAACTCCTGGCTAAAAAGCCCACTGCCGTGGTTGAAAAAGCCATCAAAGGCATGCTACCCAAAAATCGTTTAGGGAGTGAATTATTCCGCAACCTATATGTTTATGCAGGCCCGGAGCATCCCCACCAGGCACAGCAACCCAAAGTAATCAATCTAAATTCAATCAGGTAATATGGAAATTATCATGACTCTCGGCAGAAGAAAGACTGCCGTCGCGAGGATTTATTTAAAAGAAGGCGAAGGAAAAATTACGGTCAACGACCGCGATTATAAAGAATATTTTCCCACGGTGATTTTGCAATATCAGGTTGTTGAACCCTTCAACATCACGAACACCTTGGGGAAATATGATATTAAGGTTAACCTGGATGGAGGTGGAATTACCGGACAGGCAGAGGCCCTCAGCCTCGCCATTTCCCGTGCACTCTGCAAGATCAGCGAAGAACACCGGCCTGCTCTGAAAGCAAAAGGAATGATGAGAAGAGATCCGCGTATGGTAGAACGGAAAAAGTTCGGACAAAAGAAAGCAAGAAAAAGATTCCAGTTTAGCAAACGTTAAAATTATAGTAAAGAAATTATGTCAAGAACCACTTTTGAAGCATTATTGGACGCCGGTGTACACTTCGGTCACCTGAAGAGAAAATGGAACCCGAGCATGGCCCCTTATATTTTCATGGAACGGAACGGGATCCATATCATCGATCTTTACAAGACTATGGCCAAGATGGATGAAGCAGCTTCTGCCCTTAAACAGATCTCGAAATCAGGAAAACGCATACTTTTCGTCGCTACGAAAAAACAAGCCAAGGAAATCGTTGCCGAGCATGTTAAGAGAGTCAACATGCCTTACGTAACGGAGCGCTGGCCCGGTGGAATGCTCACCAACTTCGCTACCATCCGTAAAGCAGTAAGAAAAATGGCTTCCATCGATAAACTGATGGCCAGCCCTTCCTATAACAACCTTTCCAAAAAAGAACGGTTAACCATCACCCGCGAACGGGCCAAGCTGGAAAAGAACCTCGGCAGTATCGCCGACCTGAACCGTCTTCCCGCAGCCGTTTTCGTCGTTGATATCCTGAAGGAACACATTGCTGTTGCCGAAGCGAAAAAATTAAACATCCCCACATTTGCCATCGTCGACACAAATTCTGACCCGCGCCAGGTGGATTTCGCTATCCCGGCCAACGACGACGCATCCAAATCCATCTCCCTCATTATCGAATCCATGGTGAATGCCATCGAGGAAGGACTTGTGGAACGTAAACTCGACAGGGATAAAAAAGCTGCCGACGAAGAACGTGAAGGAAGAACCGAAGGTGCAGAAGATGAATTCGCAACCCCGACCAGCCTTGATATTCTGGATGTAGATGAGGAAGAAGAAGGGATCAAGATCGCAAAGAAAGATTTTGTAGAGACAAAAGTCGCAAAGTTGAAAACCACTTCCGAAGAGGAAAAAGAAACAACAAAAGCAAAAACACCCCGTAAGCGAATCAGCAAACCCGCCGGAAAGTCGAATAAAAAGTAAAAATTCAGATGTCAGAAGTCAGAGGTCAGAAAACAGAATTCCGACCTCGGACCTCCGACCTCAATTAATGACCCTTCCAAATTAAAATCTAACACTATATGGTAAACATTACTGCTGCCGACGTTAACAAATTACGTCAGATGTCCGGCGCCGGGATGATGGATTGCAAAAAAGCACTCCAGGAAACAGATGGCGATTTTGATAAAGCCATTGATTACCTCCGGAAAAAAGGGCAGAAAGTCGCTGCCAAAAGAGCCGACCGCGATGCAAATGAAGGAATCGTCATCTCAAAAACCAATGAGGATCATACCTATGCAGGCCTGATCATGGTAAACTGCGAAACGGATTTTGTAGGTAAGACCGATGATTTTAAGAAATTCGTTCACGACCTCCTCGAGCTCTGTATTAAAAATCGTCCCGCCAATACCAAGGCCATCACAGCCATGAAGCTGAATGAGATGACCGTGGAAGAGAAACTGAATGAGATGCTCGGAAAAACCGGGGAAAAGATCCAGATCGCTCATTATGAATTCCTCGAAGCTCCTTTCGTTTCTTCATATAACCATCATGGAAACAGGCTTGCAACCCTTCTCGGACTGAATAAAAAAGATGCAAAGAACACAGTTGAAATAGGGCATGAGTTAGCCATGCAGGTTGCTGCAATGAATCCAGTTGCCATCGATAAGGAAAATGTTTCCCAGGAGACCATCGACCGCGAAGTTGAGATCGGCAAGGAACAGGCACGCCAGGAAGGGAAACCGGAAGAAATGCTGGAAAAGATCGCAACCGGTAAGCTTGGAAAATTCTTTAAAGACAATACTTTAATGAACCAGGATTTTGTAAGGGATACCAAAAAAACAGTTCGCCAGTTCCTTGCAGACAATGATAAAAACCTTCGCGTCACCGGTTTCAAAAGGCTGATGCTCGGTGCTTAAGATAAGTTTAATTGGGTTTAAGGGATTGTCTGTTTATGATGATCCCTTTTTTATTTTCGATTTACGATTAACGATTTACAATTCAATCTAAAATCTAAACTCGTAATTCGTAAATCATTGGTAGTTTTATTCCGATGAAGAAAAAAGAACAGGTTCAGCACATGTTTAACGACATTTCCGGCCGTTACGACTTCCTCAATCATTTCCTTTCGCTCGGTGTTGATTTCAGCTGGAGAAGAAAATTAGTAAACCAGCTTTCCCTTTACAAGCCTCACCGTATACTGGATGTTGCAACCGGCACCGGTGATCTTGCCCTGCTCATCAGTACCCTGGAACCGGAACATATTACAGGGATCGATATTGCGGGAAACATGCTCGCTATCGCAAAACAGAAAGCTGGTCAAAAGCGTTTACAGGAAAGGATCACGTTTGAGGAAGGTGATGCCGAAGATCTTCCTTTCCCGGATGAAGTTTTCGATGCCGTGACGGTGGCGTTTGGCGTCAGGAACTTTGAAGACCTGGAAAGAGGTCTTTCAGAAATGAGAAGGGTTATGAAAACGGGAGGAGTGATGATGATCCTCGAGTTTTCTCATCCCGCATCTTTTCCCTGGAAACATTTGTACGGTTTTTACTCAAAACACCTGGTCCCCTTCATCGGGAAAATGGTTTCCAGGAATTCACAGGCTTATATCTACTTGCCCGAATCCGTTTCCGCTTTCCCTTCGGGAAAAGATTTTCTTGAAATCCTGGAAAAGGCAGAGATGAGAAATGTTTCGCAGCATATTCTTACATTTGGCGTTGCAACCATCTATACCGGTGAAAAATAAACTGAAACCTTACATGTGCTTATCCTTTCAGTAAAATAAAAGTTCATTTAATCCGTTAATCTGATTCACTAAACCACTACCGTTATTGAAATCTGTCCGGCTCATTATTGTTTCCTTGCTAATTTGTTATCTCTCATTTTCAGGAAAAGGATATGGACAGACGCTATGGATCCTGAACATGCCAATGTACGACCAGGAAAGTGTTTTTCATTTTGGCTTCGTGTTGGGAGCCAATCTGAGCTACGTCACGATACGTCCTATTGCAGACCTTACCTCCCATAATTTCGATTCGACCTTTATTCCCGACATCCTGCCGCTGCCTGATTCGGCCAAGGTGCTGTCGATCACATCTATTGCTGCACCCGGCTTTGTTATCAGTATTGTCAGCAACATGAGGTTAGGCAATAATTTTGACCTCCGGTTCATTCCCTCTCTTACTTTCGGCGACCGTGACCTGGTATATACCATCAGGACCTACAGGAAAGAAAGTGAATCTTTATTGGTTATCACAAAAAAGATTCCTTCAACCTATGTGAACTTTCCGCTGGAGCTTAAATTCAAATCAGAGCGTTATAATAATTTCAGGGCTTACCTGATGGGAGGCGCCCAATATACCCTCGACCTGGCTTCGCAAGCAAAGAAACGGGAGCAGCGGAATTCCGATCAGAAGATCGTCAAGTTTAACAGGGATGATGTTTACCTGGAAGCAGGAGTAGGTTTTGACTTCTACAATGAATGGTTCAAGTTGGGATTGGAATTTAAAATGATGTACGGACTGTTTGACCAGTTGAAAAGGGAACACAACCTCTATACAAACAGCATCCAAAGCCTGAAATCAAAAATTTTCCAGTTTTCGATAACCTTTGAATAATGAATTTACGAATGGACGATCTTAAGAGATTTTCGATTTGACGATCTTAGATTTTCGATTGAATTGTGAGATTGACGATCTACGATAAAATTTTGAATAATCGTAAATCAAGAAATCGTAACTTCATTCTGCAATCGTAAATCTTCTAATCGTAAATCTTGTTGTCTTCCCCGATGTTTATCAAGTTGAATCTGGACGTTCCCCTATGAATATCCGTTATATTTACTGGTTTGCCCTGTTCGATCTGACTTCGCCAAGTGTAAGGTACAGGGGAAAATATTTACTGGATGAATTGGGCTCAAAATATGGTATACGGTATTCGATTGCTTATCCCGGGTATGATCTTCGTCGGATGGTTATATTTATCAGGATGTTTCTTTCTGCACTCTTGTTTCGTAAAAAGAACTCCCTTATTGTGATCCAGAGGGTTTATACACGTGGGATCTATGCCACTGCCCTTAAAATCCTTATTCGCCTTCGCGGCAGAAACTCTGTATATGATATCGATGATGCGGAGTATGTGCCGAATTCACCGGAAACCATCCACTTTTTTATGAAACACTGTACTGCCTGTTGCGTGGGGAGTCAGAACCTGTTGGTTTATGCCCGAAACTTCAATCCCAACTCCTTTCTTCTCACAACACCTGTTACCTTCCATAATAAAAAAAAGATCGGTATAAATCAGGTGTTGACCATCGGATGGATCGGCTGTTTCTGGGGTGGCCACAGGGATAGTCTGTACAGTTTGTTTTTCCCGGCTTTGTTAACCATTCCCTTTCCGGTTAAAATTGTGATCCTCGGGGCCAGATCGACAAAGGATAAACAGGAATTGATCAACTACCTTTCAAGCAACAAAAATGTCATTACTGATATTCCGGAAGATATGGACTGGTTGGACGAGGATGCCATCTATGAAAGGGTCAGAGAATTCGATTTCGGGATCTCACCTTTGCTCGATACGGAAATTAACCGCTCAAAATCGGGGTATAAACTAAAACAATACTTTTCTTGCGGTATTCCTGCCCTGGGAAGCGATATAGGTGAGAATTCAGTTTTCCTGAAGCATGGCGTCAATGGTTATTTTTGTAATACTCCTGAAGAATATCGGGAGATGATCTTGAAAATAAAGTCTTTACCCGAAGATGAGTATCGGGCGCTTAGCGAAAATGCCTATCTCTCCAGAAAAGAGTTCGACATAAGGTATTACTCCGATGCATTTCTGGGCCAAGTCAGCCACCTGTTATCCTGAATCACATATAAAACTTGTGAATAATGGTTTTTATTTAACTTTACATAACAAATGATGTTTAAAGAAACCCTGAATAATACTATTGGGTATTCTCCCGGATCGGGAGTGACAGCAATTTGACCATTGAAACAGAAATTATTCAAAAATGAAAAAGATCGCCGTTTTCCCGGGATCCTTTGATCCCATCACCCGTGGCCATGAATCCATCATCCGCAGGGCACTTCCGGTTTTCGATGAGATCATCGTGGCTTTAGGTGAAAATGCTGAAAAAAAATCGTATTTCCCCCTGGATAGCCGGTTGAAATGGCTGGAACTGGTCTTTGGAGATGAACCAAAAGTCAGAATTATGAAATATTCAGGTCTGACCGTCGATCTTTGCACCAGGATGAATGCAGTGTACATCCTGCGCGGGTTGAGGACCTCCGCCGATTTTGAGTTTGAACGGACCATCGGGTTGATGAACAAAGCCATTTCCCCGGTCATTGAAACCATATTTTTTCTGAGTGCACCTGAATATGCTGCCCTCAGTTCATCGGTGGTCAGGGATATACTGAGGAATGGCGGTGATGTCAGCAAGTTCGTTCCTGATAAAATTGCCAGGGAAATTCACGGTTCAGTGAGTTTGTAAAGTTTATAAAGTTCGTAAAGTTTATGATTCAGCATCCAGCATCAATTGACTAAACGTATCTGAATGAAGACCTTCCTGCCGTTCATACTCTTTCTTTTACCTTTCCTATCAGCTGCCCAGACTACGAAGATCACCGGAACAGCGCCGGGTGCAGAAGGCAAGAAAATTGAGGTGATCATCTGTTCCGACCTGATTACCGGTTTGGAGAAGACACTCGCACAGGCTACCATTGATTCAACGGCGTCTTTTACACTTTCCCTGAATACAGATAAAATCCTTTCTGCCTTCCTTGCCATCGATTTTCACCGCGGTGAGCTGTTCCTTGAACCCGGCAGGTCGTATACCGTATCGATTGCTCCATTGAATTACAATGAAATGCAGGAGGTGAACCCTTTTGTGGAGTCGCAGAGCCTTGAGATCATAATCCAGGGAAACAAACCAGATGAGCTGAATGCATTGATCCAGGCGTTCAATAAGGAATACAATGTTTTTGTTCTGGAGAATTTCAATTACCTCTACCGGGAAAAGGACAAAGCACGGCTGGATACATTCACCGTCAGGATGGCCCGGAAATTTCCGGATGTAAAACAAAACTATTTCCCCGAGTATGTCAGATACAAACTGGGTTCCCTTGAGCAGGTTGCAAACGTGATGGGAAAATCCCCGATGGTGAAAAAATATTTCTCCGATTCTCCCATCCTTTATGACAATGTCGAGTACATGGATTTCTTCAACGAATTCTTTTCAAAATACATTACGACAACCTCACGGCCGTTGAAATTCCTTAATTATTCAGGGATGCTGAATGGCCCCAAAAGTTACCCAGCCCTGATGAAAGCGCTGGAATCGGATACCCTCCTTCATAAGCCGCAATTGCGTGAACTGGTATTGCTCAGAAATCTGATGGAGATGTATGACGATCCATTGTATAAGCAGGAAAGCATTCAAAACACGCTGGCTGCGATCGTAAAGGACAGTAAATTCGCCGAGAACAAAGTGATCGCAGAAAATTTAATTAAATACCTGACAAGGCTCCGGCATGGAAGTGCGGCACCGGGGTTCACGCTTCAGGACCGAAACCGGAAAATTGTTTCTCTCAGTGATTTCAAAGGAAAACCTGTCCTTCTTGGCTTCTGGACAACCTATTGCCAATCGTGCCTCAGCGAGATGGAGTTGCTGAAGCCACTGTATGATAAATACCACGACCGCATTGTTTTCGTCAGCATCTCTGCCGATAAGGAATTTATGAAGATGCTTTTTTTTCTTAACCTTAAGAAAGGATTTACCTGGACTTTTCTCCACCTGGGCAATGAAATAGGATTGCTGCGGGACTATGATGTACGTTCCTTTCCTTTATTTGTATTGATCGACAGCCAGGGAAGGATCGTACAATACCCGGCTGACCTGCCTGACAGCGGACTTGAATCATCGCTGGAGAAACTTCTGAACCCTTAAAATTCGCTGCCTGGAAAGGGTTGTCATGGGATTTTGCTTACTTTTGTTCAGCATTTGTTGATTTATCAATTAAGAACTATGGATTTTTTTAAAAAATTTCTTGGAAACAAATCCCAAAGAGATATAAAGGTAATCATGCCCTATGTTGATGCTACCCTGGAATTCTACGAGGAAATAAGGAAACTCAGCAATGACGAACTCAGGGGAAAAACGGTACAGTTTAAGCAAAGGATTGCAGATCATCTTTCAGATAAAGAAAAAGAGATTGAAGAACTCAAGATCCAGCTCAATTCCGATGAGATCGAGATCGACGAAAAAGAAAAACTTTACTCCCATCTTGATAAACTGGAAAAGGAGAGTTATGAACTGACCCAGGAGATCCTGAACGAGATCCTTCCCGAAGCCTTTGCCGTGATGAAAGATACGGCGAGGAGGTTCGTGGAGAATGAATATGTTGATGTTACTGCTAACCAGATGGACCGCGACTTTGCTGCCACGAAAGCCAATGTTGAGATCGCAGGGGATATGGCCAGGTACAATACCAGCTGGCTGGCCGGTGGAAATATGATCCGTTGGGATATGATTCACTATGATGTGCAGCTGATCGGCGGGGTGGTGCTTCACCAGGGGAAGATATCGGAAATGGCTACCGGTGAGGGGAAAACCCTAGTGGCTACACTTCCGGTTTATCTGAATGCCCTTCCGGGAAAAGGTGTCCATATCGTAACGGTTAATGATTATCTTGCAAAACGCGACTCGGAATGGATGGGCGTCCTTTATGAATTTCACGGGATGAAAGTGGATTGCATCGACAGGCATGAACCGAATTCGGATGCACGCAGGAATGCCTATAATGCCGATATCACCTTCGGAACGAACAATGAATTTGGCTTTGATTACCTCCGCGACAACATGACCAGCAATCCTGAGGAAATGGTGCAGCGGGTACACAATTATACGATCGTCGATGAGGTTGACTCGGTTCTGATCGATGATGCCCGAACGCCGCTTATCATCTCAGGCCCCACGCCGAAAGGTGAAAACCAGGCTTTTGAGGAGCTGAAACCCAATGTGGTGAAGTTGTACAATGCGCAGAAAAACCTCGTGACAAAAATGCTTTCCGAAGCAAAGTCGTTGAGCGAGAATGAGAACAATAACGACAACATGAAGAAAGCGGGCGAACAGGTACTTCGTTCACACCGCGGACTTCCGAAGAACAAAGCGCTGATCAAATTCCTCAGTGAACCTGGCATAAAAGCGCTACTCCTGAAAACGGAAAATTTTTTCATGCAGGAACAATCCAAGAACATGCATATCATCGATGATGAACTGTTTTTTGTGATTGATGAAAAAAACAATACCATCGAGTTGACTGACAAAGGGATCGATCTCCTGACCGAATCGTATGATGATCCCACATTCTATATCCTTCCGGATATCGGGCTTGAACTTGCCGAACTGGCACATTCAGACCTACTCGAATCTGAAAAACTGGAAAAAAAGAACCAGATGATGATCGATTATTCGATCAAATCGGAGCGGGTTCATACCGTTAACCAGCTTCTTAAAGCCTATGCGCTGTTTGAAAAGGATATTGAATATGTCATCATGGACAATAAAATCAAGATCGTTGATGAACAGACCGGTCGTATCCTTGAAGGAAGAAGATATTCGGATGGCCTTCACCAGGCACTTGAAGCGAAGGAAAGTGTGAAGGTGGAAGCCGCTACCCAAACCTATGCCACGATCACCCTGCAGAATTATTTCAGGATGTACAAAAAACTGGCCGGGATGACGGGTACTGCCGAAACGGAAGCAGGAGAGCTCTGGGATATTTACAAGCTGGATGTCATTGTCATCCCTACCAACAAACAGGTGGTGCGTGATGACCGCCAGGACCTGGTTTACAAGACAAAACGGGAAAAATTCAACGCGGTCATCAAGGAGATAGAACACCTGATCTCCATTGGAAGACCTTCCCTGGTGGGTACGACCTCGGTCGAGACTTCCGAATTGCTGAGCCGTATGCTCAAACGCCAGAATATCAAACACAATGTGCTGAATGCTAAGCTACATCAGAAGGAAGCCGAGATCGTGCTCGAAGCAGGTATTGCAGGTACGGTGACCATTGCCACCAACATGGCCGGCCGTGGAACTGATATCAAGCTGGGCAAAGGGGTTGTGGCATCCGGCGGACTTGCCATCATCGGCACCGAACGGCACGAGTCACGCCGTGTCGACCGGCAGTTGCGTGGCCGTGCAGGCCGCCAAGGTGACCCGGGTAGTTCGCAATTTTTTGTCTGCCTCGAAGATGACCTGATGCGTATGTTTGGTTCCGACCGTATTGCAAAGATCATGGACCGGATGGGAATACAGGAAGGAGAGGTCATCCAGCACTCCATGATAACAAAATCGATCGAACGGGCACAAAGAAAAGTGGAGGAAAACAACTTCGGCATCCGTAAAAGGCTTCTTGAATATGATGATGTCATGAATATCCAGCGGGACGCCATTTATAAAAAACGCCACCATGCCCTCTTCGGTGAACGTCTTGCCGTGGATATCAGCAACATGATCTACGATGTTTGCGAGACGACCGTACTGGACTACCAGGACAATAATGATGTTGAAGGCTTCAAAATTGAACTCCTTCGCGAATTTGCCGTCGATTCTCCCTTCGGGGAAAATGATTTCCAAACGCTCGACACTTCAGAGCTTTCCAACAAGCTGTATGATCATGTGTACAGGCGTTACAAAGCAAAAAATGAGGCCATCGCACAAAAGACCTTTCCGGTCATCAAGCAGGTTTTTGAAAATGAAACCAAATATGAGAATATTGCCATCCCGGTTACCGATGGAATAAAGACCTTGCAGGTTATAACCAATATCCGCAGGGCCCTTGAAGATAAAGGAAAGGAAGTGCCATTATCCATCGAAAAGGGAATTGTGTTAGGGATGATCGATAATGCATGGAAGGAACACCTGCGGGAGATGGACGACCTGAAACAGTCGGTTCAGAATGCAGCCTATGAACAGAAAGATCCCTTGCTGATCTATAAGTTCGAATCGTTCGAACTGTTCAAGTCAATGGTACAGCGTACGAACAAGGAGATCATTTCATTCCTCATCAAAGCAGATGTCCCAATCCAGGTGGATAATGTACAGGAAGCACAGCGGCCAAGGAAAATGGACCGCAGCCGTTTAAAGGAAGAACGCTCCGACCTGCTGTCGCAAGCCAACGCGAACACACAGGAGAAACAGAGACCGCAGCCGGTACATGTTGAAAAGAAAGTGGGACGAAACGATCCGTGCCCATGTGGAAGCGGAAAGAAATACAAGAATTGCCACGGCGTTGGGCAATAGTCAGAGGTCCGAGGTCAGAGGTCGGAAGTCAGAGGTTCGAGAATAGAGGATAGAGGATGTGCTTGCCTGAAATAGGTTGACCGTTTTTGAGGGTTCATAAATCCAAAAACGATGGCAACCATAGAACAGTATGAAAAACTAACGGTGCGTGAGCGG